>JANPOW010000095.1:0-41790 GCA_031428185.1 Betaproteobacteria bacterium | reverse complement strand
CGTTGAAATTCGCGGCAGCCTTGGCATACCAACCGCAAGGCTCACCCCCTCAAATCTCCACCTTCGCCCCCAGCTCCACGATCCGGTTGCTGGGCAGGTTCAAGAAGTCAGCCGCCGCTGACGCATTGCGGTGCATGCTGGCAAACAGCTTTTCGCGCCACATGGCCATGCCGTCACCGAAGGTGGGGATGACGATGTCGCGGCTTAAAAAATAGCTGGTGTCCATGTCGGGCAGCGGGATGCCGCGGTCACTCAGCAGCTTGAGCGCCTCGGGCACGTCGGGGTCGTTCTTGAAACCGAAGTGCAGCACCACCTGCCAGCAATCGTGGCCCAGCGGCTGCATCTCGATGCGTTTGTTGAAGCCGACCCACGGCACCTCATGCTGCTTGACGGCCACAAACAGGTTGTACTCATGCAGCACCTTGTTGTGCTTCAGGTTGTGCATCAGCGCGTTGGGGGTCAGGCCCACCTCGCCGGACAAAAACACCGCCGTGCCCTCTACCCTTTTTGGCGGGCTGATGAACACCGCTTCCAAAAAGCTGTTGAGGTCGATGGCCTCGTCGCGCAACCGGTCACCCATCAGTTTGCGGCCCTGCACCCAGGTCAGCATCAGCGTGAACATGCCGATGCCGATGACGATGGGGAACCAGCCGCCGGCGATCAGCTTGAGCATGTTGGATGCAAAAAACGTGATGTCGATGATGAAGAAGAAACCGGTGGCCAGCAGGCTGGGCAGCAGCGGGTACTTCCAGCCGAAGCGGATGACAAAGAAGGTCATCACGGTGGTGATGGTCATGTCCAGCGTCACCGCAATGCCGTAGGCCGAGGCCAAGTTGCTGGACGTTTTGAACAAGCCTACCGCCAGCACGATGAAGACAAACAGGCCCCAGTTGACAAAGGGCACGTAGATTTGCCCGGTGTCACGCACCGACGTGTGGCGCACCATCATGCGCGGCAGGATGCCCAGCTGGATGGCCTGTTTGGTGACCGAGAAGGCGGCCGTGATCAGCGCCTGCGACGCAATCACCGTGGCCGCCGTGGCCAGCAGCACCAGCGGCAACTGGGCCCATTTGGGCGCCATCAGGAAAAACGGGTTGACGACGGCCTCGGGGTTGGCCAGCAGCATCGCGCCCTGGCCAAAATAATTGACCACCAGCGCCGGCATCACAAAGGCAAACCAGGCAATGCGGATGGGTTTTTTGCCAAAGTGGCCCATGTCGGCATACAGCGCCTCGCCACCCGTCACACACAACACCACCGCGCCCAGGCCGACAAACGCCACCACCGGGTTGTGGGCAAAAAAGGCGATGGCGTAGGTTGGGTTGAGCGCCACCAGCACCGCCGGGTTGGCCAGGATGTGCGGCAGACCCAGGGCCGCCAGCACCACAAACCACACCAGCGTGATCGGGCCAAAAAACTTGCCGATGCCGCCGGTGCCAAAACGCTGCACCGAGAACAGCCCGAACAACACCACCAGCGTGATCGGTATCACCGCGCTGTTGAGCGCCGGTGCCGCAACGCCCAGGCCCTCCACCGCCGACAGCACCGAGATGGCCGGTGTGATGACACCGTCACCATAAAAAATGGCGGTGCCAAACAGGCCCACCGTCATCAACACGCTGCGCAGCCGGGGCTGGTCTTTGACGGCCATGATGGCCAGCGCCAGCATGGCGATCAGGCCGCCCTCGCCGTTGTTGTCGGCGCGCAGGATCAGCACCACGTACTTGACCGAGACGATGATCGTCATGGTCCAGAAGATCAGCGACAACACGCCCAGGATGTTGGCCTGGGTGGTGGCCACATGGCCGCCGTGGAACACTTCTTTGAGGGCGTACAGCGGGCTGGTGCCGATGTCGCCGTACACCACGCCCAGGGCGCCGAGGGTGAGTGCGGCCAGGGCGGCCGGGGTCTTGGGGGCGTTTGCGGTGCTCACAACGCGGGGCAGCGGGTTGTGCGCTGCCTCAAAGCCGAAAGCGCGGATTGTGCGCCCGGGATGCTGCGGTGCGGCAACTCAGCAACAGGCCGGCAACATTGGCACCACAACAGCACGGACAGGGCTTGACGGCGGCCCCGCTGCACCCCCTCAGTCGTAGACCTCGGCCTCTGGGTCGGTGGCCTCCAGCTCGTAGCTGGCGGCCAGCATGGCCAGCCGGCCGATCACGCCGTACATGTAGAAACGGTTGGGCGCACTGGCGCCGGGCTTGTCACCGGCGTGCGGCAGGGTGTGGTTCTCGGCAAAGGCCAGCGGCACATAGCTGGCGCCGGGTGCGTTGAGGGTTTCGTCGATGCCCAACTCGGCATGCACGCGGTAGAAGCCACCCACCACATAGCGGTCAATCATCATGACCACCGGCTCGGCCACGGCGTCGTTGACACGCTCGTGGGTGGGCACACCCTCTTGCACGATCAGGTCGGTTGCCACCAGATCGGCCAGCGCCACACCCATGCGGCCGGCGGCGCGCTGGATGGCAGCGCCAAGGTCCCGTGCGTCCCGCACGGTGACGGGGCCCAGCTGGTCCAGCCCACCATCGGCCTTGAGCACCACAAAGGGCTTTTCATTGATGCCGTATTCCTTGTACTTGCGCCTCACCTTGCCCAGCAGGGCGTCCACCGGCACCTGCAGCGCGTCCAGCGCGGCCGCATTGCCCAGGTCAAAGCGGCCGCACAGCGCATGCATCGGGTTGATCAGCCACGGGTCCATGCCCAGCAGCTTGGCAAACTTCTTGGCCACCTCTTCATATGCCTGGTAGTGCTGCAGCTTGCGCCGCTTGGCCCAGCCGGCATGCAGCGGCGGCAGCAGGTATTGCTCATACAGGTGCTCGATTGCCTTGGGCACACCGGCCGACAAGTTGTTGTTGAGCAAGATGGTGCAGGGGTCGAAATCCTTCAGGCCCAGCCGGCCACGGTTGCGCAGCAGCGGCTCCAGCACCAGCGCCGTGCCGTCGGGCAGCGCCACCGGCGTGGGTTGGGTGATGCTGGTGTCCAGCGTGCCCAGCCGCACGTTCAGGCCGGCCTGCGTAAAGATGCGCACCAGCCGCTGCACATTGCTCAGGTAAAAGGTGTTGCGGATCAGCGGCCCGGGGATCAGCAGCAGGTTCTTGGCCTCGGGGCAGATTTTCTCGATCGCCGCCATCGCCGCCTGCACCGCCAGCGGCAGCATGGCCGGGGTCAGGTTATTGAAGCTGGCCGGGTACAGGTTGGTGTCCACCGGCGCCAGCTTGAAGCCGGCGTTGCGCAAATCCACCGATGAGTAAATGGGCGGGGTGTGCTCCATCCACTCCAGCCGGAACCAGCGCTCGATGGCGGGCATCGAGTCGAGGATGCGCGCTTCCAGGTCGTTGATCGGGCCGGTGAGCGCAGTGATGAGGTGGGGGACCATGGGCGTGCCTGGTTGCAGGAATCGGTGCAAAAGATTCTGGCAGATGGGGCTGCCCTACCCGTTGGCAAGCGCCACGCCACGCGTTGACAAACCAGCCGAAGAAGGCGCGCCAACAAAAAAGGGCTGCCCGAAGGCAGCCCCTGTCCGCATCCAGCACAGCCCACAGCGCGGGCTGGCTGGCACGGCGGTGTTTACTTCGCGTAAGCCGTCTCGCCGTGTGAGCTGATGTCCAGGCCTTCGCGCTCTTCTTCTTCCGAGACACGCAAACCGATCACCAGATCAACAATCTTGAAGGCCACCGCAGCCACCACGGCCGACCAGATGATGGTGACGCCCACCGCCTTGGCCTGGATCAGCACCTGGTCGAAGATCGGGTTGCTGGACACCGTGGCGGTGACCCAGTCCGACACCAGGCCCGGGCCGCCCAGCGACTGGTTGTTGAACACACCGGTCAGCAGCGCACCCACGATGCCGCCCACGCCGTGCACGCCAAACACGTCCAGCGTGTCGTCAGCGCCCAGCAAACGCTTGAGGCCAGTCACACCCCACAAGCAGGCAAAACCAGCGACGAAGCCGATCACGATGGCACCCATCAGGCCCACATTGCCCGCCGCCGGGGTGATGGCCACCAGGCCAGCCACCGCGCCAGACGCCGCACCCAGCATCGACGCCCGGCCCTTGTGCATGGCCTCACCCAGGCACCAGGCCAACACCGCAGCCGCCGTGGCGGTGAAGGTGTTCATGAAGGCCAGCACGGCCGAGTTGCCGGCTTCCAGCGCCGACCCGGCGTTGAAGCCAAACCAGCCCACCCACAGCATGGCAGCGCCCACCATGGTCAGCGGCAGGCTGTGCGGCGCCATCGCTTCTTTGCCGTAGCCCACACGCTTACCGATCATGAATGCACCCACCAGGCCCGCCACAGCGGCGTTGATGTGTACCACCGTGCCGCCGGCAAAGTCCAGCGCGCCCCACTGCCACAGCAGGCCGGCCTTGGCGTTCATCGCGTCGACCACGGCCTTGCTGGCGTAGGCGTCCGGGCCCATCCAGAACCACACCATGTGGGCGATCGGGGCGTAGCTGAAGGTGAACCACAGCGCCGAGAACAGCAGCACCGCGCTGAACTTGATGCGCTCGGCAAACGCGCCAACGATCAAACAGCAGGTGATGCCGGCAAAGGTGGCCTGGAAGGCGGCAAACAGCAGCTCAGGGATGTAGACCCCCTTGCTGAAGGTGGCGGCCATCGCAAATTCACCGGTGCTGGCGTTGAACAGGCCTTTCAGGAACAACCGGTCCAGCCCGCCGATGAAGGCATTGCCCTCGGTGAAGGCCAGGCTGTAGCCATACAGCGCCCACAGCACCACGATCATCGAGAAGGTGACCATCACCTGCATCAGCACCGACAGCATGTTCTTGCTGCGCACCAGGCCGCCGTAGAACAGCGCCAGGCCGGGGATGGTCATCATGATGACCAGCAGGGTGGAGACCAGCATCCAGGCGGTGTCGCCCTTGTTGGCCACCGGGGTGGACGCTGCGGGTGCAGCAGCGGAGGCCGCTGCTGGCGGCGTCGGGGTGGTAGCAGCCGCAGGTGCGGGTGCGGCAGGTGCCGAGGCCTCAGGTGCGGCTGCCGTGGCGGCGGTGGGCGCAGACGCGGCGGCGTTCTGGGCCAGCGAGCCGCCGGCAAACCCCAGGGCGGCGAACCCGAGGGCGAGCGAAGCGAGGAGCTTTCTCATGGTTGTCTGTCTTTCGTGCTTGTTTTATGGGGTGCAGACGCAGGGCGCGGCAGCGTGGCGGGTCAGAGCGCGTCCTTGCCGGTCTCGCCGGTGCGGATGCGCACCACCTGCTCCAGCGTCGAGACAAAAATCTTGCCGTCGCCGATCTTGCCGGTGCGGGCGGAGGACTCGATGGCCTCGATCACCCGGTCGACAACGGCGTCGTCCACGGCAGCCTCGATCTTGACCTTGGGCAGAAAGTCGACCACGTACTCGGCGCCGCGGTACAGCTCGGTATGGCCCTTCTGGCGGCCAAAACCCTTCACTTCAGTCACCGTGATGCCTTGCACGCCAATGGCGCTGAGGGCTTCACGAACTTCATCAAGCTTGAAAGGCTTGATGATGGCAGTCACCATCTTCATGGTCGTCTCCGGTGCAAGGCGGTGGTGGGATCAGAAGCTGTACTTGGCGCCCACCACCAGGGCGGACTTGCCGGTGAACTTGCCGTCGGGGCGGAGGTAGACCGTCTTGTCGGCATCGGTGCCCACTGCAGCGGCGGTGACCGAGAAGCCGCTGCCCAGGTCCTTGCTCAGGGTCAGGGAGTAATCGGTGTAAGCCGCCGACGGGTTGGAGCTCTTGATGGTCTGGTGGCCCACGTGCGGGGCCAGGCTGAAGCCGCTGCCCAGGTCGAAGGTGGCCGTGACATCGAGATAGCCACTGTTCTTGCTCTTGCCGTAACCAAAGGTGTCGGTCAGCGAGTGCGAATACTTGGCCGTGATCGGGCCGAAGGTCAGCGCGCCGTACAACTCGAAGGTGTTGGCGTTGGCGCCTTTGGGGCCAGCGAGACTGGCGGGAACGTTGCCGGTCTTGTTGTTGACATACAGGTAGTACAGGCCGCCCACGTCATAGGTCAACTCTTTGGTGATCTCACCCTTGTAGCCACCGTAGAGATCCCACTCGGCCGGGGTGTTGCCGGAGTCCACATTTGGCGTCACCAACTTGCCGGCATCCTTGATCCACTTGATGGTCGACAGCCAGGTGCCCAGGTACAGGCCGTTCGGGTTGCTGTAGTCAATGCCGCCTTGCAGCGCCGGCTTGAGGCCACTTTGCGAGATGCCGCGGTAGCGGTAGTCAGACACCACACCCACGTTGAAGCTGGTGGACGGTGCGTCCTCGGCCTGCACGGCGCTGGGCAGGGCGGTGATGGCGACAAGTGCGGACAAGGCGGCGAATTTGAGCTTCATGGGTCAGTCTCCGAACGGTTGCGGTGTGGGGGTTGGAGGACCCCAGTGCAGCTTCCGTGCCATGCACCAGCGCAGGCACTGCGGCCCGGGCCAGGCCCCATCAGCAGGCATGCGTTGGTGCGCCAGACCATTTTTCAACGCACCAACTCGGTGACATCGCATCAAAAGCCCTTGTTTGGTGCGGCGTGCGGCGGCTGGTCCGGTGCCATGCACCCGTCTGTTGCGGCGGGCGGCGGGCGGAGGGGAACGGGGAGCGGGGGCAGTGGGCGGGCACAATCGCCGCCGCAAGCCGGGCCTGCAGCACGGCGTACCGGATGCCCCGCAATGTCATTGGCCGTGATCACCAGCCGCGCACTTGACGGCCTGGCCGCCCCCGAGGTGCAGGTGGAGGTGCATCTGGCCAACGGCCTGCCCAGCTTCACGCTGGTGGGGCTGGCCGACACCGAGGTCAAAGAGTCGCGCGAGCGGGTGCGTGCGGCGCTGGTGAATTCGGGCTTTGCCTTCCCGCACAACAAGCGCATCACAGTCAACCTGGCGCCGGCCGATCTGCCCAAGGAATCTGGCCGTTTTGATCTGCCCATCGCGCTGGGCATCCTGGCCGCGGCCGGCCTGCTGGATGCGGCCAAACTGGCGGGCTGTGAGTTTGCCGGTGAGTTGTCGTTGGCGGGTGAGTTGCGCCCGGTGCGCGGCGCACTGGCCTTGGCGCTGGCGCTGCAACGTGGTGGCCAGGGCCGCACCCTGGTGCTGCCCCAGGCCAGTGCCCAAGAGGCCGCCCGCGCCAGCCTGGTGCGGGTGTGTGGCGCCGCCCACCTGCTGGACGTGACCCGCGCCATGCAGGCCGGTGACACCGCCCTGCCGCTGGCCGTGGCCCAGGCCCCTGCCGCCAGCCTGCAGCCCGCCACCGAGGATTTGCGTGATGTGCGTGGCCAGGCCGCCGCCAAACGTGCTCTGGAGGTGGCCGCCGCCGGCCGCCATTCGCTGTTGATGGTGGGGCCGCCGGGCAGTGGCAAGTCCATGCTGGCGCAGCGCCTGGCCGGCCTGCTGCCGCCAATGGACGACGACGAAGCGCTGGCCAGTGCCGCGCTACAAGGCCTGGCGCCAGGGGGCTTTGATGCCACGCGCTGGCGCCGCCGGCCGGTCAGGTCGCCGCACCATTCCGCCAGCGCGGTGGCGTTGGTGGGCGGTGGATCACCGCCGCGCCCGGGTGAAATCTCACTGGCGCATGGCGGTTTGCTGTTTCTGGACGAATTGCCCGAGTTCCCGCGCGCCGCGCTGGAGGCCCTGCGTGAGCCGCTGGAGACCGGCCAGATCACCATCGCCCGGGCTGCACGCTCGGCGCAATTTCCGGCCGCCTTCCAGTTGGTGGCGGCGATGAACCCCTGCCCTTGTGGCTGGCTGGGGTCAGGTGTGGGCGGCCGCGCATGCCGCTGCACCCCCGACCAGGTGGCGCGTTACCAGGGCAAGCTGAGCGGCCCGCTGCTGGACCGCATCGACCTGCAGGTGGAGGTGGCCGCGGTGGCGCCGGCCGACATGCTGGCCCTGCCCGAGGGCGAGGCCAGCACCGTGGTGGCAGCCCGGGTGGCGCAGGCACATGCGGTGCAGATGGCGCGCCAGGGTGGCCCCAACGCCAGGCTGGCCGGCGCGCAACTCGACGCCATGTGTCCGCTGGACGCTGCCGCCAGCCGCTTCTTGCAACAAGCCGCCAGCCACCTGGGCTGGACCGGCCGTGGCCTGCACCGCGCCATCCAGGTGGCCCGCACCATTGCCGACCTGGCCGGTGCCCAGCACATCAGCCTGCCCCACCTGGCCGAGGCGATGCAGTACCGGCGCGCGCTGCCGGGGGCTTAAACCGGCCGGGCTGCGGCGTCTGCTGGGCCAGGCGAGGCCGGCTTGCCACCCGCCGGCACCGTCAAGCCGTCATCCGGCAGCGCCGGCAAGGCCAGCGCGGTACACGCCGAGATGCCCGCCATCGCCAGCAACCGGGCGCCAATACCGTTGGCCTTGACCAGCGGCCCCAGCGGCCCCAGCAGCCCCAGCGGCCCCAGCGCTCCCAGCACTCCCAGCGCCCACACCGCTGCCGAGCTGAAGCCCAGCGACAGTGTCAACCGCAGGCCGGCCACGCGTGAGCGCATGCGGCCGCCCACAGAGCCCACGACCAGCAGCACCCGCGTCAGTTGGCTGCGGCTGAGCTGCACCGCCACCGGCCGGCTGCGGCGTGACGGTGGCTCAGAGCAGGGCAACGGTGCGGGTGGGGGGCAGCCTGGCTGAGGTTGTCATGCGCCGTGCTGGCTGATGCACGGCCAGAATCGGCCGGGGCCTGGCCAGACCCGCCGGGGCACGGCCAGGCCCGCCTGTGCTGGGTCAGAACGCCGCTTGCAGCGGCACGGCGACCATGGACCAACGCTTGGCGCGCGCCAGGCTGTGGCAGATGTTGGCCACCGGCGCCCCCGGGCCCCAGGCACCCAGGCCGATCACATCGGTGGAAACCAGCAGACTGCTGGACAAGGACGCCGTTGTGTTGCCGGCGTTCCAGCCAGTGCTCTGACCAGGCCCGACGCTGACACTGCCTGCGTCTCCGTTGGCAGTCAACACACTGACCACCAGCGGGGCGGGGGCGTTGGCCAACGTGACGCAGGCCGACATGCTGGTATCGCTGCCGGCACGAAGAATGCCAAACGGCGCCTGCTGGTTGACTCCGGTGTAGGACATCGCACCGGCCACCACATCGTTGCGCTGTGCCATGCGCACCACCACGGCAGCGGCGCCGGCGGGCGGGTCGATGAGCGACCACAACTCCACCCGGTTGTCTTTATGTGGGCCGTTCTGCGCAGCAAGCCGGGTTAGGGGCAGACCGGCAAAGCTCACGCTGCGTGCCGTGTTTTTGTCATCGGTGGTCGATACACCAACCAACAGCAACCGGTTGCTGCGGTCGTCCACCGCGTGCATCCACGACAACCTTTTGGTGTCGCCCGCCGTGGCCTGGCTGCTGTTGGTGCTGGCCAGGCCACCGTCAAACAAGTACTGCGCTTTGGCCCAGGCCTGTTTGCCCACCAGGTCACCCAGCGCCAGGCCCACGCTGTTGTCGTCCGCGAAATGGATGCCGGCATACAGGCGCGATGCTGCCGCCTCGTTGGCCGCCGCGGTGAAGGTGGGGTAGCTCAGCGTGGTGGCCACGGCCGGCACGTTGGCCTCAACCCGGCCAAAGCCGGCCTGGATCACGGTAGAGAAGTTGAACTGGTCACTGCCGGTGAAGGCGCGTAGCACTGCCGCGCTGGCGGCCGAGAAGGTGGCGTGGCCGGACACCCAGCCCGGGAATGCCGGTGTCAGGTTGCTGCCCGGGTTGTAGGGCGACCATTTGCCGGCGTCGATCAGCTGGTTGGGCTGGTTGGGGCCACCCCAGGCAAACACCGAGTAGCCCGTGCCAAAGTAGCGCAGCCCGGTGATGGGCCGCACGCCGTTGTACTTGCGCTTCATGTGCCAGGCCACGATACCGGCGTCAAACGAGGCGTTGTGCATCGCAAAAAACAGCTTCACGTCCTCGTCGATGCTGTTGCCGTCACGCTGCGACACATGCTGGGCAAACAGGCCCCAGTGGCCGGGTGGCAGCTCGGACGCCGGGCCATCGGCCCAGTATTCGACGATGAGTTTTTGCTGCGCGTCCAGCCCGCCGCTGACACGCAGGATCTCCTCCAGATCGGCCCGGTAGAGGCCCGGGCTTTGCAAATAGCGTGGGCCAGCGGCGGCAGCCGGCTGGTTGTCAAACTGGGTGGCGGCTGTCAACGCAAACGGCTTGACCCGCTCCCAGTGCGGTGCCACAAAACGCTGCACCACGCCCAGGTTGTTGGTCAGTGGCTGCCAACTGTAGGGGTCGCTCACGTTGAGGTTGCACAGCCCGGCAATGCTGGGCAGGCAAAACGGCATCGGCCCGTTGTTGGGCAGGTAGCCGGTGTAGTCGGCGTAAGCGCCGGTGGCCAGGTCACCGTACTGGTTGGCGCCGTCGTTGCGCCGGCTGGCGATCACGGCGGCGGCCGCGGCATTGCCAATGCCTTGTGGCGTGCCCAGGCCGGTGCTGGTATCGGTGGCATCAAAGCCCTGGCTGGCCATCACCGCCTGCAGCCGCAGCGCACCGGCCGGGAACAGATTGAGCAGGCAGCCGTAGGCCGCGTGGCTGACGGCGCGTGCCTTGTTGCCCGCCGTGTGCTCGGCCACCGGCCGGCGCGGCAGCGCCACCACAGCCCCCAACGCGCTGGGGTGGTAGGCGGTCCAGGCGTCATACATGCAGGTGTGGGCAATGGCCAGGGCACGCGCCACCACCGGTGGCGCCAGGCGGCCCAGCCGCACCTCGGCCAGGGCGGCCGCGTTCCAGGTGGCCACAATGGTCGGGGCGGCGGGGCTGGAGCCAGACCCGGTGGCGCCGGCCTGCGCGGCCAGGGCGGCCAGCGCCAGGCTGATGGTGGTCTTCACAAGCAGGGACGTCAAAGCGTGAGCTCCTCAAACCCCAGCAGCGCAGCAGTGGTGCTACGCACCCACGACGGCCACTGAAATGATAAATAAGGCAATACCTGTTTTAAATGTACATGCGGCGCGGCAACCGCCACCCCCCTGAATTGCAGGTGTGGCAACGCACTGCTGGCACCAAAAACGGCCGCTGCCCTGCTGCTTCAGGCCCAGCTTGTCAGTCAGGGATTTGAGAAACACCACCAGCGATGTGTTCTCGCTGGCGCTGAGGCCCAGGGGCTGGATGCCGGCAGCCAGATCGGCGATGGTGTTGCTGGCAAAGTTGCCACCGCGGCTGTAGAACTGCGCCACCTGGGACAAGGTGGTGGCACACCCGGTAGCGCTGATCTCCAGCAGGCTGGCGGGTGGGCCTGCGGCTTGCGGCGCCAGGCTGGCGTTGTCCGGTGCCAGCGACACCGGCAGCACCGGGTTGGGCAGGTTCAGCGGGGTCCAGGCCAGGGCGTCGAAGCGAAACGGGTGGGGCGAGAGCCCAAATTGCGCCCGGACTTGAGGCGCGTACCCGTAGGTACGCCACGAAAAGCCCCGACAAAGTGGGACTCGACCCCGCCCGTTGCAGCCGATTTCGTTCTGCCGCCCACACTCCCAGCGCGTCAGGCCGCGCTCAGCCCAGCGCTGGCGCCAACAGCCGGCGGGCGTCGTCGGCGGCGATGTGCTGCCGCGCTGCCCAGTCCAGCAACTGGTCGTCCCCGATGCGGCCGACGTTGAAGTACACCGCCTCGGGGTGCGCCAGGTAGAAACCACTCACGCTGGCCGCCGGCGTCATGGCCAGGCTCTCGGTCAGGCCCATGCCGATGTCGGCGCCGTCCAGCACCTCGAACATCGCGCGCTTGACGCTGTGGTCCGGGCAGGCCGGGTAGCCCGGTGCGGGGCGGATGCCGCGGTACTGCTCTTTGATCAACTCGGCGGTAGCCAGCGCTTCATCGGGCGCGTAACCCCACAAATCGGTGCGTACGCGCTGGTGCAGGCGCTCGGCAAAGGCCTCGGCCAACCGGTCGGCCAGAGCCTTGAGCATGATGGCGTTGTAGTCATCATGGTCGGCCTCGAACTGCTTTTCTTTCTTCTCGATTCCCAGCCCGGCGGTGACGGCAAACAGGCCGATGTAGTCGGGCTTCATGCCTTTGGGTGCGATGAAATCAGCCAGGCAACGGTTGGCGCGCTTGATTTTTTGACCAGCCGGGCCGTCCACCACCGGCCGCTCGGTCTGCAGCCGCAGCGGGCTCCAGCGCAGCAGCACCTGGCTGCGGCGCTCGTCGGCGTAAATTTCGATGGTGTCGTCGTCCACCGTGTTGGCCGGCAGCAGGCTGATCACACCGTTGGCCTGCAGCCAGCGGCCCTCGATGGCGCGCTGCAGCAGGCGTTTGCCGTCACTGAACACGCGCACCGCTTCGGCACCCACCACGTCATCGCGAAGGATCTCGGGGAATTTGCCGGCCAGGTCCCAGGTCTGGAAAAACGGCGCCCAGTCGATGCAGGTAGCCAGCTCGGCCAGGTCATAGTTCTTGAACACGCGGCGGCCGATGAACTTTGGCGCCGGCGGGGTGTAGCCGGCCCAGTCCACCGCCGACTTGTTGGCCCGCGCTGCGGCCAGCGTGACCAGCGGTGTGGCCTTTTTGCTGGCGTGCAGCGCGCGCACCCGGTCGTAGTCGGTTTCCAGGTCGGCGATGAACTTGGCGGCGCGCTCGTCGCTCAGCAGATCAGCGCAAACACCCACTGCGCGTGACGCATCAGGCACGTAGACCACCGGCCCGCTGTAGTGCGGCGCAATCTTGACGGCGGTATGCACCCGGCTGCAGGTGGCGCCACCAATCAGCAGCGGGGTCTGCCGGCTGCGGAACCACTCGTCGCGCTGCATCTCGGCGGCCACATGCTGCATCTCCTCCAGGCTGGGGGTGATCAGGCCAGACAGGCCCACGATGTCGGCGCCCTCCAGCCGTGCCTTGGCCAGGATGTCCTGGCAGGGCACCATCACGCCCATGTTGACCACCTCAAAGTTGTTGCACTGCAAGACCACCGTGACGATGTTTTTGCCGATGTCATGCACGTCGCCTTTGACGGTGGCAATCACGATCTTGCCTTTGGGTTTGACATCCCCGCCCGCATCGACCAACAGCTTTTTCTCGGCCTCGATGTAGGGCAGCAAGTGGGCCACCGCCTGCTTCATCACCCGCGCGCTTTTCACCACTTGCGGCAAGAACATCTTGCCCTGGCCAAACAGGTCGCCCACGATGTTCATGCCGGCCATCAGCGGGCCTTCGATCACGTGCAGCGGGCGGCCACCCTCGCCTGAGATGCGCTGCCAGCAAGCCTCGGTGTCTTCGGTGATGAAGTCAGTGATGCCATGCACCAGCGCATGGCTGAGCCGCCCATCCAGCGTGTTATTGCGCCAGGCCAGGCGCAGGCTGTCGTCCTTGGCCGCGCCTTTGACGTTTTCGGCCACCTCCAGCAGGCGCTCGGTCGAATCCTCACGCCGATTCAACACCACGTCCTCCACCCGCTCGCGCAGGTCGGCGTCCAGGTCGTCATACACGCCCACCATGCCGGCGTTGACGATGCCCATGTCCATACCCGCCTGGATGGCGTGGTACAAAAATACGGTGTGGATGGCTTCGCGCACCGGCTCGTTGCCGCGGAAGCTGAAACTCACATTGCTCACCCCACCCGACACCTTGGCGCCCGGCAGATTGGCCTTGATCCAGCGCGTGGCGTTGATGAAATCGACCGCGTAGTTGGCGTGCTCTTCAATGCCGGTGGCAATGGCAAAGATGTTGGGGTCGAAGATGATGTCCTCGGGCGGGAAACCCACCTCATCTACCAACATCCGGTACGCCCGCTCGCAGATCTGCACCTTGCGTTGGTAGGTGTCGGCCTGGCCTTTTTCATCAAACGCCATCACCACGGTGGCCGCGCCATAACGCCGCAGCAGCGTGGCCTGGCGCTTGAACTCGGCCTCGCCTTCTTTGAGCGAAATGCTGTTGACGATGCCCTTGCCCTGGATGCATTTGAGGCCGGTCTCGATCACGCTCCACTTGCTGCTGTCGATCATGATGGGCACGCGTGCAATCTCGGGCTCACCGGCAATCAACTTCAAGAAGCGGTCCATCGCGGCGGCGCTGTCCAGCATGGCCTCGTCCATGTTGATGTCGATGACCTGGGCACCGTTTTCCACCTGCTGGCGGGCCACGCTCAACGCGTCTTCATAACGCCCTTCCAGGATCATGCGGGCGAAAGCCTTGCTGCCGGTGACGTTGGTGCGCTCGCCGATGTTGACAAACAGGCTGCCAGTGCCAATGGCCACAGGCTCCAGGCCAGCCAGGCGCATGGCGGGGACATGTTGGGCTGAGGACGTATCAGGCATGGCGGGCGGCTCGCGTCAATTGGCTTGACGCGGCGCCCCGGCTCACCCGGTGCGCTTGGCAATCAAGCGGGGGGTGAGCGCCGTTGTCTGGCGCAGCAGCTTGTGCCCACTGCGCCGCCCCGAGCCTGGCAGCGGGCTTTTTGCAAAGCCGCCGTCGCAACGCTCCTCGGGAGCCTCGTATTCTAGGGGGCACCCCTATAGACTGGACGGCATGAGCCACCATGTGTCGGAGCGCGCCGTGGGATATGCCCTCAAACAGCAGCGGATGACGGCTGCGCAGTTTTTGGCTTGGGACAAAACCCAAACCATCAAGCATGAGTTTGTGCAAGGCGAGGTGTTTGCGATGGCCGGCGGTGAGGACCGCAACAACACCGTGGCGTTGAACCTGGCGGTCGCCTTGCACCAGCACTTGCGCGGCACACCCTGCCGCGTCTACGCCAGCGACGTGAAATTGCGTGTCGATGCGGCTGACTGCTATTTTTACCCCGATTTGATGGTCACCTGCAGCCAGACTGACAGCGGTGACCGGCTGGTCAAACGGGAGCCGGTGTTGGTGGTGGAAGTGCTGTCGTCAGGCACCGCCGCCTACGACCGTGGCGACAAGTTTGCCTGCTACAGGATGCTGCCCCAGCTGCGGGAGTACCTGCTGGTCGACATCGCCGCACGCCGCTGCGACCTGTTCCGCAAGCAGGCCCCAGACGGCCTGTGGGTGCTGCACCCGACCGATGAAAAGCAGGCGCTGCACTTGGCCAGCGTCGATCTCACCATGGCGCCCGAGGCCCTGTGGGCCGACCTGGACCCGCCTGCGCCTGCTGACGACCAGTCACCCGCTGTCTGATCAGGCCGCAGCCAGCAACCCCGTGAACAACGGGTCATGCCGGCCACGCGGACGAAATGCTGCCACCCGGCGCGCGATCTCGGCAATGTGCTCGGGCGTGGTGCCGCAGCAGCCGCCCACGATGTTGACAAAGCCGGCCTGGGCAAACTCGGCCAGCATGCCGCCGGTCACTTCAGGCGTTTCATCAAAGCCGGTCTCGCTCATCGGGTTGGGCAGGCCGGCGTTGGGGTAGCAGCTGATGAAGGTGTCGCCGGCCACCTTGCTCAGTTCTTCAATGTAGGGCCGCATCACCGCTGCGCCCAGCGCGCAGTTCAAGCCCACCGCCAGTGGCCTGGCGTGGCGCACCGAGTGCCAGAAGGCCGGCACCGTCTGGCCCGACAGGATGCGGCCCGATGCATCAGTCACGGTGCCGCTGATGATCACCGGCAGGCGCTCACCGGTGGCGTCCATCAGCTCGTCCAGCGCAAAGATGGCGGCCTTGGCGTTGAGGGTGTCAAAGATGGTCTCGACCAAAAACAGGTCGCAACCGCCCTCCAGCAAGCCTTCAGCCTGCTCGTAGTACGCGGCGCGCAGCGCGTCAAAGCTGGTGTTGCGGGCGCCCGGGTCATTCACGTCGGGGCTGATGCTGGCCGTGCGCGGGGTGGGGCCTAACGCGCCAGCCACAAAGCGTGGTTTGTCGGGGGTGCTGTGGGCGTCGGCCGAGGCGCGGGCAATGCGCGCGGCCACCACGTTCAACTCGCGTGCGATGTGGCCCAAGCCATAGTCCTCTTGGGCGATGCTGGTGGCGCCAAAGGTATTGGTCTCGATCATGTCGGCACCAGCGGCCAGGTACTGGTCGTGGATCTGGCGGATCACATCGGGCCGCGTGAGCTGCAACAAGTCGTTGTTGCCCTTCAGATCTTTGCCGTGGTCGGCAAAACGATCCCCACGAAAATCGGCCTCGCCCAGCTTGTAGCGCTGGATCATGGTGCCCATCGCGCCGTCAATGATCAGGATGCGCTGCTTCAGCAGCGCCGGCAACTGGGCAGCACGGGTGAAGGTGGGGGCGTTTTTCATGCGCTGGATTGTAAAAGCCAGGGCTGGCGCAAGCCCACCCCGGCCGCCCCGTTGCCGGCTGTCTCAGTGCAGCAGCACGGCCTGGTGGGCCAGTTGCGCAAAGCCGGCAATGTAGTCGTCCAGCGCTTCTTCACTGGGGCCTTGCGCCACGATGGCCTGCACACCTTGCTCAAACGACAGCGCCACGGCGCCTTGCAGGAAGATCTCTTTGCGGGTGGCCTTGTCGACGATCTCAAAGCCACCGCGTGGTGGCAGTGGGTGGGTGTGGTCTGCGGCTGGCGCGGGGCGCAAGTCAAACGCGACCACGGTGAAACTGTCTGAGTTGTAGAGCGTCTGCATGGTGGTTCTCCTTGACCAGCACCTGGGGCCAGCGGGCCGGGTTTCAAGGCGGTTGCGGCGGGCCAGGCAGGTGCAGCCACTCGGTCTGGTCGCCGCTGCGCAACTGGGTGTAGCGCAGGCGTGCCGGCCAGTGGCCCAGTGCCGGGTCCAGCCAGAGGTCGATGCGCTGGCTGTCGGCCCGGTCAGCCCCGTCGGCCAGCAGGGGCTGGTGCTGCCAGTGTTGCAGTGGCCCGGTGTCTGCTGGGTTGGTGCTGGGCTCAAAACGCAGCAAGGCGGCACCGCCACGTGCGTCCACCACAAACAGGCGCACCGGCACCGGTGGCTTGCCGGTGGCGGCCGCAGCAGCCTGGATGGCCACCAGTTGCACCAGCCAGCTCAGGCGGTCTTGCGCGCCGGGCCAGGCCGGGTAGTCCACCGGCGGGCCGGAAAAGCTGATGCGCCCCACATCGCGCCGGAAGTTGGCCGCCCGCCAGGCCCGACCACGGCGCCGGTCGGTGAAGCGGTCGGGCGCCAGGCCGTTGCCATCCAGCAGGCCTTGGCTGGCCTGCTCCAGCAGCGGCTGGCCGGTATTGCTGCGGCCGTCCAGTTGCAACTGGTAGCGCTGGCCGTCGTGCAGCCAGGCCAGCGTGGCCATACCGGCCTGGTTGGGCAGGCGCAACGCATAGCGCAGCGTGGTGGCGCCAGGCATCTGGGTGGGGTAGACGGGCGGCGCTGTGCCAGCAGGCGCGGCGCTGGCGCTGGCGCTGGGGGTAGGGCTGGGGCTGGGGCTGCTGGTGTCGGTCACGCCAGCAGCATCGGCCTCAGCAGCAGCAGCGGCCGTGGCCGTGGCCGTCGCCGTCGCCGTCGCCGTGGCCGTGGCCGTGGCCGGTGGTCTGGTGTCGCCTGCGCTTGGGCCGGGCCTGGCCACCGGCGCTGGCCACAGCGCGGCTGGCGGCCCCGGGGCAGGCAACACGGTGGCCAAACGCGCGGCGGCAGTGGGCGCCCTGCGGGCGGCCGCCCAAGCCGGCGCCGGCGCCGCAGTGGCGGGCTGCTGTCCAGCCTGCTGGTCCGGCGCCAAGGCCTGCGCCGGCACGCTGCGCACCTGCACCGCCAGCGGCCGCCCGGCGGCGGCCAAGGCCGTTGCACTGCCCAGCCGGCCTGGCGGCACCAGATGCTGGATCAGCAGCGTGTGCAGCAGCAGCACCAGCAGCAGCACGGCCAGCGCCTGGCGGGCACGCGGCCGGCGGCCGGCACCCGGCGCGGCGGCGGGGCTGGCCGTGGCGTGCAGCGGGCCACTGGCAATCAAAGTGCGCATCGGACAATGCTGCCACCACAACCGCCCGCCCGCCTTCATCCCCCCGCGCCCATGAAACTCGCCACCTACAAAGACGGCTCGCGTGATGGCCAACTGGTCGTCGTCTCACGCGATCTGAGTCTGGCCCATTTCGCCACCGGCAGCGCCACCCGGCTGCAGCAGGCGCTGGATGACTGGAACTTCATCGCGCCGCAGTTGCAAGACCTCTACGTGATGCTGAACCAGGGCAAGGCGCGCCACGCGTTTGCCTTTGAGGCCCGCCAGTGCAGGGCGCCGCTGCCGCGCGCCTACCAGCGCGCCAGCGGCGCGGCCTATCCACACCACCAGGCGCTGTTGCGCCAGGCCGCCGGCCAGGCCTTGGCTGACGCAAGCTCCAGCGCGCTGTGGCTGGCGCAGGGCTGCAGCGATGACTTTTCAGGCCCCACAGACGCCGCCTGGTTTGGCGCCGAGGCCTGGGGCATTGACTTTGCCGCCGAGCTGGCCGTGATCACCGGCGAGGTGGGCATGGGCGCCAGCCCGGCGCAGGCACTGGACGGTGTGCGGCTGGTGATGCTGGCCAATGCCTGGACCCTGCGGCACCTGCTGCCGGCCGAGTTGGCGGATGACCTGGGCCAGGGCTTGCTGCAGAGCAAGCCCAACACCAGCTTCAGCCCGGTGGCGGTCAGCCCGGACGAGCTGGGCAATGCCTGGCGTGGTGGCCGCCTGCACGCCACCCTGCAGACCAGTTACAACGGCAAACGTATCGGCCTGGGCGACACCGGTGCGGACATGCACATCCACTTCGGCCAGTTGATCAGCCACCTGGCCAAGACGCGCAACGTGCGGGCGGGCAGCATCGTCTGCTCCGGCCCCATCAGCCACGCCGACCCGGCCAAGGGCTGGCACAACCTGGCTGAACAACGCGCCAGACAGACGCTGCAGGACGGCGCCGCCAAAACCGGCTACCTGCGCTTTGGCGACAGCCTGCGCATCGACTTGAAAGGCGCCGACGGGCTGAGCCTGTTTGGCGAGATCAAGCAGCGCGTGAGCGGGCCGGGCATGGATGAAGGCGCTGCCGCTGACCCTGACACGGCCGCACCTGCCGCCGACGGCGCTGCCGCACCCGCCACCACCGATTGACGCCTGCACCGATTGACGCCTGCACCGCCCGCCGCCTGACCGGGCCTGGCCCGACCACTGCAACTGCACCCCACGCACCCCACGCACCCACGGCCCACCGTGGACCAAGCGCACCGCAGGGCGCGGCGCGGGCGGGCCGGGCTGGCCGGTCTTGAAATCGAAACGCTTGGGCACTGTGATACCCGCGCCGTCGGGCGCTTGCACCCGAACAAACAGATTGCCAGCGGAATCGACCGCATGCACCTGAAACGGCGCCTGGCGCACAGGATGGCGCGACCGCACCAGCGCGGCGGCTGGGCCACCCGGGTGTTGATGTTCCCATCACGCCGCTGCCCGGTGGCGGCGGCCAGATTCATGGCATCGTCAGCGCATGACTGAATTTCCCGCCACTCTCAAACACATCACCGTGTGGGCCTTGCTGGGCACGCTGGTGTTTGTGGCAGTGCAGGCCTGGCAGGCCCAGCAGTTGCAAAGCCGCTTCAGCAGCCGGGGCGGGGTGATCGAGCTGAAGCGCGCTGCCGATGGTCACTTCCACTGGCCCGGCCGTGTCAACGGCGTGCCGGTCAATTTTCTGGTCGATACCGGCGCCACCCGCAGCGCCCTGCCACTGGCCCTGGCGCGCCAAGCCGGCCTGCAGCCCGAGGGGCGCACGCAGTCGTCCACCGCTGGCGGCACGGTGCAGGGCTGGACCGCACGTGCCGACCTGGTGCTGGACGGCGGCGTGCAGGCCCGGCGGCTGCAGATCACCGTGCTGCCGGCCTTGGACGCACCGCTGCTGGGCATGGACGTGCTGGGCCGGCTGCCCTTCAGCCAGGCCGATGGGGTGTTGCGGCTGCGCCCACCCGGCGGCTGAGGCACGGTGGATCGGCGCTGCAGCCGGCCCGCCGCAAACCACCCGGCGCTGCGCTGCGGGGCTACCATCCCCCGCACCACACAGCGCAACACGGCGCACCGGAGACCACCCCATGACCCACCCCACCGCCGCCTTTGGCAGCATGCTGCCGGGCTTTGATTTCATGCAAGGCCTGGTCAAAAACGCCGGTGCGGCGCTGCCCGGCATCAACCAGTGGATTGCGCCCACGCTGGACCCGGAAGAGCTGGACAAGCGCATCAAGGAGTTGAAGACGGTGCAGTTCTGGCTGGAGCAAAACGCCCGCCTGCTGGCCACCACCATCCAGGCGCTGGAGGTACAGCGCATGACGCTGAGCACGCTCAAGACCATGAATGTGTCGCTGGGCGATCTGGCCGAGTCACTGAAGGCGCGGGTGCCCAGTGCCGCGCCAGCAGCGGCGGTTGAGCCGGCCCCGGACAGCGCGCCGATGCCCAATCCGTTCCGTCTGTTCATGCCCCCCGCCACCCCAACCGCAGCCGAGGCGCCAGCGGCCAGCGCGCCAGCGGCGGCCGCACCCGCGGTGGCGGCCGCCGCGCCCGACGCCGGCGCAGTGCCTGACGCTGCACAGCGGCCCCTCCCGGCCTGGTTGACCCGATGCAGTGGTGGTCTGCGCTGACCCAGCAATTCACCCAGTTGGCCCACAAGGCGGTGCAGGACGGCGCGGCGGCTGCGGCCGCCCAGGCAAGCGCCGGTGGCCATGCCCAAACCGCCCCCCCTGCGGCCGCCAATGCGGCGCGCAAGGCCGCCAGCGGCACCGCGCCCGGCACCAAAGCCAGCACCAAAGCCAGCACCAAGTCCAGCACCAAAACGGCCGGCAGCGCGCCTGCGCTGCGCCGCGCTGCGCCCAAGCGTGGCGCCGGCCCGGCCCGCTGAACCCGTCTGCGCTGGATCAACCGCCCATGCCCGGTTTCATCACCGCCCACGCCACCCACCCCGACGCCCACATGGCGCTGGCGCTGGCCGCCGCGCAGGTGGATGCCCAGCGCGCCGCGCGCCAGCCGCCCTTTGACGCCACGCTGGGCCTGCTCTACCTGACTGATGCGCTGGCCGCACAGGCCGATGCCCTGCTGGCCGAGCTGCAACAGCGCTGGCCCGGTGTGCACTGGGTGGGCAATGTGGGCGTGGGTGTGCTGGCCAGCGGGGTGGAATACCTGGACGAACCTGCGCTGGTGTTGATGTTGTGTGATTTGCCGCCCGCCAGCTTCCGTGTGTTCAGTGGGCGCCAACCGCTGCCGGTGGATGCACCCGGCAACCCGGTGCACAGCGCACTGGTGCATGCCGACCCGGCCACACCCGACCTGGACGAGCTGATCACCGAGTTGGCCGGCCGCACCCACAGCGGTTATCTGTTTGGCGGGCTCACCGGCTCACGCGGGCGCCACCTGCACATTGCCGACGGCGTGTTTGCGGGTGGTTTGTCGGGTGTGGGCTTTGGTGCCGACGCAGTGCTGGGCCGGCGCCTGGTGTCGCGCATCACCCAGGGCTGCCTGCCGCTGGGGCCGGCGCGCCGCGTCACCAACGCCGAGCGCAATCTGGTGCTGACACTGGACGGCCAGCCCGCCCTGCCGCTGCTGCTGGCTGAGCTGGGTGTCAGCCTGCAGCAGCCGCAAGACGCGATGGCCGCACTGCGCAGCGCGCTGGTGGGCCTGACCAACAGCGGTGACACGGTGCTGGCGCGTGGTGGCCAGTTTGGTGCCGACACCCGCGTGCGCCACCTGGTGGGCATTGACCCGGCACGCGGCGGTGTGGCCATTGCCGATGTGGCCGAGGCTGGCCAGCAACTCACCTTCTGCCGCCGCGACGTGGCCGCCGCCCGGCGCGACCTGGTGCGCATCTGCAGCGAGATCCGCGAAGAGCTGGAGGCCGATCTGCCAGTGCCGGCGCTGCCCGGCTTGCCCTCCGGCGCGGGGCCGGGGCCGGCAGACCAGCCTGCAGCACCGCGCATTGCCGGCGCCATTTACGTCTCGTGCGCCGGGCGGGGTGGGCCGCATTTTGGTGGCCCGTCGGCCGAGGCGCTGATCCTGCAACGCGCGCTGGGCGATGTGCCGCTGGTCGGCTTTTTTGCCGGCGGTGAGATCGCCCACCACCACCTGTACGGCTATACCGGCGTGCTGACGGTGTTCAGCGCCGCGTAAAACGGCGGCGCTACCGGCAACACCAATGTGCTTACAGTGGCGGGCCGCGCCCGCACCGGCGCGCCGCCCTGAGTGGAGACCCTGCATGAATGCCCCTTTGCCGACCGGACAGCCAGCCCCGGGCCTGTGGCCCTCGATGGCCGAACCCGCCACCCCCACGCCCACCCCCGCCCAGCGCGCTGCCCGCCAGGCGCAGGTGGCCACTGCCCTGCGCGCCGTGCTGCCGGCCCACGCACTGCTGGTGCGGCAAGAAGACACCGTGCCGTATGAATGCGACGGCCTCACCGCCTACCGCGCGCTGCCGCTGGCCGTGGCCCTGCCCGAGACTGAGGCCCAAGTGGCCGCCGTGCTCAAAACCTGCCACCAGCTGGGTGTGCCGGTGGTGGCGCGTGGTGCCGGCACCGGCTTGTCAGGTGGCGCCATGCCGCACCCGCTGGGCGTGACCATGTCACTCGCCAAGTTCAACAAGATCATCAAGCTGGACGTGTTGGCCCGCACGGCCGTTGTGCAATGCGGCGTGCGCAACCTGGCCATCAGCGAGGCCGCCGCGCCGCACGGCCTGTACTACGCGCCTGACCCCAGCAGCCAGATCGCCTGCACCATCGGCGGCAATGTGGCTGAGAACTCCGGCGGTGTGCATTGCCTCAAATACGGCCTGACGCTGCACAACGTGTTGAAGGTGCGCGGCTTCACCGTTGAGGGCGAGCCGGTTGAATTTGGCGGCGACGCGCTGGACGCACCCGGCCTGGACCTGCTGGCCGTGGTGGTGGGCAGCGAGGGCATGCTGGCCGTGACGATGGATGTCACCGTCAAGCTGTGCCCCAAACCGCAACTGGCACGCTGCATCATGGCCAGCTTCGATGACATCCGCAGCGCTGGTGACGCGGTGGCCGCCATCATCGCCGCCGGCATCATCCCGGCCGGGCTGGAGATGATGGACAAGCCCATGACGGCAGCAGTGGAAGACTTTGTGCATGCCGGTTACGACCTCAACGCCGCCGCCATCCTGTTGTGTGAGAGCGACGGCACGCCCGAAGAAGTGGCCGAAGAGATCGACCGCATGACCACCGTGCTGCATGCCAACGGCGCCAGCCGGCTGCAGGTGAGCGAGAGTGAAGCGCAGCGCCTGCGTTTCTGGAGTGGCCGCAAAAACGCCTTTCCCGCCAGCGGCCGCATCAGCCCCGACTACATGTGCATGGATTCCACCATCCCGCGCAAGCGGCTGGCCGACATCCTGATCGCCATCGCCCAGATGGAGATCAAGTACGGCCTGCGCTGCTGCAACGTGTTCCACGCCGGGGACGGCAATCTGCACCCGCTGATCCTGTTTGATGCGGCTGACCCGGATCAATTGCACCGCTGCGAGCTGTTTGGCGCCGACATCCTGGAGACCAGCGTGGCCCTGGGCGGCACCGTCACCGGTGAACACGGCGTGGGCGTTGAAAAACTCAGCAGCATGTGTGTGCAATTCAGCCCCGGTGAACGCGAGGCGATGTTTGGCGTCAAGCGGGCGTTTGACGCGGCCGGTGGGCTCAACCCCGGCAAGGTCATCCCCACGCTGCACCGCTGCGCTGAATATGGCCGCATGCATGTCAAAAAGGGGCTGCTGCCGTTCCCCGGCCTGGAGCGGTTTTGATGCCCGCCACTGACCCGGCGCTGGACGCGCTGATAGCCCGTGTGCATGCCGCCCGCGCCAGCAAAACCCCGCTCAACATTTGCGGCGGCAACACCAAAGCTTTTTACGGCGAAGCGCCACAAGGCGTGCCGCTGGATGTGCGCGGCCTGGCCGGCATCAGCAGCTACGAGCCCAGTGAGCTGGTGGTCAGCGCGCGCGCCGGCACACCACTGGCGGAGTTGGAAGCCGCGCTGGCCGCGCATGGCCAGTGCCTGCCGTTTGAGCCGCCGCGTTTTGGTGGTGTGAACGGCGGCCCTGGCGGCACCGTGGGCGGCATGGTGGCCGCCGGCCTGGCCGGGCCGGCGCGGGCGGCAGTGGGCAGCCTGCGAGACCACCTGCTGGGCGCCACCCTGCTGGACGGCCGTGGCCAGGTGCTGAGCTTTGGTGGCCAGGTGATGAAAAACGTGGCCGGCTATGACGTGTCACGCCTGCTGGCGGGCTCGATGGGTGTGCTGGGTGTGATCTGCGAGGTGTCGATCAAGGTACTGCCGCTGCCGGTGGCAACAGCCACCCTGCGCTTTGACTTCGATGAGGCCACCGCGCTGCAGCAGCTCAACACCTGGGGCGGCCAGCCGCTGCCCATCCACGCCAGCGCCTGGTGGAGCGGCGCGCTGGTGTTGCGGCTCTCGGGTGCTGCAGCCGCCGTGCAATCGGCCATCACCCGGCTGGGCGGTGACCGGATCGAGCCGGACCTGGCCGCCGCCTTCTGGGCCGGCCTGCGGGACCAGACGGATGCGTTTTTTGTCGCCGCCCACAAAGCGGTGGCGGCCGGCGCCACGCTGTGGCGGCTGTCCTTGCCGCAGACCGCCGCGCCACTGGCATTGACGGGTGAGCACTTGGTGGAATGGGGCGGCGCCCAGCGCTGGGTGGTCACCACCACGCCGGCCGCCACGGTGCGTGCTGCCGCTGCACAAGCGGGCGGCCATGCCACGGTGTTCGTCGGCAACAAGGCCGGTGGTGCGTTGGCGCCGCTACCGGCCGCGCTGCGCAAGATCCACCAGGGCCTGATGGCCGAGTTCGATCCCGACCGCATCTTCAACCCCGGGCGGCTGTACGCCGATTTGTGAGGTCGCGCACACCATGTCGACGATCCCGACCACCCCAGCCACCCCGGCCAGCATGGCCGCCTACTACGCCCAGCGAGCGGCCTACTACGAGCGGGTCTACCTCAAGCCCGAGCGCCAGGCCGATCTGCGGGCGATGGAGGCCTGGCTGGCCGGCCAGTTCATCGGCCGCCGGGTGCTGGAGATCGCCTGCGGCACTGGCTGGTGGACGCGGCACGGCGCAGCCCAAGCCGCACACTGGCGCGCCACCGATCTGAACCCCGAGACTTTTGCCGTCGCCCAGGCCAAACCCATGCCCGGCAGCGTGCAGTTCCAGACCGTGGACGCCTACACCCTGGCCGAGCTGGGTGACACCGCGCAATGCAGCTTCGACGCCGCGTTTGCCGGTGGCTGGTGGAGCCATGTGCCGCTGCAGCGCTTGGCGCCCCTGGCTGGACACGCTGCATGGCCGGCTGGCGCCTGGCGCCACCGTGGTGTTCCTGGACAACAGCTTTGTGCCGACCAGCAGCACACCCATCAGCCGCAGCGACGCTGCCGGCAACACCTACCAGCAACGCCCGCTGGACGATGGCAGCAGCCACGAGGTGTTGAAAAACTTCCCGACACCCGAGGCGGCCATCAGCGCCCTGGGGCCACGCGCCCGCAACCCGCAGTGGACGCCATTTGCCCATTACTGGGTGCTGCACTACCGGCTGGGTGGCGCGGCTGACGCGCTCAACCCGGCAGCCTGCTGATCCCCCCTCGCCCATGCAAACCACGCTCGCTCCCAAGTACCAAGCCACCCCCGACGGCGAGGCCGCCGAGGCCATCCTGCGCAAGTGTGTGCACTGCGGCTTTTGCACCGCCACCTGCCCCACCTACCAGTTGCTGGGCGACGAGCTGGACGGCCCGCGTGGCCGCATCTACCTGATGAAGCAAGTGCTGGAGGGCGCCACCCCCACGCGGGCAACACAACAACACCTGGACCGCTGCCTGACCTGCCGCAACTGCGAAACCACCTGCCCCAGCGGTGTGCAGTACGGCCACCTGGTGGAGATCGGCCGCAAGCTGGTGGACGCCCAAGTGCCCCGCCCGGCGCCCGAGCGCGCCGTGCGCTGGCTGTTGAAAGAGGGGCTCACGTCGCCGCTGTTCGGGCCGGCGATGGCACTGGGCCGGCTGGCCAGGCCGCTGCTGCCCACCAGCCTGCAACACAAAGTGCCCGGCAGCCGCCATCCGCGTGCCCACGACTGGCCGCAGCGCAGCCACGCCCGCAAGGTGCTGCTGCTGGCCGGCTGTGTGCAACCGGCCATGGCACCCAACATCAACAGCGCCACCGCCCGGGTGCTGGACGCCGCCGGCATCCAGACCGTGGTGGCCGCCAAGGCCGGCTGCTGCGGCGCCATCCGCAGCCACTTGAATGACCAGGCCGGTGGCCATGACGACATGCGCCGCAACATCGACGCCTGGTGGCCGCAGGTCAATGCCGGCACGGTGGAGGCCATCGTGATGAACGCCTCAGGCTGCGGCGCCACCGTCAAAGACTACGGCCACGCGCTGGCCCACGACCCGGCCTACGCTGACAAGGCCGCGCGCATCAGCGCCCTGACCCGCGACCTGAGCGAGCTGCTGCCTGACCTGGTGGCCGCGCTGCAGCCCCGGCTGGCCGGTGTGCCGGCAGGCACGCTGGCCTTCCACCCGCCCTGCACGCTGCAACACGGCCAGCAACTGCGGGGTGGGGTCGAGGCCGGCCTGCGCGCGCTGGGCTTTAGCGTGGCGGTGGCCGTCAACGAATCCCACCTGTGCTGCGGCTCCGCCGGCACCTACAGCGTGCTGCAGCCCGCACTCAGCCAGCGGCTGCGCGACCGCAAGCTGGCCCACCTGGCCGAGCTGCAGCCCGCAGCCATCGTGTCGGCCAACATCGGCTGCATCCAGCATTTGCAAAGTGGCACCCGCACGCCGGTCAAACACTGGGTTGAAGCGTTGGACGACGCGCTGCACCACGCCGACTGCGCACAGCCCAAGAGCCCGCCAGGTTGAGCCCGCGCACCGTCACCCGGCCCAGGCCGGCCCGGGCCGGCCTGGGCTGGCCGGCCACACTGCTGCGGCGCCAGGTTTGAGCCGCAAGCTGCGGGCCGCCGTGCGGCCAGACCGGGCACGCGGCGCTGTCGCCGGCGTGGCGCTGGTCACCACGCTGGCCCTGGCCGGCTGCACCACCCTGCCCGGCTGGATGGTGTTGCAAGGCCAGTCACGGGTCACTGACCACCAGCACTTCGACAACGCCAGCATCAGCCGCGCGGCGGTGGCGTCCACGCTGCCAGCCGTACCCGCCGCGCTGCACTGGCCAGGCGACGCCGACACCACCGCCGTTGCAGCGATGGCCAGCGCCAACCACACGCTGGCGCTGCTGGTGGTCCGGCGCGGCGTGCTGGTCTACGAGCAGTACTTCAACGGCCACAGCCGGCAGGCCATCTCGAGCTCGATGTCGGTGGCCAAGTCGGTGGTCTCGGCGCTGCTGGGCATTGCCCAGGCCGAGGGCCACATCGGCAGCGTGGATGAGCCCATCACCCGCTGGCTGCCCGAGTTGCTGGCCAACGACACCCGCTTTGCGCAGATCAGCCTGCGCCACCTGCTGCTGATGCGCAGCGGCATCGCCTTCAGCGAGGACTACCGCTCGCCGTTCAGCGACGCCGCTCGTTTCTACCTGACCGACACGCTGCAAGCCGAGCTGGGCCGGCTGCGCATTGAAGCCCCACCCGACACCGCCTACCGCTACAAAAGTGGTGACACCCAACTGCTGGCGATGGCGCTGCAGCGCGCGGTGGGTTTGCCGCTGGCGCAGTACGCACAAAGCCGGCTGTGGCAGCCGATGGGCGCCGAGTTTGACGCCAGCTGGAGCCTGGACAGCACCGCACACGGCCAGGCACGGGCGTTTTGCTGCCTCAATGCCACCGCGCGGGACTTTGCCCGCCTCGGCCTGGTGTTCTTGAACGGTGGCCACTACAACGGCCGGCAAATCGTGCCGGCCGCCTGGGTGCGCGACAGCACTGCCGTGCAGCAGCGCCCAGGCGCCGATGAAGCCACCCGGCGCAACCTGGACAGCAGCACCGGCTGG
Organism: Betaproteobacteria bacterium; assembly: GCA_031428185.1. GTDB lineage: Bacteria > Pseudomonadota > Gammaproteobacteria > Burkholderiales > Burkholderiaceae_C > Pseudaquabacterium. Next base: position 14,082 of record JANPOW010000095.1, on the reverse strand, counting down.
CAGCAGATGGCCTACTACGCCTGGCAGTGGCGCCGCGCGCCGCAGCCTGGCCCGGCGCCCACCGGCCAACTGCGGCCACCCGGCAATGATTTTTACGCCCGTGGCCTGTACGGCCAGTTCATCTACATCGCGCCGGACAGCCAGACCGTGGTGGTGCGGCTGGGCAGCGCCACCGGCGCTGTCAACTGGCCGGCCTGGATGGGTGAGCTGGCGCGGCGCAACCCTTGATGCGGCGGGCCGCTGCGGGCCGGCGTGGCTGCGCCAGCCCTCAAGCCGTGTGGCCCACCAGCGCCAACGGCTCGGGCTTGATGCGCAGCGCCCAGCTCACCCCGGCCACCAGCAGCAGCACGCCCAGGCCGGTCAGCCACGGTGGCAGGCTGCCACGCAGCAGCAACGCATAGCCCAGCGCCGCCAAGGTCGCGAACACGATCAACTGGCCTACCAGCGCGGTGGGCAGGCGCTGGCTGGCCTCGTTCCAGCACAACGTGCCCAGCCAGCTCGACAGCAGACCGATGGCCAACATCAAGCCGAGAAACACCGCTGGCCGGGGGCCGAACGGCATCGGGAATGGCACCGGGGATGGCATCGCGAATGGCATGGCGAATGGCACGGCAGACGGCAGCGGCAATGGCATGGGGGCTGGCAGCAGCGGTGCGCCGGCAGCGCTGGCGTTGATGCTGGTCCAGGCCCAGAACACGGCATAGCCCAGCAGCGCCAGCGGCAGGGTGGCCACACCCTGGGCAGTGGCCCAGGCGCGTGGGCTGCGGTCGGGGTGGGCGCGCAGCCAGTCGGCATTGCGCAGGGGGTACCAGGTCCAACAGGCCAGCGCGCCCAGCGCCAGCAACCCACCCAGGCTGTAGCGGCCCGGGTCGGCCTGCGGGTCCGCCCGCAGATGGGCCAGCTCGGCCTGGTTGACACACGCGATGCCGCCACCGATCAGCAGCAAGGACGGCGCCAGCCTTGCCCACGGCAGGCGGCCGTCACGCCGGCCGTCACGCAGGTTGCTGCTGATGGCAATCACCACCGGAAGCGTGCCGATGATCATGGTGGGCAGCGGCCCACCCGCGCGGCCGATGGCGCTGGACAAAAAGCCGTAATAAATGATGTTGCCCACCAGGCCCAGCTTGCCGGCTTCCAGCCAGTCCGCCCGGCTGAGTTGGGCCATGCGCGCCCGGTCCAGCCAGGCCAGTGGCAGTGCGATCAGGCCAAACGCCAGGTAGCGGCCAAAGGTCTGCAGGGCGGCCGGGTAATCAGGCAGCAGCAAGGGGCCGATGAAGACCAGCCCCCACAGCAGGCCGGCGGTCAGCGCAAACAGGGTGCCAGTCCACATGCGGCCAGGGTAACTGCTGCGGCGCTCCAACTTGGCCGGCCGGCGCTGGCCAGCCTGGGACACTCAGTACCGACCTGGCCAGCCTGGCAGGCCAAACACACCGTTGCCAAACGCAGCGCCCTGCACCACCCCAAGACCGGATGGCCTGGCCACGCCAGAAGTAGCGGATGGCGCTGATGGGCCGCACCGAGTCATCCGTGCGCTTGGCGTCCCAGGCGGCGATGCTGGCGCCCAGCACGGCCTGGCCAACGCCAAAAAACAGCTTCACGTCCTCGTCCAGGGTATTGCTGTCCTGCCGCGACACCTGCTCGGCCAGGCCCAGCCACTGGCCGGGCGGCGAGACCGAGCCCGGGTTGGCCGCCCACACGCCCACCAAGGCTTTGGCGTCATCGTCCAGTCCAGCGCTGTCGTCGATCAGCTCAAGCATCTCGGCCTGTGTGGGCGCCAGCGCTGACAAGCCAGCCGGCCGGACCACCGACCCGGAGGTCAGCGCAAACGGCCGCACCCGGCCCCACTGCGGCGTGAGGAACTTCTGCACCACCGTGCCACCGGTGGCGGTGGCGGTGGCGGTGGCGGTGGCGGTGGCGGTGGCGGTGGGCAGAGGCAGGGGCAGGGGCAGGGGCAGGGGCAGGGGCAGGGGCTGCCAGCGTGTCGGGCCCAGCACCAAGTCGGGGCTGTTGACCGCTTGGTCACCGGTCCAGTCGGCATAGGCACCCGTGGCCAGAGCACCACGCTGGTTGCTGCCGTCCTGGTCGCGCGACTGCAGCCAAGCTGTAGCCCGCCAGTTGGCCGGTGCGCGCGGCCGCAATGCCGCTGGGCCAGCGCGCGGTTTCAATGGCTGTGCGCTTGGCCAGCAAGGTGCTGTTGGGCCGCGACTGCAGCGTTGCCTGGGCATTGCCCGTCAGGCCGGCCGTGGCGCCCAACGCAATGGCATGGCTGACGAAGGGACGGCGCTTCATGGTGGTTGTCCGGCCCGGCCTGCGCCGCTGACACCTCAAGACTGCCGGGACCACCGTGTTTGCGGGTGGGCCGTCGGGCCAGCGCTCAAGCAGCCGGGTCCGTCCGGCGGCGCTGCCGGCGCATCAGCAGCACCGCTGCCACGGCAGTGGACAAGCACACCAACACGGCCGACACCAGCAGCACCAAAAAGCCCTGGTTGCTGCTGGCCGGCGGGCTAGTGCCCCAGGTCAGCAACTGGCCATAGCGCTCGGTGCCGATGGACAAATCCACCACGCTGGCGCTGGCCAGCAGCGCGGCGGGCACCGGGTCGCCCATGCGGGCGTCCTTGACCGCGCCGGACATCGAGATGATGCGCTGGCGTGCGTTGGTGACTGCCGCGCCCTGAAAGTAGCCCAAGGTGGCAAACGACGACAAGGCAGCCTGCACCTCGCCGTAGTCCCCGGTGGCCAGGGTGGTCGCCAGGGTTTGCGTCATGGACCCGTTGCTCATGTCATGCATGCGGGTCAGTTCAGCCTGCAGCGCCACCGCGTCGCTGCGGGCCCAAGGGATGGCCACTGCCGCCAACCAAAGTGCCAGCATGGCGCTGACCAGCACCAGCACCAGGTGCAGCGGCGAGATGCCGGCCAAACCGCCGCGCTGCCGCCTGTCCTTGCCGGGCCATTGCAGCTGCGGTGCATCGGCCGGGTCACCCGAGCCCAACTGGGTGTGGCGGCCCATGCCGGCTGCGCCGTCGACCTGCCCGGCACGGATGCCGTTGTCGCAGATCAGGCGCACCAGGGCGGTGTCAGCCTCGGTCTGCATGTCACGCTGATCGCGGTAGCGGGCCTCGGCCACGGCCACATGGTGGTCGTCGATGCGCCAGGCAAACGCCCAGTGCCGGGGGCTGAGCTTGCGCACCACCGTGTGCTCGGGCGAGCTGACACCCATTTGCGCGATGGTGGCCATCGCGGCCGGGAAGGCGCTGTCCAGGCCACGACTCATCGGGTCTTCAGCCACTTCACCACGGTCGCTGATGCTCCAGGCTGGGTGGAAGGCCATCGACTCCATGTCCACCACCGACGCGCGCAAAGACATGATGCCAATCTGGCTGAACATCAATGCCATGTCGCGCGCCAGCAGCGGCCCCAGGGTGCTGGCGGGGCCGTCGTCGTGGCCAGACGTCGTCCACGGCAACTTGAATTTGCTCACGGTGCAGCCTTTTCAGTGCAGGCGACACGCTGTGTCGCCAGCGACGAGGCTGGGCCAGCTCACTTCACCACACCCATGGCACGGCGTGTTTGTGCGACGTAGGGGTCCAACTCGCGCAGCAACACATCATCTGCGTCGATCATGCCGCTGAAGCCCGTGGCCTTGGCAAACGGCAGGCCGTCTTCCGTGTCGGCCAGAAAGGCCTTGAACTGGCTGCGCAATTTGGCAATCCTGGCCTGCTCCAGACGCGGATGCGCCAGCACCACAAAATTGGGAATGCGGGCAAAGACCTCCACCACCTTCAGGCGCGATGACTCCTCGGGCGGCAGGGCACGGAACTCGCCGTTGCTCATGATCGCGGCAGCCACGTCGCCAGACAGCAGCATGCGGCCCACGCCCAGGTCGGTGCGGGCCGATTTGACTTCAAAGTCTTTGCCGGCTTCCAGGTTTTGCTGGCGCAGCCATTGCTGGCCGTACATCGCCACCAGCGACTGCGGGTTGGCGTAGGCCACGGCCCGCTCACGCAGATCACGCGGGCCGGCAAATGCGCTGTCCGCAGGGGCAATCAACAGGGCGTTGATGCGTGGCTCATAAATCACCAGCGGCACCAGATTGCGCTCCAGTTGCAGCACCCGGGCCAGGTGGGGCGCAGAGACGGCGATGTCAAACTCACCGCCCATGGCGCTGTCAAAAAACGCCTTGAAGTTGGCCGGAACCACCACCCGCACCTTGTGACCACCGACCCGCTCCAGGTAGCGGCGCAGCATGTCGTACTGTGGAATCAGCGCCGATGCCGCAATGTTGGGCAGCACACCAATCACCAGCGGCGCATCTGCGGCTGCCGGCAGCGGTGGCACCACCACCACCGGCGCCGCAACAGGCGCTGCCGGTGCGGCCAGCACCGGCGCCGACGGCGCAACAGCAGCCACAATTGCCGCAGGTTTTGGCACCGCACGCGGCGCAAGGGCTGGCGCGGCGACGGGCGCCGGTGCTGCGGCCACGGCCGCCCGCGCACCCGGCGCACCAACCAAGTGCAGATAGCGCTTGCCGGTGGCGTCAGTTGCCAGCTCAAAGCGCATGCCCACCAAGATCAGATTGGGGTTTGACAAACCCGACAACTCGGCGTTGTAAAGGCTGCGCCAGTTGCGCACATCACCGGTATAGCGTGATGCGATGCTGGAGAACGTGTCACCGGGCTGCACGTCGGACGGCCCGGACATGGTTGCCGTTTGGGCCGCCGCCGCGAAGCCCGAAACCGCCACCGCCACCGCCAAACACCGCTTGCGCCACCCAGCGCGGCGCGCAGGCTGGCCAGTACTGGCCCCAAAAAAAGCCCGGGGGCCAGTTGCTTGAAACACCATGACTCAGATCTCCGTTGACGGCCTGCACACCTTGCAAACGCCACCCAAGCGCCACTCAAGCGCCACCCAAAAAGGCCGCAAGACTCGTCGGCTCGCCCGGCGAATTGGGGCACGTTGCACACTCCTGCAATCAGCGGTGGCTATCTTGCTGCAGCGCGCTCACCGCCATTTCTATCAAGTATAGAAGAGCGACCCCTGGCTACCCCCCCTGACACGGGGGGCCGGCCAGGCCGCCAACGGCGACCTGGCCGGGACAAGCGCCAGCAATGGCGCGCAAATTGCTTTGTTGCCACTCGCCAAGCAAACGGCAGGGCCTGGGTCAATGCGGCATCGCGCGGCCAGGCCGGCGCTGCCTGTGCGTAGAATTTCCGTCATGTCGCCGCGGCGCCCGGGCCTGCTGCTCAAACTGATCATCACGCCCGGTCGCGACGTCCCGTCCTCACAGAGCCCGCTGTGGTGAGGCGTTTGCACCGGATATCCGGGCGCCTACGGGCGTTGCCGCGAGAACTGGATGGACGCCTATCTGCTCGACTGGGCCAATCTTTTGCTGCGCTGGGCTCACGTCATCGTGGCCATCGCCTGGATTGGCTCCTCCTTCTACTTTGTCTTTCTCGACAACAGCCTGACGCCTCCGGTTGACCCGGCCTTGGTCGCCAAGGGCGTCAGCGGTGAGTTGTGGGCCGTGCATGGCGGCGGTTTTTACAACCCGCAAAAGTACGCCGTGGCGCCGGCGCGGGTGCCAGGCCACCTGCACTGGTTTTACTGGGAAAGCTACAGCACCTGGTTGACCGGCTTTGCGCTGTTCACCGTGCTGTACCTGTTCAATGCGAGCACGTTTCTGATCGACCGCAACCTGCACGACTGGCCGCCGGCTGCGGCCATCGCGGCGGCGCTGGGCTTTTTGGTGCTGGGCTGGTTGGTCTATGACAGCATTTGCCGCATGTTTGGCCAAAAGCGCCACGGCGACCTGATCGTCGGTGCCGGGGTGTTGCTGTTTGTGGTGATGGCGGCCTGGGCCGCGTGCCAGTTGTTTGCGGGTCGTGCCGCCTTTTTGCTGGTGGGCGCCATGCTGGCCACCAGCATGAGCGCCAACGTGTTCTTCTGGATCATCCCGGGCCAGCGCACGGTGGTGGCGCAACTGCGGGCCGGCCAGCCGGTGGATGCGGTGCATGGCTGGCGCGCCAAGCAGCGCAGTGTGCACAACACCTATTTCACGCTGCCGGTGCTGGTGGCGATGCTGTCCAACCACTACGGCTGGCTGTACCAGGGGCCACACAACTGGGCGGTGCTGGTGCTGCTGATGCTGGCCGGCGCGCTGGTCCGCCACAGCTTTGTGGCACGGCACCAGGCGCTGGTGCAGGGCCGGCCGGTGCGGTGGTGGCATGCCCTGATCGGCGTTGCGCTGCTGCTGGGGCTGGCAATCTGGCTGGCGCCGGCGCGGCCCACCGGCGCCGCCACGGCCGCCGGCGCCAAGCCGGTGGTTTTTGCCCAGGTGCAGGCGGTGATCGAAGCCCGCTGCGTGCTGTGCCACAACGCCCAGGTGCAGCAGAAAAACGTGGCGCTGCACTCGCCCGCCCTGATCCAGCAGCATGCCCAGGCGCTGTACCAGCAAGCCGCAGTACTCAAGCTGATGCCGCTGAACAACGCGACCCAGATCACCGATGCCGAGCGCGCGCTGATCAAGCGCTGGTTTGAGGCCGGTGCGGCCGGGCCCTGAACCCACAGCCCGCCGTACCAGGCCAGCGCCGATGCACCCGCCTACCTTTTTGACGACCCCCAGTGACTTTTGACAACCCGGAGAGCCCATGAAAACCACGTCCCGCCTCACGCCCACCCTGCTGTGTTGCCCGCCGCGCTGGCGCTGCCAGCGGCCGCCCAAGCCCAATCCAACGTGTCCTTGCATGGCCTGATCGACCTGTCGGTGGGTGAGTTCCAGACCGCCGGCAATAGCAAGCTCAAGACGTTGGGCAGCGGCCACATGACCACCAGCGTCATCGGCTTGCAGGGCAAAGAAGACCTATGTGGGTGGCAACGTGCTGTACTTTGACGGCCCGCTTGCGGCCACTGCGGCCTGCCAGAAGGTCAAGAACGGTGCTTTCGGCACACCGGCAGGCTTCAAGAGCCAGGACACCTGGCAGCTCGGCGCGTCGTATGACTTGACCGTGGCCAAGCTGTTTGGCCAATACAGCCGGGTCAAGACCGACGCCACCACGGACACCGAGACCAAGCTGTACAGCGCGGGCGTGGCTGTGCCGGCCGGCCAAGGCAAAGCGCTGCTGCAGTACGGCCACGCCGATGCCGACTTTGCGGTCAAGAAGGTCATCAACAAGACGCTGACGGTGGGTGACGGCGACAACCTGTCAAAAAACACCGATGTCTATGGCGTCTACATGCGCGACAAGCAGAGCAAGCTGTCGGACGGCAATACGCTGGCCGCCGGCATCCGTCTGCGGTTCTGACGCACGCACGCACGGACGCAGGCACCTACGCACCCACGCGACCGCTGCGCCGCGCCACGGCCACGGCCTGGCCTGCTGCGAAGCGGGTCAGGCCGTTTTTTGGTCGCTGCGGCCGCGCAGGCCCCGGTGCTAAGCTGCCAGCCCGCTTCAAGCGGCGTCATCAGCACCACCTGCCGCAGGCCAAGGCGGCGCCATTTCAGGAGACACCCCATGCCCGGTTTGCTGCCCCAAGTTGACCCCGACGGCCTGCTCGAATATTCAGTGGTCTACACCGATCGGGCGCTCAACCACATGTCGCAAAAATTCCAGGGTGTGATGCGCGACATCTCCAGCCTGCTCAAAGAGGCTTACCACGCCAAGTCCGCCGTCGTGGTGCCAGGCAGCGGCACCTTTGGCATGGAGGAGGTGGCGCGCCAATTTGCCACCGGCAAAAAGGCACTGGTCATCCGCAACGGCTGGTTCAGCTACCGCTGGAGCCAGATCCTGGACATGGGCCAGATCCCGGCCACAACCACGGTGTTCAAGGCCCGCCGCGTCGCAGACCAGCACCAGGCCGCCTTTGCACCCGCGCCCGTTGCCGAGGTGGTGGCCGCCATCCACGCGCAACGCCCCGATGTGGTGTTTGCCCCGCATGTGGAAACCGCTGCCGGCCTGATCCTGCCCGACGACTACCTGCGCGCTGTGGCCAACGCGGTGCATGCGGTGGGCGGCCTGTTGGTGCTGGACTGCATTGCCTCCGGCGCGATGTGGGTGGACATGGCCGCCGTGGGGGTGGATGTGCTGGTCAGCGCGCCGCAAAAAGGCTGGACCGGCTCACCCGGCTGCGCTTTTGTACTGCTGGGCGAGGCCGCGCGCCAGCGCATCGATGGCACCACCAGCACCAGCTTTGCCTGCGACTTGAAGAAGTGGCTGCAGATCATGGAGACCTACGAGGCCGGTGGCCATGCCTACCACACCACCATGCCCACCGATGCCCTGACCATCACCCGCGATGTGATGCAGGAGACCAAGGCGCGTGGCTGGGACACGCTGCGTGCGCAGCAGCAGGCGCTAGGGGATGCGGTGCGGGCGCTGCTAGAGCACAAAGGCTTCAAGAGCGTGGCCGCGCCGGGCTTCAGGGCGCCCGGTGTGGTGGTGAGCTACACCGACGACGCTGGCCTGCACAGCAGCAAGACCTTCTCGGCGCTGGGCCTGCAAACCGCCGCCGGTGTGCCGTTGCAGTGTGATGAGCCGGCGGATTTCATGACTTTCCGCATCGGCCTGTTCGGGCTGGACAAGCTGGCCGATGTGGACGGCACGGTGGCTCGCCTTGCTGCAGCACTGGAGTTGGCCCTGCCAGCAGCCGCCAGCCCGCCAGCGGTGGTCTTGGCCGGCTGACAGCAAAAAAGCCGCGCGGGCACCGTCCACAGACGGCGCCGCGCGGCCAACAAACCCCTGGCCGGGGCGTTGCACAAACTGGCTTGGCTTAGCGGACTTTGCCCGCCTTCCAGGCGTTCAGCAGTGAGTCATAAGCAATCGTTTCGCCCTTGGGCTTTTCATTCGCCAGCTTCTTCCACGGCGCGCCCTTGTCGCTCAAATACTTGTTGGGGTCGCCTTTGGGGTTGAGCTTGGGCGCGCAGTGCGCCATGCCAGCACGCTCTAGCCTGGCCATCACCTGGTCCATCTCCTCGGCCAGGTTGTCCATCGCGCCTTGCGGGGTCTTCTCGCCGGTCACCGCCTGGGCCACGTTTTTCCACCACAGCTGGGCCAGCTTGGGGTAGTCGGGCACGTTGGTGCCGGTGGGCGTCCACGCCACCCGGGCCGGGCTGCGGTAGAACTCGATCAGGCCACCGTACTTGTTGGCGTTCTGGGTGAAGTAGTCGTGGCGGATGTCGCTGTCACGCACAAAAGTCAGCCCGGTGATGCTCTTTTTCAGGCTGGTGGTCTTGGCGGTGATGAACTGGGCATACAGCCAGGCAGCAGCCACCTTGTTGGCATCGTGGTCCTTGAAGAAGGTCCAACTACCCACGTCCTGGTAGCCGTTCTGCATACCCTGCTTCCAGTACGGGCCGTTGGGGCCTGGGCCATGCGCCACTTCGGGGTGCCGTCGTCATTGACCACCGGCAGGCCTTTTTTGACCATGTCTGCGGTAAATGCGGTGTACCAGAAGATCTGCTGCGCAATCTGGCCCTGGGCCGGCACCGGGCCGGCCTCACCAAAGGTCATGCCGCTGGCCTCTTTGGGCGCGTACTTCTTCATCCAGTCCACATACTTGGTCAGCGCGTAAACAGCCGCCGGCGAGTTGGTGGCGCCACCGCGCGAGACCGACGCACCCACCGGCGTGCACTTGTCAGCGCCTACCCGAATACCCCACTCGTCCACCGGCATGCCGTTGGGGATGCCGATGTCAGCGGTGCCGGCCATGCTCAGCCAGGCATCAGTGAAACGCCAGCCCAGTGACGGGTCTTTCTTGCCGTAGTCCATGTGGCCATAAATCGGCTTGCCGTCGATGGTCTTCACGTCATTGGTGAAGAACTCGGCAATGTCCTCATAGGCCGACCAATTGAGCGGCACACCCAGGTCGTAGCCGTATTTGGCCTTGAACTTGTCTTTCAAATCCTGTTTGGCAAACAGGTCGGCGCGGAACCAGTACAGGTTGGCAAACTGCTGGTCGGGCAATTGGTACAGCTTGCCGTCCGGTGCGGTGGTGAAACTGGTGCCGATAAAGTCTTTCAGATCCAGCCCGGGGTTGGTCCATTCTTTGCCCTTGCCGGCCATGTAGTCGGTCAGGTTCATGATCTTGCCGTAGCGGTAGTGGGTACCGATCAGGTCAGAGTCACTGATCCAGCCGTCATAAATCGACTTGCCAGACTGCATGGAGGTCTGCAGTTTTTCAACCACGTCACCTTCTTGAATCAGGTCATGCTTGACCTTGATACCGGTGATTTCTTCAAACGCCTTGGCCAGGGTTTTGCTCTCGTACTCATGGGTGGTGAGCGTCTCCGACACCACCGAGATCTCCTTCACGCCCTTGGCATGCAGTTTTTTGGCGGCTTCGATAAACCATTTCATCTCGGCCAGTTGCTGATCCTTGTTCAGCGTGCTGGGCTGAAACTCAGCGTCAATCCATTTTTTGGCAGCGGCCTCGTCGGCCCAGGACGGGGCGGCAACCGCCAGCATCGCGGCCAGCCCCAATGCGGTGTAGCGCATTTTCATTGCATGTCTCCTCAGGTGTGACTTGCTTCCCCGGATGGCGTTGGGAGACAGCACGGCCCCGGGGAAGCGCCCGGGCCGGATCCCTGTTAAAAGTTTTTAGCCGCGCCGCATGATCAAACCCAGCGCCAGCATGGATGCAACAAAGCTGAACCAAATGCTGGGGTCAGCATTCAGTGAGAACCACTCCGCCAGCTTGCCGGACAAACCTACAAAAGCCAGGTTGATGTAGGCCGCTGTGAGCAGGCCGATGAACAGCCGGTCACCGCGGGTGGTGGCAATGGGCAAAAAGCCCTTGCGCTCAATCGTGGGCTGCTTGATTTCCCACACGGTCATGCCGACCAGTGCCAGGCCAATGCAAGTGAAGAACACCGCGACTGGCAAAGTCCAAACCATCCAATCAAACATCAGACTCTCCCCATCGCAAAACCTTTTGCGATGTAGTGGCGCACAAACCAGATGACGATGGCGCCGGGCACGATGGTGAGTGTGCCGGCTGCAGCCAGCGTGGCCCAGTCCATGCCGCTGGCACTGACGGTGCGGGTCATGGTGGCCACGATGGGCTTGGCATTGACGCTGGTCAGGGTGCGCGCCAGCAGCAATTCCACCCAGCTGAACATGAAGCAGAAGAATGCCGCCACGCCCACACCGGCCTTGATGAGCGGCAGAAAGATGGTGATGAAGAAACGCGGAAAGCTGTAACCGTCGATGTAGGCAGTTTCGTCAATCTCACGCGGAATGCCACTCATAAAGCCCTCCAATATCCACACCGCCAGCGGCACGTTGAACACCAAATGGGCCATGGCCACCGCCAGGTGGGTATCCATCAGGCCCAGCGTGGTGTAGAGCTGAAAAAACGGCAGCAAAAACACCGCAGGCGGTGTCATGCGGTTCGTCAGCAGCCAAAAGAAGAGATGCTTGTCACCGAGAAAACTGTAACGGCTGAAAGCATAGGCCGCCGGCAGCGCTACCGCCAGCGAGATCACCATGTTGATGGCCACGTAGATCAGGCTGTTGATGTAGCCCGAGTACCACGATTCGTCGGTGAATATCTTGGCGTAGTTGGCCCAGGTGAAATGCTTGGGCAACAAGGTGAATGCCGAGAGGATCTCCTCATTCGTCTTGAAGCTCATGTTGACCATCCAGTAGATGGGCAGGATGGCAAAGACCAAATAGACGATCAGAAACAGCGTGCGTTTCTGGAAACGGGGTTCATTCATGGCCCAAGCCCTCAATGTCTGCCGTGCCCACCCGCTGCATCCAGGTGTAGAGGATAAAACACAGCAGCAGGATAATCAAGAAGTAAATCAGCGAGAAAGCAGCCGCTGGCCCCAGATCAAACTGGCCCACTGCTTTTTGCGTCAGGTACTGGCTTAAAAACGTGGTGGCATTGCCGGGCCCACCACCGGTCAGCACAAAGGGTTCGGTGTAGATCATGAAGCTATCCATGAAACGCAGCAGCACTGCAATCATCAGCACGCCGCGCATCTTGGGTAATTGGATGTAGCGGAACACCGCCAGCTTGCTGGCACCGTCAATGCGCGCGGCCTGGTAATACGCATCGGGGATGCTGCGCAGCCCGGCATACCCCAGCAGCGCCACCAATGGTGTCCAGTGCCACACATCCATCACCAGTACGGTCAGCCAGGCATGGGCGGCATTGCCGGTGTAGCTGTACTCGATCCCCAGGCGCTGCAGCGCGGCGCCAAGCAAGCCAATGTCAGCCCGGCCGAAAATCTGCCAGATAGTGCCCACCACGTTCCACGGGATCAACAAGCTCAGGGCCACCAGCACCAGAACCGCACTTGATTTCCAGCCTTTCTCCGGCATGGCCAGCGCCAGCAAGATACCCAGCGGCAATTCAACCAGCAGCACCGCCAGTGAATAGGTGATCTGGCGCAGCAAGGCTTCGTGCAGGTCCGGGTCACGCATCACCGCGGCAAACCATTCAGTGCCCACAAACACCCGCCGCTCGGGCGAGATGATGTCTTGCACCGAGTAATTGACCACCGTCATCAGCGGCAATACCGCCGAGAAGGCGACGCACAAGAAGACGGGCAGCACCAGCCACCAGGCTTTCTGGTTGACGGGTTTCATGGCGCACTCCGCCGGGCCGCCCCAAGGTGGGCGCATGCCCCCTCGGGGGGCAGCGAACGCAAGCGAGCGTGGGGGTTCATACAGTCACCTCTGCAGTCATCAAGGTTTCGTCAGCGGCGTACCAGCAGGTGTTCGCGCCGATCAATTGCAAGCCCACCGTGGCACCCGGCGCGGGTGGCTGGGCATCGGCGCCTAGCCGCAACCGCACCGTGTGCTCAGCGCCCCGGCCGCTGATGCTGGTGGTGACCAGCCAGTAGGTGCCCACGTCTTGCACCTGCAGTACACGGGCGGGCAACACACCGGTGCCACCGGGTGCAGCCAGCCGCACGTATTCGGGCCGGATGCCCAACGCATCAGCCCCGGCCGGTGCTGCGGGCAGCAAGGCTGCCGGCAAAAAGTTCATGCCCGGCGAGCCGATGAAATGGCCGACGAAGCGGTGCGCCGGCCGGTCAAACAGCGCATCAGCCGAGCCCACTTGCACGGCCTTGCCACGGGTCATCACCACCACCTGGTCGGCAAAGGTCAGCGCCTCCACCTGGTCATGGGTGACGTAGATCAGCGTGAGCTTCAGCTCATGGTGGATCTGTTTGAGTTTGCGGCGCAATTGCCATTTGAGGTGGGGGTCAATCACCGTCAGCGGCTCATCGAACAGCACGGCGCTCACGTCCTCACGCACCAGGCCGCGGCCCAGGCTGATCTTTTGTTTGGCGTCGGCACTCAAGCCCGCAGCCCGCATGCCCAACTGCTGGCTCATCTCCAGCATCTCGGCGATCTTGCCGACGCGGGCCTTGATCTTGTCCGGTGCCACACCCCGGTTCTTGAGCGGAAAGGCCAGGTTCTGCGCCACCGTCATGGTGTCGTAGATGACCGGAAACTGGAACACCTGGGCGATGTTGCGCGCCTGCGGCGTGCGCTGTGTCATGTCCTGGCCGTCAAATTTGACGCTGCCGTGCGACGGCTGCACCAGGCCCGAAATGATGTTGAGCATGGTGGTTTTGCCGCAGCCCGACGGGCCCAGCAGCGCATACGCACCGCCGTCGTCAAACGTCATCTTGAGCGGCAGCAGCGCGTAGTGGCTGTCCTGCTGCGGGTCGGGCCGGTAGCTGTGGGCCAGGTCAAGGTCAATGCGGGCCATGTCAGGCTTTCAGAACTTGCGGTTTTTTTGGGCGTGCCCGAGCAGCGCACCAAAACGTGCCCGATCTAGGAGCCTGTCGGGCTTGGGGAACGTCGGCTGCGAAACGGCCTCAGCGGTCCATTTTTTACCGGCTTTTTGTCCCATAGTTGAACTATGGGCCTGCAAATCCGCCAAAAACTGTCCTCGCTGGGGCCGTTTCTCGCTATCGACGCCCCAAGTCCGACAGGCTCCTAGGCGCAAAGCGCAGCCATGCCCGGCGGCATGGCGCGCATTTGCAACGACGGCATCGGGTCGAGGGCGCGTTCGCATGTCTCGAAATCTGCGGGGCGGAGTACTGAGGTCGCGCCGGCTCCATGTACG
>JANPOW010000094.1:0-3795 GCA_031428185.1 Betaproteobacteria bacterium | reverse complement strand
GGATGACGACTGGGCCTGCTTTGTATCTTGGTGCCGTCGGCGAGACTCGAACTCGCACAGCTTTCGCCACTACCCCCTCAAGATAGCGTGTCTACCAATTTCACCACGACGGCATGGATGCCAAGCCAAAGCCTGACGACTGCTCAACTTGCGTGAGGATTGCTTGCTGAACAGCCTTGGATTCTATACCGGAAAACCTTGCATTCTCCGGGTTTGCGCTTAGTCGGCGCCTGCAACAAGCACCATGCCGGTGCCGTGCAGCCTGCGGCTTATTTGGCCGGGATGGCGGTGGGCGCAGCGGAAGCCGCGGCGGCCACGGGTGCCACGACAGCCGCAGCTGTTGCGGGCACTGCTGCTGCGTTGCCCGTGGGTATGCCACCGGCCACACTGGCCGGCGCCGCAGGCAATGTCACGGCCCGGTCCAGCACGCTGCCGCCACTGCTGGGTGCACGTGTGGCCACGCTGTTGGACAGATAGGCCAGCGACAAGGTGCAGACGAAAAACACACCCGCGCACACCGCCGTGAAACGAGACAGAAAGTTGGCGCTGCCAGTGGCACCAAACAGGCTGCCTGATGCGCCACTGCCAAACGAGGCGCCCATGTCAGCACCCTTGCCGTGCTGCACCAGCACCAGGCCGATCATCGTGATGGCGGCAAGCACCTGCAAAACCTGCACGAGGTTGGTCCAAATCTGCATGTTCAAAAATCTCCAAAAAATCGAGGGATGCCAGCGCGTGGGCTCAAGTCGGGCTCAAGCCACCGCGCGGCAGATGGCGGCAAAATCGGCCGCCTTCAAGCTGGCGCCGCCGATCAGACCACCGTCAATGTCAGGCTGGGCCAGCAGGCTGGCCGCGTTGTCGGGCTTCATGCTGCCGCCGTAAAGAATTTGCATGCTGTCGGCTTGCGCTGCCGCCGCCTTAAGCTGCGCCCGCAGCAACGCATGCACCGCCTGGGCTTGCTCGGGCGTGGCTACCTGGCCAGTGCCAATGGCCCAGACCGGCTCATACGCCACCACCATCTCACCGGCGCAGTGGCCCAGCGCATGGATGACGGCCGATAACTGGCGCTTGACCACGGCTGCGGTTTCACCGGCTTCCCGCTGGGCCAGGGTTTCACCCACACAGACGATGGGCGTGATGCCCCGCGCCAGTGCGGCCTTGGCCTTGTCGGCCACCAGCGCGTCGCTTTCAGCGTGGTACTGGCGCCGCTCACTGTGGCCTACGATGACGTAGCGGCATCCAAACTCGGCCAGCATGGCCACCGACACGTCGCCGGTGTAGGCGCCTTGCGCATGGGCCGAGCAATCTTGTGCGCCCCAGCGCAGATCAGTGCCGGCCAGGGCCACTGCGGTCTCTGACAGGTACGGGTAGGGCACACACACCGCCACAGTACAGCCAAACGGCCGGGCAGCGGCAATGCCGGCCAGCAACTCGGCGTTGGCGCTGTGGCTGCCGTGCATCTTCCAGTTGCCGGCAATCAGTTGGCGTCGCATGGTCACAGTCCTTAAACGGTCCAGTCCAGCACGATCTTGCCGATGTGCTGGCCTGATTCCATCAACGCGTGGGCTTGCGCCGCCTGCGTTGCGGGGAACACCTGGTGGATCACCGGCTTGATCTTGCCGGCCTCGATCAGCGGCCAGACCGTGCGCCGCAAGGCCGCCGCAATCGCGGCCTTGAAGGCAATCGGTCGGGGCCGCAGCGTGGACCCGGTGATGGTGATGCGCCGCCGCAGCACGTCGCCAGCGTTGAAGCCACTTTGCAAACCGCCCTGCACCGCGATGATGACGATGCGGCCGTCCTCGGCCACGCACTGCACCTCGCGCGCCACGTAGTCGCCGGCCACCATGTCCAGCACCACGTCGGCGCCCTTGCCTCCGGTTGCCGCCTTGACTTCGGCCACAAAATCTTGCGTCTTGTAGTTGATGCCCAAGTCAGCACCCAGCGCCACGCAAGCGGCCACTTTGTCGTCGCTGCCGGCGGTGACCAGCACCGTGGCGCCCAGTGCCTTGGCCAATTGAATGGCCGTGACACCGATGCCACTGGCACCACCCTGCACCAGCAAGGTTTCACCGGCCTGCAAGCGGCCCCGGTCAATGACGTTGGACCAGACGGTGAAAAAAGTCTCGGGCAGGCTGGCGGCTTCAATGTCCGTCAGGCCGGCCGGCACCGGCAGGCACTGGGCGATGGGCGCAGCGCAGACCGAGGCATAACCCCCACCCGCGACCAGCGCGCAGACCCGGTCCCCCAGCTTGAAACCAGCCGCTGCCAGCTCAGCCGCATCACCACCAATCACCGTGCCGGCAATCTCCAGCCCGGGTAGATCAGACGCGCCGGGCGGGGGCGCGTAAGCACCCTTGCGCTGCAGCACATCGGGTCGATTGATGCCGGACGCGGTGACCCGCACCAGCAATTCACCGGCTGCTGCCACGGGATCAGGACGTGTGGTCTCGACCAACACGTCGGGGCCACCAAAGCCGTTCAGGGCAATTGCGCGCATGGGGTGCTGTGCTCGGTTGCGGGTTGGTGGCAGGTCAGGACTGGCCGGACGACGGCGTGTCGCTGCCGGTTGCCGCAGTTGCCACGGCCGGCGCGTCAGCCGCGGGTGCATCCGCCGCCGGCGCGTCACTGTGTGCCGGACGCTCGCTGCGCTCGCGGCGCGGCGGGCGGTCAGCCCGGTCACCACGCGGGCCGCGGTCAGGCCGGTCACCAAAATCACGGCGGGGCGCACGCTCAAAGCGCTCTTCTTCCATGCCCTCAGGCCGCTCGATCAAGGCCTTCATCGACAGCTTGATGCGGCCTTTTTCGTCCGTCTCCATGACCTTGACCTTGACGATCTGGCCTTCGGTCAGGAAGTCGGTGACGTTCTCCACCCGCTGGTGGGCGATCTGGCTGATGTGCAGCAGGCCGTCTTTGCCTGGCAGGATGTTGACCAACGCGCCGAAGTCCAGGATCTTGGTGATCGCGCCTTCATAGACCTTGCCAATCTCGGCCTCAGCGGTGATCTCGGCAATGCGCTTCTTGGCGTGCTCGGCCTTGTCGGCATCGGCTGAGGCGATGGTGATGGTGCCGTCTTCACCGATGTCGATGGTGCAGCCGGTTTCTTCAGTCAGCGCACGGATGGTGGCGCCGCCCTTGCCGATGATGTCGCGGATCTTCTCGGGGTTGATCTTCATGGTGTAGAGGCGCGGGGCGAAGGACGACACCTCCGTCTTGGCCTCACCCACCGAGGCTTGCATGCAGCCCAGGATGTGCAGGCGTGCCTCTTTGGCTTGCGCCAGGGCCACTTGCATGATTTCTTTGGTGATGCCCTGGATCTTGATGTCCATCTGCAGCGCGGTGATGCCGCCGGTGGTGCCGGCCACCTTGAAGTCCATGTCGCCCAGGTGATCTTCGTCGCCCAGGATGTCCGTGAGGACTGCGAAGCGATTGCCGTCCTTGATCAAGCCCATCGCGATGCCCGCCACATGGGCCTTCATCGGCACGCCGGCGTCCATCATCGACAAGCAGCCACCGCAGACCGAGGCCATGGACGACGAGCCGTTGGATTCAGTGATCTCGCTGACCACCCGCACGGTGTAGGGGAAGTCCTCTTTGATGGGCATGGCGGCAATCAGCGCACGTTTTGCCAACCGACCGTGGCCGATCTCGCGCCGTTTCGGGCTGCCCACACGGCCGGTTTCGCCGGTGGCGAAGGGGGGCATGTTGTAGTGCAGCATGAAGCGGTCTTCGTAGTCACCGGCCAGCGCGTCGATGCGCTGTGCGTCGCGGTCGGTGCCCAGGGTGGTGATGACCAGC
>JANPOW010000093.1:0-1546 GCA_031428185.1 Betaproteobacteria bacterium | reverse complement strand
GGCCTGCCCAAGGTGGAGGACACCATCGGCCGGCCACTGTCGCCATATGCCGTCACCAAGTATGTGAACGAGCTGTACGCCGATGTGTTTGCACGCACCTACGGCCTGTCGTCCATCGGCCTGCGCTACTTCAATGTGTTTGGCCCACGCCAGGACCCGAACGGCGCCTACGCGGCGGTGATCCCCAAATGGGCTGCCGCCATGCTGGGCGGCGAGACGGTCTACATCAACGGCGATGGCCAGACCAGCCGCGACTTCTGCTATGTGGCCAACGCAGTGCAGGCCAACATCCTGGCCGCAACCACCACCGATGCAGCGGCGGCCAACCAGGTCTACAACGTGGCGGTGGGTGACCAGACCAACCTGAACGGCCTGCACGGCATGCTGGCGCAAGGCCTGTCTGCACTGCGGCCGGGGCTGCAGGTGGCTGCTCCGGTGCACCGGGATTTCCGCGCTGGGGATGTGCGGCATTCACGCGCTGACGTGGGCAAGGCGCAAACGCTGCTGGGCTACCGGCCCAGCCATACCATCGCGGCCGGTTTGGCGGTGCTGGCCGGGTGGTTTGTACGCACACATTCCCAGCGGGCCTGAAACAGGATCCAGCCCAACACGCACCACTGGCGCCGATCACTCCTGGCGCACCGTGTCATCGCCCTGCTGTGACGTGAAACCCACAACAGCACCCAGCGCCCCCACTGCGTCTGGGGGCTAGAATTCCGCGCTTTGGCGGCTTGCGGGCTGTCTCCGCCAGGGCCGGCATCATGTTGCGCCACCCTCCCGTTTTGCGAAACAGTCCGCCAGAGACTGCACCAAGCCGCACGCATCGCATGAATCGACTCTTCTGTTTCCGCCCACATTGCATTGCCCAGTCACGCTGGACATTGCTGCTATCGGGGCGACTTACGCTGCTTGCGCTGGTGCTGGTTCAGGTCATGACGACGCCAGTTCTGGCGCAGGCACAGACCACGCCGCAGCAAGAGTCTGCGGGCAACGGGGGTCCGGTCAGGCTGCGGCAACCCACGCAGGCCACCAATGAGCGTGCGCAAACCGCTCAACCGCCAGATGGTTCTTCTCAGCTTGCGTACAGGCCTGGCGAGTTCGAAATCTATGTGCAGGGCCTGGCTGCCGCAGCCGCAGCGGGGCAACCACCCGGCGAGATCCGCCGCTTCGGTTCTGAACTGCTCAGCGGCACAGGCTCACCGCTGGCCGCGCAGGACTACAGCCCCATCGTCCCACCCGACTATTTGCTGCAGACCGGTGATGAGCTGGTTGTCACGTTGTGGGGGTCAGTCGATGCGGACTTGCGGCTGCTGGTGGACCGGTCTGGCCGCATCAACCTGCCGCGTGTCGGGCCCATCATGGTGTCTGGTGTCCGCTATGCCGACCTGCCTGATGTGATCAGCCAACGGGTGGCAACCGTCTTCAAGAACTTCCAACTCAGTGTCTCGTTGGGCCAGTTGCGCGGCTTGCGGGTGTATGTCACCGGCTTTGTACAGCGCCCTGGCGTGCAGGTGGTCAGCAGCCTGTCGACCCTGGCGCAGACGGT
>JANPOW010000092.1:0-3651 GCA_031428185.1 Betaproteobacteria bacterium | reverse complement strand
ATCGCCTGCTTGTAGGCGTCGCTGGCGCGCGCCTCGTCGGTGGCGATGAAGGCCGAGCCGATGTAGGCAAAGTCTGCACCCATGGCGAGTGCGGCCATCACCGCGTCGCCGTTGGCAATGCTGCCCGAGAGCGCCAGCGGGCCGTCAAACCACTGGCGGATCTCCTGGATCAGCGCAAACGGGCTTTTGGTGCCGGCATGGCCTCCGGCACCGGCGGCCACCGCAATCAGGCCATCCGCGCCCTTGTCGATGGCCTTGTGGGCAAACTTGTTGTTGATGATGTCGTGTAACACCACGCCGCCCCAGGCGTGCACCGCGTCATTGATGTCGGTGCGCGCACCCAGGCTGGTGATGACGATGGGCACGCGGTATTTGGCGCACATCTCCATGTCGTGGTCCAGCCGGTCATTGGTCTTGTGCACGATCTGGTTGATGGCAAAGGGTGCGGCTTTTTGCTGCGGGTTGGCCTTGTCCCAGGCGGCCAGGGTCTCGGTGATCTCGGCCAGCCAGTCATCCAGCTGGGCGGCCGGGCGGGCGTTGAGCGAGGGCATGGACCCCACCACACCGGCCTTGCATTGCTCGATCACGAGCTTCGGGTTGCTGATGATGAACAGCGGGGAGCCAATGATGGGCAGCGGCAGGTTGGACAGGATGGCGGGCAAGGGCACGGTCAACTCCGGTTCAGGCGAGATTGCAAAAGGACAAAGCGGGTGCAGGGGCCAGTGTGCAGCGGCACAGTGGCGGGTCGGCAGCACGCGGGGGACAGTCAGTAGGCGGCCAGCGCCATGTCGGTGATGCCGGCCGCGCCGTCAACAATGCTGTCGCGCACACCGGGCGCCTTGCTCAGCAGGTGGTCGGCGTAAAAGCGGGCGGTGGTGATCTTGGCGCGCATGAAGTCGGGCTCCACACCCTCGGCCAGCCGGTCTTCGGCCACCAGCAGCGCACGTGCCATCTGCCAGCCGGCCATCAGGTTGCCGGCCAGCATCAGGTAGGGCACGCTGCCGGCAAACACCGCGTTGGGGCTGATTTTGCTGCCTTTGGCCATGCCACCAGCCACAAAATCCACCACGTCCAAAAACGCCAAGCGTGCAGCGGTCAGGCGTTTGAGCACAGCCCGCGCCGCGTCGCTGCTGCGCTGGGCCAGCGCCTGCTCGGTGGCCTCGATCTGGCCGGCGATGGCGCGGGCGGTGGCACCGCCATCCTGTGCGGTTTTGCGGCCCACCAAATCATTGGCCTGGATGGCGGTGGTGCCCTCGTAAATGGTCAGGATCTTGGCATCGCGGTAGTGCTGGGCGGCACCGGTCTCCTCGATGAAGCCCATGCCGCCATGCACCTGCACACCCAGGCTGGTGACCTCCAGGCTCATCTCGGTGGAGTAGCCCTTGATCAGCGGCACCATGAATTCATAAAACGCCTGGTTCTGCTTGCGCACTGCCGCGTCCGGGTGGGCATGGGCGGCGTCTTGCGCTGCCGCCGCCACCAACGCCATGGCCCGGCAACCCTCCACGTAGGCGCGCATCGTCATCAGCATGCGCTGCACATCGGGGTGGTGGATGATGGCTGCAGCGGCGTTGATCGAGCCGTCCACCGGCCGGCCCTGCACCCGGTCACGTGCATAGCCCACTGCTTTTTGGTAGGCCCGCTCGGCCACCGCAATGCCTTGCACACCCACCGCGTAGCGGGCGGCGTTCATCATCACGAACATGTATTCGAGGCCGCGGTTCTCCTGGCCCACCAGGTAGCCCACAGCGCCGGGCCCGGCGCCGTTTGCACACATCGCCGCCGTGCCGTCACCAAACTGCAGCACTGCCGTGTGGCTGGCCTTGATGCCCAGCTTGTGCTCGATGCTGACGCAGTGCACATCGTTGCGCGCACCGGGGTTGCCGGCTGCGTCCAGCAAAAACTTGGGCGCCACAAACAGCGAGATGCCTTTAACACCCTCAGGCGCGCCGCTGACCCGCGCCAGCACCAGGTGGACGATGTTCTCGGCCATGTCGTGCTCACCGTAGGTGATGAAGATCTTGGTGCCAAACAGCTTGTAGCTGCCGTCGGGCTGCGGCTCGGCGCGGCTGCGCACTGCAGCCAGGTCCGAGCCGGCTTGCGGCTCGGTCAGGTTCATGGTGCCGGTCCAGCGGCCCTCGACCATCTTGGGCAGGTAGGCGGCTTGCAGGCTGTCACTGCCGGCGGTCAGCAGCGCCTCGATCGCGCCGTCCGTCAGCAGAGGGCACAGCGCAAAGCTGACGTTGGCGCTGTTGAGCATCTCGATGCAAGCGGCGTGGATGAGCTTGGGCAGGCCCTGGCCACCGTGCGCTACCGGGTGGTGCAGGCCTTGCCAGCCTCCTGCAGCAAACTGCTTGAAGGCTTGCTTGAAACCCGGCGTGGTGGTCACCACACCATCCTTGAAGCTGGACGGGTTGAGGTCGCCCTCGCGGTTGAGCGGCGCCACCACGTCCTGGTTGAACTTGGCACATTCGTCCAGCACCGCCGTGGCGGTGTCCAGGTCGGCGTCCTCAAAACCCGGCAACTGGGCCACAGCGGCCAGGCCGGCCAGTTCTTGCATCACAAACAGCATGTCTTTGACAGGGGCGCGGTAGGTCATTTCAGTCTCCGGATGGGGCAAGGGCGCCGAAATCGGCGCCCTTGTTGGGGTCTTGCGGATGGGTGCAGCGCTGTATTTACAGCGCGGCCACCAGTTCAGGCACAGCCACAAACAGGTCGGCCTCCAGGCCGTAGTCAGCCACGCTGAAGATGGGTGCCTCGGCGTCTTTGTTGATGGCCACGATCACCTTGCTGTCCTTCATGCCGGCCAGGTGCTGGATGGCGCCGCTGATGCCACAGGCGATGTAGAGCGTGGGCGCCACGATCTTGCCGGTCTGGCCCACTTGCCAGTCATTCGGGGCATAACCGGCGTCCACCGCGGCGCGGCTGGCGCCGAGCGCAGCG
The DNA here is from genome assembly GCA_031428185.1 of Betaproteobacteria bacterium. Classification (GTDB taxonomy): domain Bacteria; phylum Pseudomonadota; class Gammaproteobacteria; order Burkholderiales; family Burkholderiaceae_C; genus Pseudaquabacterium. The sequence goes on along the minus strand of JANPOW010000092.1, from coordinate 708 downwards.
CCCAGCTTGTCGGCCAGCGGCGTGAGCACGTCGTTGAACTTCTCGCTGCTGCCCATGGCCCGGCCACCCGACACGATGATCTTGGCCGCGGTCAGCTCGGGCCGGTCCAGCTTGGCAATCTCGCTGCCCAAAAAGCTGCTGGCGGCCGATGCGGCCACCGCCGCCAGCACCTCAACCGCCGCGCTGCCACCCGTTGCCGCTGCGGCATCAAAACCGGTGGTGCGCACGGTGATCACCTTGACGGCGTCGCTGCTCTGCACCGTGGCAATGGCGTTGCCGGCGTAGATGGGGCGCTCAAAGGTGTCGGCGCTGATGACCTTGGTGGCGTCGCTGATCTGGCCCACGTCCAGCAAGGCGGCCACACGCGGTGCCACGTTTTTGCCGGCCGCCGTGGCGGGGAACAGGATGTGGCTGTAGTTGGATGCGTCCTGACCAACAAGCGCCAAAACCTGCGCCGCCATGTTCTCGGCCAGGCCGTGGCCCAGGCCGTCCGCATCAGCGTGCAACACCTTGGCCACACCCGCGATCTGAGCGGCAGCCGCGGCGGCCGCGCCGGCGTTGTGGCCCGCCACCAGCACATGCACATCACCACCGCAGGCCAATGCGGCCGTCACGGTGTTGAGGGTGGCGCCTTTGATGGCACCGTTGTTGTGTTCGGCAATGACAAGTGCGGCCATCTCAAATCACCTTCGCTTCGTTCTTGAGTTT
>JANPOW010000091.1:0-8348 GCA_031428185.1 Betaproteobacteria bacterium | reverse complement strand
GGCCGGCCGGCGCTTTCCAATCCGCATTGGCCGGTGTGGGCGGCGCGCGAGTTGAGACACAGCGATCCGTTCTCGCTCGTCCCCGAGGACTGGGCCTGGTGGCTGCGCAACTTTCGCGCCCATGAATCGTGCATCGGCTGGCCGGTTGTCAAGGCATGTGCCGCGAAGCACCGGGGCCTGGGCGAAGAATCCTGTCCGCCCGCATGACACTGCTTTCGGGAAGTCAATTTGAACGTTCGGATGATGGCTCAGGATCGCTATGCAGAGCTCTCCATAGCGACCCATGGCCGAAGTCGTGGCTGAGCAGGTGAACCGCATTCAGACGCGCCAGCACCGCCGGGCGCTGCGTCTGCGGCAGGGTGTCGATGGTCTTCAGTGCCTGGCAAAACATCCGCGCCAGCGCTTTCGAAGTGGCCTTCATCGCCGAGGCTGGCATCTCTGCTAAACCCGGTAGCCTGTTCGCGATAGAACACCGTTGGTCCTGCACAAGACTGATCAAGCCTGCGTGGTCGAAGTTCGACAACTTGGTCTTGACGGCGCTCCAGGTTTGGGTGGGCTTCTTGGGCCGACATGGCGGTTCAATTCGAATAGAAGTTCCAAGGGCCTGGCAATGTCCTTCGTCGTTTTGGCGGACTTTTCGGTCCAGCGACCTGCATGCTGGCGGCTCTGCTATACCTGTTTCAGCAATCGACGTAAGCCCAAGAGTCCCGTCAGGTCGATCCGTGAAAATGGAGGTTCGAAATCGCCGCCAAACCGCCGCCAAACCGCCGCCAAATCGTGCTGTGACGACCGATAAACCTTGCAAACACTGGTCACGTCGATGATGGGCCATCACCGCCGTGGTCACGCCATGCCAGCTGGACGGCTGCATGCGGCTGTCCCAGGTGGCCTGGCCGTCGTAGTGGGTGTGGATGTCCACAAAGCCGGGGGTCACCAGCTTGCCGCGCGCATTAATCTCGTGTTTGCCACGCCCGGCCAGCTTGCCAACCGCCACGATGCAGCCGTCTTGCACCGCCACATCGGCCTGGCGCAGCGGGCCGCCGTCACCGTCAGCCAAATCGCCGCCACGCAGCACCAGATCAAAGGCCATGGGACACATCCTGTTGTGTCGGCTGGGGCGCTGCCGGCGGGCGATTGCCAACAGCAGCTTGACCTGAAGCCGGGCTGGCCAGCGTCACCAGCGTGATAGCACATTCACCAATGAGCCCGGGCGGCCGGCCGGCCTAGCATCACCTGCATGTGCTGGGCACCATGCCCACCCACGGTCACCCCGCCAACACCCAGCAGGCGCAGCGCGCAACAAGGACTCCAACATGTACCAACCGTTTGATCTCAGCGGCCGCAGCGCCGTCATCACCGGCGGCAACGGCGGCATTGGCTACGGCATGGCGCGTGCGCTGTTGGCCTCGGGTGCGGCGGTGGCCATCTGGGGCCAGAACGCCGACAAGACTGCCCGCGCCAAGGCCAGCCTGGCCACCGAGTGTGGTGATGCCAGCCGGGTGCATGCCTTTGTGTGCGACGTGGGCGACGAGGCCCAGGTGGACGACACCTTTGCGGCATCGGTGGCGGCGTTGGGCCAGGTGCATGCCTGTTTTGCCAACGCCGGTGTGTCGGGCAAAGGAGTCACCATCCTGGACATGGGCCTGGAGGAGTTCCGCCGCGTGCAGCGCATCAATGTGGAGGGGGTGTTTTTGACCTTGCGCGCGGCGGCGCGCCACATGGCCGGGGACGCCAACCGGCCGGGCCAGGGCGGGTCATTGGTGGCCACCGCCAGCACGGCGGCGGTGGAGGGCGCGGCGCGCAACAGCCACTACGGTGCGTCCAAGGGTGCGGTCACGTCCCTGGTGCGGGCGTTGGCGGTGGAGTTGGCGCGCCACCGCATCCGCGTCAATTCCATCCTGCCGGGCTGGATCGTCACCGAGATGACCGAGCGCTCGGTGGCCAGCGAGAAGTTTGCCGCTGCGGTGATGCCGCGCATCCCGGCGCGGCGCTGGGGCCAGATGGATGACTTTGGCGGCATTGCGGTCTACCTTGCAAGTGACGCGTCCAGCTACACCACCGGTGAGCAGTTTGTGATTGACGGCGGCTACACCAAGTTTTGACCGCTGGGGGTAGTCGGTAGGCGGTAGTTGGTAGTCGGCATCAGGCTGCCGGCTTCATCAAACCCCGCACCGCAAATGCGGCAAGCGCCTGGGCAATCTCGTCCACCGCCTCAGCGCTTTGCAGGCGGCGTGGGCTGTACCACAGCGTGGCCCAGTTGAGGGCGCCAAAAAACGGTTTGGTGGCCAGCCGGGGCGGCAGGTTGATGAACACACCCTCACGCATGCCAGCGTCCATCAGCTCGGCATACAGGTTTTCGTAGTCGTCGCGCATCGTCAGCACTGCACGCAGCCGCTTGTTGGTGGCCGATGCGCGCAACAGTTGGCGCTCCAGCCCTTGCACCGCCACTTTTTGCATCGGCAGCTCGGTCAGGATGATCTGGATGTGGCGCAGCGCCATGGCCTGCAGCCGCTGCAGCACGCTGCCAGGGCCATGCGCGATGGGCGCCACGGCATCCAGCTGGCGCTGCATGGCGGCCACCTGTACATCCAAAAACAAGTCAGCCTTGCTGCGGTAGTGGTGGTAGATGCGGCCTTTGGTGGCGCCCAGGTGCGCCGCCACCGCGTCAATCGATGTGGCGGCGTAGCCAAACTCCATGAACAGCTCGGCCGCAGCAAGCAGGATCTGATCACGCGACGTGGTGGCTGCAGGCGGGCTGGGCGCAGGCGTGCTGGCCGGGACGGCCCGGGCGGGCGCTGGAGTCTTGGTTTTGGCCGTGCTGGAGGGGCTGCGCATGGAGGGGTGCTGGGCGTGTTGGACGATGCGGGCGCTGTGGTTGGGCAGGGCGGTGAATGCGTGGCGGTGCAGGCCTTGCCGCTTGGTCTTGGCGATCAGCCTGCCCGTGCGCGCGCTGCAACATACCAGCACGTATGCAGCAAGGTCAACGCGGGTGACTACGCATCTACAGCGCACTTGCCAGCGCCCATCAGCATCACCACCGTTGCAGTGATACCCAGCGGTATGTAGCATCCCGCCCATGTAATTTCAACCGGAGTTTTGAGCGATGGACACAGCAGGCATCACCGCCCTGGTCACCGGCGGCGCGTCGGGCCTGGGCCTGGCAACGGTCAAGCGGCTGGTGGCTGCGGGCGCACGGGTGGTCATCGCTGACCTGGCCACGTCCAACGGGGCTGCAGTGGCCACCAGCCTGGGCGACGCGGTGCATTTTGCGGCGGCAGATGTGGCGGATGAAACCGGCATGGCCGCCGCCTGTGACCTGGCGGCGTCGCTTGGTGAGTTGCGCGTGTTGGTGCATTGCGCCGGTCGGGGCGGGCCGGTGCGGCTGCTGGACAAAGACGGCAACCCGGGCTCCCTGGCCACGTTTGAGGCCATCATCCGCACCAATCTGGTGGGCACGTTCAACGTGCTGCGGCTGGCGGCATCGCGCATGGCGCGCAATGCGTTGACGGCCGAGGGTGAGTGTGGCGTCTGTGTGCTCACTGCGTCGGTGGCGGCGTTTGAGGGCCAGATCGGCCAGATCCCGTATTCCGCGTCCAAAGCCGGCGTGGTGGGCATGACACTGGTGGCCGCACGCGACCTGGCCACCCGTGGCATCCGCGTCTGCACCATCGCACCGGGCATTTTTGACACGCCCATGTTGGCGCGCCTGCCAGAGCCGGTGCGGGTGTCGCTGGGCGCGTCGGTGCCGCACCCGTCGCGCCTGGGCGCACCGGATGAATTTGCCCAGCTGGCGCTGCACATCGTGGCCAACCCCATGCTCAATGGCGAGACCATCCGGCTGGACGGCGCGCTGCGCATGGCGCCGCGTTAATCCCCCTTTTCAATCAATACACCCCACCCGGGTGTGACGGAGACCCCACCATGACCATGCGCGCCGTGCTTTGCAAACACCACGGGCCACCCGAGAGTTTGGTGGTGGAGAGCGTGCCCAACCTGATCGCCGGGCCCGGCCAGGTGGTGGTGGCGGTGCAGGCGTGTGGGGTCAATTTCCCGGACACGCTGATCATCCAGGGCAGCTACCAGTTCAAGCCCGAGCTGCCGTTTTCACCGGGCGGTGAGGTGGCCGGCGTGGTGCAGTCCATCGGCGCTGATGTCACCAGTTGCGCCGTGGGTGACCGCGTGATTGCCACCAACACCTGGGGTGGTTATGCCGAGGAGATGCTGGCCGACGCCGCGCGGCTGATCCCCATGCCGGCCGGCATGGACTTCAATACTGCCGCAGCGTTTGTCTTGACCTACGGCACCTCGCAGCACGCCCTCAAAGACCGCGCTCAACTGCAGCCGGGGGAGACCTTGCTGGTGCTGGGCGCTGCCGGTGGTGTGGGCCTGGCTGCAGTCGAGCTGGGCAAGGCCATGGGTGCGCGGGTGATTGCCGCCGCGTCCACCGACGACAAGCTGGCGCTGTGCACAGCCCACGGCGCTGACGCCGCCATCAACTACACCCGCGATGACCTGCGCAGCCGCATCAAGGACTTGACCGGCGGGCGTGGTGTGGATGTGGTGTATGACCCGGTGGGTGGTGATTTCAGTGAGCCGGCGCTGCGCAGCATCGCGTGGAACGGCCGCTTTCTGGTGGTGGGTTTTGCCGCCGGCCGCATCCCCAGCGTGCCGCTGAACCTGGCACTGCTCAAGGGCTGCGCCATCGTCGGTGTGTTTTGGGGTGCTTTCACCCGCAATGAGCCGCAGCGCAATGCCGCCAATCTGGTGGCGCTGATGGCCTTGTTCGCCCAGGGCAAGCTCAAGCCCCATGTGTCGGCCGTTTACCCGCTGGAGCGGGCGGCCGACGCGCTGAATGATCTGCTGCAGCGCCGGGTGCAGGGCAAGGCCGTGTTGACCACCGGGCGGGGTTGAAAGACGGGCGGGCTTAAAAACCTGCCGCCCCACCTGCGCGTTATTCAGCCTTGATATTGCCGCGCTTGATCAGGTCGGCCCACAGCCGGCTTTGGGCCAGGGTGGTGCTGCGCAGCTCGGCCGGGCTGCTGAGCTTGGCCTCGTTGCCGATCTTGCGCATGGCCTCGGCAAACTCGGCACTGCCCACAATCTTGCGCAGTGCAGTGGCCAGTTTGTCCAGCACCGGCTTGGGTGTGCCGGCCGGTGCAAACACCGCATACCAGGTCTCGCCCACGATGTTGGGGTAACCCAGCTCTTTGAAGGTGGGCACATCCGGCAGCAGCGGTTGGCGCTCGGCGCTGAGCACCGCCAAGGCGCGGTATTGGCCGGCCAGCACATTGGGTACTGCATTGGTCAAGGCCTCGACGTTGGAGTCGATCACGCCGCCCAGCATGTCGGTCATGGCGGGCACCGCGCCTTTGTAATGCACTTGGGTCAGCTTGACATCCAGGCCCAGCGCAATCAACTCACCAAACAAATGCACCAGGCTGCCCTGGCCGTTGGTGGCGTTGTTGATCTTGCCCGGGTTGGCCTTGGCGTAGGCCGCGTACTCGCGCAGCGTGCGGGCCGGAAAGTCCTTCTTGACCACAAACGCGAACGGCGCGGTACACACCGTGCCCACCGGCTCAAAGTCGTCCAGCTTGTAGGCCAGCTTGTCGTTGAGGTTGGGGTTGACGGTGAAGGTGGTGCCGGCCGACAGCAGCAGGGTGTAGCCGTCTTTGGCGGCCCGCGCCACATGGGTGGCGCCGATGGCGGTGGCAGCACCCGCCTTGTTGTCCACCAACACGGTCTGGCCCAGCTCAGCCTGCAGGCGCTGCGCCAGTTGGCGACCCACCACATCGCTGGTGCCGCCAGGCGGGTAGGGCACCACCAGTGACACTGGCCGGGTTGGCCAGGCGTCTTGGGCAGCTGGTGTTGCAGGCGATTGCGCCACTGACCAGCCATGCAGTGTGGCCAGCACACCGGCCAGTACCAGCGCTTTGAATGAGGATTGCAACCGATTCTCCTAGTGGTTTGTGGGGGCTGACTGCCGCTGTTGCAGCCTGCAAGATACCAACCGGTATGTTGCCTTGCCAGCATGCCACCGGTGCCAGGGCATACCCCGTGGTCTGCCGCCGCCTGCTGCCGAATCAGTCTGCCGCACCACCTACGCCACCGACATCACCCACACCACCCCAGGAGTGTTAGCCCATGGACTTCAACCTGCCCGACGGCTTGGTCGACTACCTCGCCCGGCTCGATGCCTTCATCAGCGCCAAGATCAAACCGCTGCAGGCCCAGGACGACAACGAGCGCTTTTTTGACCACCGCCGTGAATGGGCGCGCACCGACTTTGACAACGGTGGCCTGCCCCGCCCTGAGTGGGAGGCGCTGCTGGAGCAGGCCAAACAACTGGCCGACGAGGCCGGCTTTTACCGCTTCTCGCTGCCCAAAGAGTTTGGTGGCGATGGTGGCGGCAACCTGTGGATGGCCGTGATCCGCGAGCACCTGGCAGCCCAGGGCCTGGGTTTGTTCAATGACTTGCAAAACGAGCATTCGGTGGTGGGCAACTTTCCGCTGATCGTGATGCTGCGCGACTTTGGCACGCCGGCGCAAAAAGAGACGTTCATCCGCGGTTCACTGGCGCGCCAGATCCGCATCACCTTTGGCCTGACCGAGCCCGAGCACGGCTCAGACGCCACCCACATGGACACCCGCGGTGTGCCCGAGGTGCGCGACGGCCTGCCAGGTTGGCTGCTGAACGGCGAAAAAATGTGGACCACCGGCATGCACACCGCCAGCCACTGCTGCCTGTTTGCGCGCACCAGCGGTGAGGCGGGGGCGGCCAAAGGCATCAGCGCTTTTTTAGTGCCGGCCGATGCCCCCGGCGTCAAGATCGAGGAATACCTGTGGACCTTCAACATGCCCACAGACCACCCGCGTGTCAGTTTCACCAACGTGTGGGTGCCGGCCGACGCGCTGTTTGGCGAGCTTGGCCACGGCCTTGCGCTGGCCCAGGCCTTTGTGCATGAAAACCGCATCCGCCAGGCCGCCAGCTCGCTCGGTGCGGCGGCGTTTTGTGTCAACGAGAGTGTCAAGTACGCGCGCCAGCGCAAGCCGTTTGGTGAGGATTTGGCGCGCAACCAGGGCATCCAGTTTCCGCTGGTGGAGCTGGCAACCCAAGTTGAGATGCTGCGCCTCTTGATCCGCAAAACCGCCTGGCAAATGGACCAGATGCCGCACCCCGAGGTGGAGAAACGGCTGTCCGACAAGGTTTCGATGTGCAACTACTGGGCCAACCGCCTGGTGTGCGAAGCGGCTGACCGGGCCATGCAGGTGCACGGCGGCATTGGCTACAGCCGCCACAAACCGTTTGAGCACATCTACCGCCACCACCGGCGCTACCGCATCACCGAGGGCTCGGAGGAGATCCAGATGCGCAAGGTGGCCGGTTACCTGTTCGGCTACATGGGGCCGAACAAGTTTTAGGCGCGTCCTGTCCTGCCCCCCAACCACTGCAAGGAGACCTGCATGACCCACCCCACCCGCCGCGCCCTGGTGCTGGCACCCATTGCCGCTGCAGCAGCCAGCGTGCTGCCCACCACCGCCCAGGCCCAGAAAAAATACGGCCCCGGCGTGACCGACTCCGAGATCAAGGTCGGCCAGACCATTGCCTACAGCGGCCCGGCGTCGGCCTACGGCCAACTGGGCCGGGCCGAGGCCGCGTACTTCAAGTTCTTGAATGACAAAGGTGGCATCAACGGCCGCAAGATCACTTTCTTGTCGCTGGACGACGGTTTCAGCCCACCCAAGGCGGTGGAGATGACACGCCGGCTGGTGGAGCAAGACGAGGTGGCACTGATGTTTGGCATGCTGGGCACGGCGCTCAACACCGCCACACGGCCCTACCTGAACGGCCGCAAAGTGCCGCAGTTGTTCATCGCCGCAGGCTCTGAAACTTTTGCCAGCGCCGACAAATACCCCTGGACCATGGGCTGGCAGCCCACGCTGCGGCTGGAGGCCAATTTCTACGCCAAGAGCATTTTGGCCAGCCACCCCGGTGCCAAGATTGGGGTGCTCTACCAGGACGACGACTTTGGCAAAGAGCTGCTGGCTGGCCTGAAAGAGGGCCTGGCGACTGGGACAAGTGCGCAAGCCGTCAGCGTGGTGGGGGCTGAGAGCTTTCAGGCCACTGACCCCACGGTGGACTCACAACTGATCTCGCTCAAAGGCACGGGTGCGGACACGCTGATGCTGTTCACCTACGCCAAGCAGGCCGCTCAAGCCATCCGCAAGGTGTCGGACATGGGCTGGAAGCCCGACACCTACCTGCACCTGGGATCGGCCTCGGTGGGCGCCACGCTGATCCCGGCCGGGCTGGACAAATCCGTGGGCATCAAGACCGCCGGATTCATCAA
>JANPOW010000090.1:0-2583 GCA_031428185.1 Betaproteobacteria bacterium | reverse complement strand
ACAACGCCCTCAAACCCGGCGCCACGCCGGTGCAGTTGACGGCCAGCCGGGGCGCACCGGGCTCAGGCCTGGGCCTGGCGATTGCGCAGCAGATCGTCACGCGGCTGCAGGGCACGCTGGATTTCTCGCTGACCGCTGCTGGCCACCAGGTGAAGGTCAGGTTGCCGCTGGTGCGCTGATGGGCCGGTGGCGGCGGGTCAGCGTGACCGGCCAGCGCGGCCCGCCGCCGCTACCGTCACTTGGCCGCCATCACTTACCCACAGTCACCCACTGCATCACCACAAAGTTGTCGGCCCGATGCACCAGGCTGACATTGCTGCGCACAGCCCACGGGATCATCTGGCGGTGCAGCGGGATGGTGTGGATCTGGGCCTGCCACTCCCCCAGCGCAGCGCGGATCAACTGCTCACGCTTTTTGGCATCGGGCTCGGTGCTGGACGCCGCAGCCAGCGCATCCACTTTGTCGTCCCGCACCTGGCTGTAGTTGTACAGGCCGGCGCCTTTGTCGTTGCGGCTGCGCATGATGGGTGTTAGCAGCGTTTCAGCGTCGGTGATGGCGCCGCCCCAGCCGTACAAAAACAGGCTGGTGTCCAGCTTCTCCAGCTTGGGGAAGTACAGCGTGCGCGGCTGCGCATTGAGCTTGATCTTGACCTTGAGCTGCGCCCACATCGACGCCAGCGCAATGCAGATCTCTTCGTCATTCACGTAGCGGTTGTTGGGGCAGTCCAGCGTCACGTCGAACCCGTCGGCATAGCCCGCATCCGCCATGTCGCGGCGCGCAGCGGCCAGGTCGTAGGGCAGCCTGGCCTCCAGCGCCGGGTCATTGAAGGACGCGAGGGGTGACGGTGTCATGCTGCCGGTGGGCAGGGCCAGGCCGTTCATCAGGCGGCGCTTGAGGGTCTCGATGTCGATGGCCTGGTACAGCGCGCGCCGCACCCGGATGTCTTTGAACGGGTTTTTGTCGCCCGGCACTTTGCCGTGCAGCAGCGTGTCGCGGGCCTGGTCCATGCCGATGAAGACGATGCGGTTCTCCGGCCCTTCAATCACCTTGATGCCGGCCACCTGGCGCAGGCGGGCAATGTCGCGCGGCGCCGGGTCATGCACAAAATCCAGCTCGCCCGAGATCAGCGCGGCCAGCCGGGTGGCGTCGTTGGCAATCGGGGTGTAGACGATGTCCTGCACATTGCCCTCGGCCTTGCCCCACCAGCCGGCAAAGCGCTGGTGGGTGGTCTTGATGTCGGGTGCGCGGCTGGTCAGCACAAACGGGCCAGTGCCGTTGGCGTGGCTGGAGGCCCAGGTTTCTTCCTTGTTTTTGTAGTCCAGCGGCTTGGTCACCTTGTGCTGCTCGCACCAGGCCTTGTTCATGATGAACAGCGTGTCCAGGTGCTGCAAAAACACCGGGTTGACGGCCTTGAGGCGGAACTCCACCGTCAAGTCATCCACCTTCACCACCTCGCCCAGCGGCAGCACGTAGGGCGCAATCTGCGAGGTGCGCTCAGCCGCGCGGCGGGCCGAGAACACCACGTCATCGGCGCTGAAGGGCGCGCCGTCATGGAACTTGACGCCCGGGCGCAGCTTGAAGCGCCACAGCAGCGGCGCCACCTGCTGCCACTCAGTGGCCAGGCTGGGCACGATGGTCAGCGTGCGGTCACGCTGCACCAGCCGCTCATAGACCTGCTGGTTGATGCTGTTGGTCAGGCCTTCGTTCTGGGCGTGTGGGTCCATCGTCATCGGGTCACCCTGGCTGGCCCAGCGCAGGGTCTGGGCGGGTGGGGCTGTGCTGACGAGGCAGAGCAGGGCCAACAGGGTGGCTTTGAGCAGGTGCGGCATGGTCAGTCCGGGTTGATGGTGCTCAGGCTGGGGCGTATCCGGCATCGGCCAGCGCCGCAACAAAGGTCGCTTGCGGCTGCTGCGACTCAATGCGCACCTGGTGGCTGGGCAGGTCAATTTGCAGCGTGGCGCTGGGGTCCACCTGCTGCACGGTGTCGGTCACGCTGCGCACACAGTGGCCGCAGGTCATGGTGGGCAGGGTCAGTTCAATCATGGAGGTCTCGCCGGGTCAGTGGATGGTGTTGTGGATGCTGGCCGCAACGCCGGGCAAGCAACCTGCGCAAGGTCAAACCCCACAACGTGGCAGAGCCTAGCAGCGGGCCATGGCAGCACCCGATACCCTGACCTTGAACATCGCCGGCATGCCCTGCAACAGTTGTGTGGGCCGGGTTGAAAACGCCCTGGCCGGTGTGCCGAGTGTGCTGTCGGCCAGTGTCAACCTGGCCACGCCCAGCGCCCAGGTGCAGCGCCTGGCCGGCAGCGCCAGCGACGCCGGCCTGCTGCAGGCGGTGCAGCGGGCGGGCTAGCAGGCCACGCTGCACAAGGATGGCGCGGCCCGGCCCGCAAGCCGCAAGCCGCAACACCGACCCCGGCTGGAAGGTGGCCGCGGCCGCCGCCTTCAGCGCACCGCTGGTGCTGGCCATGCCGGGTGATGTGCTGGGCCGCCACCGGATGCTGCCCGCACGGTGGCAGTGGGCGCTGGCCACGCCGGTGTTGTTCTACTTTGGCGCACGCTTTTTCAGGGCCGGCTGG
>JANPOW010000089.1:0-7114 GCA_031428185.1 Betaproteobacteria bacterium | reverse complement strand
GTGCCAGACGGCGTTGGGCCGGGCCGCAACCCGAATGCCGTGGTGAATGGTTTGTACGCGGTGGGTGAATGCTCCTGCGTCAGCGTGCATGGCGCCAACCGGCTGGGCACCAACTCGCTGCTGGATTTGCTGGTGTTTGGCCGCGCGGCCGGCAACCACATCGTCAATAGCGTCAAGACGGCCGACAAATCCCACAAGCCGCTGCCGGCGGACGCAGCTGACCTGCCGCTGTCCCGCATGGCCCGGCTGGATGCCAGCACATCGGGTGAATACGCGCAAGACGTGGCTGACGACATCCGCAACACCATGCAGTTGCATGCCGGTGTGTTCCGCACCCAGGTGTCCATGGACGAGGGCACCCGCAAGATCGCCGCGCTGCGCGAGCGTGTGGCCGGCATCACGCTCAAGGACAAGAGCCAGGTGTTCAACACCGCCCGCATCGAGGCGCTGGAAGTGGAGAACCTGATCGAAGCCGCGCAAGCCACCATCGAATCGGCCGCAGCCCGCCATGAATGCCGTGGCGCCCACACCGTGAGCGACTACGAGCGCCTGGCCGACGACCCGCAATTCCCGCTGGGCCGCAACGATGCCGAGTGGATGAAGCACACGCTGTGGTACAGCCAGGGCAACCGGCTGGACTACAAGCCGGTGCAGCTCAAGCCCCTCACGGTGGCCAGTGTGCCGCCCAAGGTGCGCACCTTCTAAGCCCAGCGCCCGCAGCAACAGGACAGCTCCCCATGACGAAAAGAACGTTTCAGATCTACCGCTACGACCCCGACACCGACGCCAAGCCCTACATGCAAAGCATCGATGTGGAGCTGGATGGCAGCGAACGCATGCTGCTGGACGCGCTGATGAAGCTCAAATCGGTTGACCCGACGATCAGCTTCCGCCGCTCGTGCCGCGAGGGTGTGTGTGGCTCGGATGCCATGAACATCAACGGCAAGAACGGCCTGGCCTGCCTGACCAACATGCGGGACCTGCCCGGTGTGGTGGTGCTCAAACCCCTGCCCGGCCTGCCGGTGATCCGCGACCTGATCGTGGACATGACGCAATTCTTCAAGCAGTACAACTCGATCAAGCCGTATTTGGTCAATGACGACATCCCGCCCGAAAAAGAGCGGCTGCAAAGCCCCGAAGAACGCGACGAACTGAATGGCCTGTACGAGTGCATCCTGTGCGCCAGCTGCAGCACCAGCTGCCCCAGCTTCTGGTGGAACCCGGACAAATTTGTCGGCCCGGCCGGATTGCTGCAGGCCTACCGCTTTATCGCCGACAGCCGCGATCAAGACACCGCCGGCCGGCTGGACAACCTGGAAGACCCGTACCGGCTGTTCCGCTGCCACACCATCATGAATTGCGTGGACGTGTGCCCCAAGGGCCTGAATCCCACCAGGGCCATCGGCAAGATCAAGGAACTGATGGTGCGGCGCGCCATTTAGGTGCATCGCTTTGATGCCTCAGATTCAGCCCACTGCAAGGCACGCCATGCAAACTGCCCTGACCAACAGCGCGCCGGTTGACAGCACCGAGTTGAGCCGGCTGCGCTGGCGTTGCCGGCGCGGTTTGCTGGAAAACGACCTTTTCATTGCGCGGTTTTTCAAGCGCCATGAAGCGTCATTGACCGTGCGCCAGGCCTCAGGCCTTCAGCAATTGATGGACTTGGCCGATAACGATTTGCTGGACTTGTTGCTGGTGCGCCGTGAACCGGCGCATGAGCTGGCCAGCCCTGAGGTGATCGAAGTGCTTGGCATGTTGCGTGCAAGAGATTGACCACAAACCCGCCACCCGTCTTGCCGACCGCGTAGACACTGCGTAAAAAGGGAAAGCCCCCATGACCCCGTCCGACGTCAAAGCCACCTTGTCATTTTCCGATGGCAGCCCCAGCATGGAATTGCCGCTGTACAAAGGCAGCATCGGTCCGGATGTCATCGACATCCGCAAGCTGTATGGCCAGACCGGCAAGTTCACCTACGACCCGGGTTTCTTGTCCACCGCGGCATGCAACTCCACCATCACCTACATCGACGGTGACAAGGGTGAACTGCTGTACCGCGGCTACCCCATCGAGCAACTGGCGCAGAACTGCGACTTTCTCGAAACCTGCCACCTGCTGCTGTACGGTGACCTGCCCGACGCGGCGCAGAAGCAAGACTTCACTGCCCGTGTGTCCAACCACACGATGGTCAATGAGCAGATGCAGTTCTTCTTGCGAGGTTTCAGGCGTGATGCCCACCCGATGGCCATCATGACCGGCCTGGTGGGTGCGCTGTCGGCGTTCTATCACGACAGCACCGACATCAACAACCCGCAACACCGTGAGATCGCCGCCATCCGGCTGATCGCCAAGATGCCCACGCTGGTGGCCATGGCCTACAAGTACACGCAGGGCCAGCCCTACATGTACCCGAAGAACAAGCTGTCGTACGCGGCCAACTTCATGCACATGATGTTTGCCAACCCGTGTGAGGAGTACGAGCAGAACGACGTGCTGGTGCGTGCGATGGACCGCATCTTCATCCTGCACGCTGACCATGAGCAGAACGCGTCCACCTCCACCGTGCGCTTGTGCGGCAGCTCGGGCACCAACCCGTTTGCGGCCATTGCCGCCGGCGTGGCCTGTTTGTGGGGCCCGGCACACGGTGGTGCCAATGAGGCCGCGCTCAACATGCTGGGCGACATCCAGAAGATGGGCGGCGTGGAGAAGATCGGTGAATTCATCAAGCAGGTGAAAGACAAAAACTCCACCGTCAAGCTGATGGGCTTTGGCCACCGCGTCTACAAGAACTACGACCCACGCGCCAAGCTGATGCGTGAGACCTGCCATGAGGTGCTGGGCTCACTGGGCCTGCATGACGACCCGTTGTTCAAGCTGGCCATGGCGCTGGAAAAGATCGCGCTGGAAGACGACTATTTCGTGTCTCGCAAGCTCTACCCCAACGTCGATTTCTATTCCGGCATCGTGCAGCGCGCCATCGGCATCCCGGTGCCGCTGTTCACCGCCATCTTTGCGCTGGCCCGCACCGTGGGCTGGATTGCGCAGCTCAACGAGATGATCGGTGACCCGGAATACAAAATCGGCCGGCCGCGCCAGTTGTATGTGGGCGCCGCAGCGCGCGCGGTCAAGCCGATCACCCAGCGCTGAGCAGTCCTGGGCACGGTGGCTACCGCGTGGCCTGCAGGGCGTGCTGCTCAGTGATGCAAAGGCCCTTCGGGGCCTACGTTATTTTGAGTCGAGTGCGTCCGTTGAATTGCGCTGTTCCCAGGTCGGCCCTTTGGACGGCCGATGCCACCGCAGCCAGCGTCAGACCGAGACGCCTCGGCTTGCGCCACGCGTGCAATGTCGCGCCTAGTTTTGCGCGGCGGCGCCGGCAGCGCAGGGACGAGTGGCCCCGAAGATGATTGGGTCCAACACCGCCCGCTAAGCCAATGTCGGTGCTGCATTTGGGCTTCGTCAACACCCCTGGCCAGAGGGGAGTGTTGGCATGCGCTTGTTGGTGACAATGCGCATACCGAGCTTGCTTGGTGGGTGGCCGCTCCGGTCAGTGGTCGGCTGGACAACTAATGGTCCCGCATGGACCACAAGAAAAACCGCGCTGAAACACACGCATGGCAAAAGCCAGCAGCCTGCTGTGCAATAAGGCTGGGGCACCGGCCTGACCACTCGGGCCACCGTATCGGTGACTGGCCGCAGCGCACTGCGTGTTGAGTTCAGCGGGTGCGGCGCTGCAGGCCAGATCTGCAGTGACATGGGGGTGGTGCCTGATGATGCAAGCTCGTAGCGTGCCACCTATGACCTCTGAAAACTTTCCGCATACTGGCGATGCGGTGCCAAAAACCTCAAAAATCGTGAATGACCGGTTGGCAGAGGCCGCTCGCTACGCAGTGCTCGGCCGTCTGTTACCCGTCCTGCGTCACGATGTGGCGGGCGTTATGCAGCCAGTACTCATGCTGCTGATGGTGCTGGAACGCCGCGTCCAGGGCACTGACCCTGATCTGGCGGCAATAAGCAAGAGTGTGATGTCCCTCAGCGCCCTGACTAAACAAGCCGCTGCCGCCTGCCTCAGTGCTTTGGGGTGGACAGATTCAAGTGAGGACGTTCACGTCAGTTTGCGCGACAGTGTGGATGAGGCTGCCAAATTTCTGGCGTTCGAACTGTCTTTAAACGCGCTGGCGCTCGTCAATGGCGTTGCAGATGATTCAGCAACTGCACCGCAAAGTTTTTTTCGCAGTGTTTTCATGGGCGCGCTGCTGGCGTTTTGTGACCAGCACGTCGCGGGTGGTACCTTGGAGGTGACATTCCAAGAAGCCGCCTCAAACAGTCAGCTCTCCGGCCAGTTGCAACTGCGAATGCGACCAAGTGACGCTGGCAAATCGCCAGCATTCCCGGATGTGGTGCGCAAAGCGCGCCTGATTGGCTGGCCTGACGTACTGGCAATGGCTAAATCGTGCGGCGTCAAGATGGCGCAAGGCGACGGCTGGCTAACCTTGGATCTGCCCAGGCGGTAAAGGCCAAAAGACCAAAAGGCCAAAAGGCCAAAAGGCCAAAAGGCCAAAAGACCAAAAGACCAAAAGGCCAAAAGGCCAAAAGGCCAAGAGGCCAAAAGGCCAGCAACCACGCTCAGCGCCGCTGGCTTTGTCGCTAACTTGGCGCGGTCACAACAACTCGCCAACGACACAAATGCGCGTCGAGGCGGATATTGCAAAGCTTGCCCGTCCGCCGAGGGGCGCACAAGACAAACTGCTGCCGCCCGACTGAAAGCCACGTGCTGATGACCTCCATCGCAGCGCAGTGCATTGCAAGCGGTGGACCACCAGCCGCTTAAACTGACGCGTCCAAGTTGAATCTGGGCCGCCGCAGCGGTGTGGCACCCGTCCCGCATTTGCAAGGCTCTCATGCATCGAAGTGACAACCCAGCCTCCACTTCTGACCCTCTCGCCTTCTTGGCAGGGGGCGGCGAGATGGGCAGCTTGATCCGGTCGATGGACTGGTCAAAAACCTCGTTAGGGCCTGTAGTCGGGTGGCCGCAGAGCCTGCGCACCACCGTCAGCATCTGCCTGGCCTCAGACCTGCCCATCTGCGTCATCTGGGGGCCGGGCTTGGCCCAACTTTATAACGATGCGTATCGGGTCATCTGCGGCGACAAGCACCCGCGGTCGATGGGGCAAAACTTCTCCGAGTGCTGGAAGGAGGCGTGGCCGGTCATCGGCGAGGCGCATGACTGCGCCTTGGCAGGCGACAAGGCCTTCCTGGAAACCCAACACGTCTTCCTCGAACGGCACGGCTTCTTGGAGGAGTGCTTCTTCACGTTCTCGTTCAGTCCCATCCGGGACGAGACCGGGCGGGTCGGCGGCTTGTTCCACCCCGTCATCGAGATGACGACCCAGATGCTCGGCCAACGCAGGACACGGGCGCTGCGTGACCTCACCGCCCAGACGAGCAAGGCGAAGTCGGTCACCGAAGTTCTCGCCTTGTCCGCTCAGACCCTGGCCGATTACGCGCTGGACCTGCCCTTCGTGTTGATCTACGCGCTGGAGCCCCGCGGCCATCAAGCCCGGCTGGTCGGTGCGGCCGGCCTGAGCGCACAAACTGTTGCCGACCTGCGCTTGGCGTGCTCGGGAGATGCGCAAGCTGTCTGGCCACTGGAGGACGTTGTCCGGTTGGGATCGGCAGTGCAAGTGGACGATGTCAGGCAGCGGATCACCGGGGTTTCCCCCGGCCCGAATTTCGAACTACCGAATTTCGAACTACCGAATTTCGAACTACCGAATGCAGCACTGGCGCATCCGATCATCCCGCCAGGCTCCGACCGCCCGGTCGCCATTTTGATCGCCGGAATCAGCCCGCGCCTGCCGATGAACGAGGCCTATCGCAGCTTCTATGACTTGTTGGCTTCTGGCGTCACCACGTCCGTTGCCAATGTCAGTGCGTATGAGGACGAGCGGCGACGGGCCAAGGCACTGGCTGAACTTGACCGGGCCAAGACGGCCTTCTTTTCGAACATCAGCCATGAGTTCCGCACGCCACTGACCTTGATGCTTGGGCCGGTCGAAGACGCCTTGGCCGGTCCAGAAGCGCTGCCACCTTTGCACCGGGAGCAGTTGGAGGTCGTTCATCGCAACGGCCTGCGACTGCAGCGCCTTGTCAACGGCCTGCTGGAGTTTTCCCGCATCGAGGCCGGTCGGGTCCGCGCAGCGTTCGAGCCCACCGACCTTGCCGAGTTCACCGCCGATCTCGCAAGCAACTTCCGCTCAGCCTGCGAGAAGGCCGGGCTGAAACTGCGCGTCGATTGCCCGCGCTTCAGCGAGCCGGTGTTCGTGGACCGCCCCATGTGGGAGAAGATCGTCCTCAATCTGCTGTCCAACGCCTTCAAGTTCACCTTCAAGGGTGAGATCGCCGTCACGCTGCGGCAGGCCGGCAGAACCGCCGAACTTGTTGTCCGTGATTCCGGCACGGGCATTCCCGCCGTCGAGATGCCCCGGCTGTTCGAGCGCTTCCACCGGGTCGAGAACGCACAGGGGCGGACGCACGAGGGCAGCGGCATCGGGCTGGCCCTGGTGCAAGAACTGGTCAAGCTGCACGGCGGCACGATCAGCGCCGAAAGTAAGGCCGGCAGCGATGTCGGCAGCGAGGCAGTCAGCGAGGCCGCCGGCAACGTCAGCAACGTCAGCAACGAGGCCGAACGCGGAACCACCTTCCGCATCTCGATCCCGCTCGGCACCGAACACCTTGCCCCTGAACAAGTCAGGCGCGGCCGCATCTCCGCACCGCCCTCGGCGGGGGCAAATCCATTCGTGCAAGAGGCGTTGCGTTGGCTGCCTGACGCCGAGCACCATGATCGCGGTGCGGAGCTACCGTCTGTACACGACGATCTGTTCAGCTCCGTTTTTGCAACCCAGCAAACCGACGCCGACCGGCCCCGCGTGCTGGTGGCCGACGACAACGTCGACATGCGGCGCTACATCGAGCGGCTGCTGGGTGGGCAGTACCAGGTCGAGACCGTGCCCGACGGCGACGCGGCGCTGGCAGCGGTGCGGCAGCGCATTCCCGACCTCATCCTGACGGACGTGATGATGCCCCGGCTGGACGGGTTCGGGCTGCTGAGGGCGTTGC
>JANPOW010000088.1:0-5208 GCA_031428185.1 Betaproteobacteria bacterium | reverse complement strand
GTCAGCCAGTTCACCCGCCCGCCGCTGGAACTGTGGCTGAACGGCCATGTGGAGATGGGCAAGCGCCTGGCCGAGCTGGTGATCCGCCAGGCCCAGACCCGCCAGCGTGCCAGCCAGAAGGTGGAGAAGCGCAAAGGCTCTGGTGTGGCGGTGCTGCCCGGCAAGCTGACCGATTGTGAAAGCCGTGACCTCAACCTGAACGAGGTGTTTTTGGTGGAGGGTGACTCAGCCGGTGGCAGCGCCAAGATGGGCCGCGACAAGGAGACACAAGCCATCCTGCCGCTGCGTGGCAAGGTGCTGAACGCCTGGGAGGTGGAGCGCGACCGGCTGTTTGCCAACAACGAAATCCACGACATTTCGGTGGCCATCGGCATTGACCCGCACGGGCCGAATGACACACCCGACTTCAGCGGCCTGCGCTACGGCAAGGTCTGCATCCTGAGCGACGCGGACGTGGATGGCTCACACATCCAGGTGCTGCTGCTCACCTTGTTTTTCCGCCACTTTCCCAAGCTCATCGAGCGTGGCCATGTCTACATCGCCAAGCCGCCGCTGTTCCGCATCGATGCGGTGGCGCGGGGCAAAAAGCCGGCCGCCAAGTTTTATGCGCTAGACCAGGGTGAGCAGGACGCGCTGCTGGACAAGCTGCGCAAAGAGGGCGCCAAAGAGGGCAGCTGGAGCATCAGCCGTTTCAAAGGCCTGGGCGAGATGAATGCCGGGCAACTGTGGGAGACCACGCTCAACCCCGAGACCCGGCGCCTGCTGCCGGTTGCGTGGGGCCTGTTGACGTTTGATCAGACGGTGGGCTCGTTCACCAAGCTGATGGGCAAGGGTGAAGCGGCAGCACGGCGTGAGCTGATGGAGCTGCACGGCGACGCGGTTGAGATCGATGTCTGAACCCCGGACCGACCGGGTGCATCTGCGCCCCACCATGCTGTCCGACCTGGACTATGTGACCCAGGTGGAGACCGACAGCCACAACCTGCCGTTCATCACGCCGTGGGACCGCATCCAGCATGAGGGTGCGGTGCGTTTCCCCGACTTCCGCCATTTCATCGTCGAGGCCGGCCCGGCCTACAGCGCCACCGGGTTTGTCATCCTGCAAGGCTGCCGCAACCCGCACCGCAGTGTGGAGCTGAAACGCCTGGTGCTGCAGCACGACGGCCAGGGCCAGGGCCTGGGCCGGGCCTGTGTGCGGCGCCTCAAGCAGATGGCGTTTCGGGATTTGCACGCCCACCGTTTTTGGCTGGATGTGAAAGGCCTGAACACCCGCGCCCAGACCCTGTATTTGAGTGAAGGCTTTGTGGAAGAAGGCCGGCTGCGGGAGAGCGTGCGGCTGACCGGTGACGCGGCGGACGGCTACGACAGCCTGATCGTGATGAGCTTGCTGGACCGTGAATACCAGGCCCGTGAGGCTTTGGGGCTGGAGGCGGGCTGAGCGCCTGGTGGGCCGGGCCATCTCGGCGGTCTCGGCCGCTGCAGGACATCGCCTACAGCCACGCAGCCTGGCCTGGCGTGGCACTGGCGGGCTTGTCCCACAGCGTGCGGGCGTCGGGTGGCGCAGAGTGGAGCGGTCGATTCAGACTGTCTTTTCTCTCAGGAGCATGCCATGACCCAACGCCTTTTGACCCTTCTTGGTACCGCCGCTTTGCTGGTGTCGCTGTCGGCTTGCGGCACTTTGTCGCGCGGTGAGAAAAACACCGCCGTGGGTGCTGTGCTCGGTGGTGTGGCCGGGTCGGTGCTGACCGGCGGCAGCGCTGTAGGCACCGTGGGTGGTGCGGTTGTTGGCGGCGTGATCGGCGACCGGGTGGACAAAAAGTGAATGACGGGCCGGCCGCTGGCCGACCTGCACCTGCTGAGCCGATGAGCCGATGAGCCGATGAGCCCGATCAATACGATTTGGGCAGGCCCAGCACCTTCTCGGCGATGAAGCACAGGATGAGTTGTGGGCTCACCGGTGCAAGGCGTGGGATCCACGCTTCCCGCAGGTAACGCTCCACGTGGTACTCCCGCGCATAGCCCATGCCACCGTGGGTGAAGATGGCTGATTCACACGCCCGATAACAGGCCTCGGCGCCCAGGTATTTGGCGCTGTTGGCTTCTGGCCCGCAGGCATGGCCCAGGTCATACAGGCTGGCCGCCTTGTGCACCATCAGGTGTGCGGCTTCCAGCTCCATCCAGTTGCGCGCCAACGGATGGGCAATGGCCTGGTTCTGGCCGATGGGCCGCTCAAACACAACCCGCTCCTTGGCATAACTGGCGGCACGCTGCAGTGCGGCCCGCCCCAAGCCAATGGCCTCGGCACCGATCAGGATGCGCTCGGGGTTGAGGCCGTGCAGGATGTACTTGAAGCCCTGGCCTTGCTCGCCGATGCGGTCTTCCACCGGGATGCGCAAATCCTCGATAAACAACTGGTTGCTGTCGACCGCCTTGCGGCCCATCTTGTTGATCTCGTGGGCGGTGATCGCAGTGCGGTCAAACGCGGTGTAGAACAGGCTTAAGCCCTCAGCGCCCTTGCACTGGTCGGCCGGCGTGGTGCGCGCCAACAGCAGGATGCGGTTGGCCACTTGGGCGGTGGATATCCACAGCTTCTGGCCGTTGACCCGGTAGTGGTCACCGTGCAAGGTGGCGCGGGTCTTGAGGCCCAGCGTATTGAGGCCGCTGTCGGGCTCAGTGACTGCAAAGCAGGCTTTGTCCTGGCCCTGGATCAACGGCGGTAACCAGCGCGCTTTTTGCGCATCGGTGCCAAACACCACCGCCGGGTGCAGGCCGAAGATGTTCATGTGGACGGCAGACGCACCTGAGAGCCCGGCGCCCGTGGCGGCGATGGTGTGCATCATCAGCGCCGCTTCAAAAATGCCCAGCCCGGCACCGCCGTAGGCCTCGGGCATCGCAATGCCCAGCCAGCCGGCGCCCGCCAGCGCGGCATGGAAGTCATGCGGAAAGCCGCCTTCGGTGTCTTTTTGCAGCCAGTAGTCGGCGTCAAAAGGTTCACACAGGCGCTGAATGGCGTTGACGATCTGGTGTTGCTGCTCGCTCAGGGCAAAGTCCATGGGGTTCTCGGGTGTCGTCTCTCGTGTCGCGGCTGTGCTGGGCTGGGTGGCTATTCGGGTTTGATGCCGGCCGCTTTGATCAGTGCACCCCAATGCGCCAGTTGATCGGCCACATAAACGGCAAACGCATCTGGCGATACCGATGGCCAGACATCAAAACCCAGTGACGCCAGTTTGTCCTGCACGTCCCGGTCAGCCAGCACCGCAAGGATCTCGGCATTGAGCTTGTCCACCACCGGTTTGGGCAGGCCGGCCGGGCCAAAAATGCCGTTCCAGGAGGTGAGGTCAAAGCCTGGCACGGTCTGCGCGATGGGCGGCACACCCGGCAGCAGCTTTGACGCTGCGGCGGTGGTGATGCCCAGCGCCCGCACCTTGTCCGAGCGCAGCACGGCACCGCCCGAGCCCAGGTCCACCACGTACACCTGCACCTGGCCGCTCATCAAATCGGTTAGCGCCTGCGGGCTGGATTTGTAGGGGATGGCCACCATGTCCAGCTTGGCAATGCGTTTGATGGTCTCGCTGGCCACCAGTGAGGTGCTGTTGGGTGTGGCGTAAGACAGCTTGCCGGGCTGGGCCCGCGCCAGGTCGATCAGCTCTTTCAAGCTGCGCACCGGCAGGGCCGGGTGCACGGCCAGCGCAAACGGCAGCTCACCCACCCGGGTGATGGGCGTGAAATCCTTGACCGGGTCATAACGCAGGGTGGCAAACAAATGCGGGTTGGCCGAGTGCGAGGTGTTGGTGGTCATGAACAGCGTGCTGCCGTCGGGCTTGGCACGTGCCACTGCCTGTGCTGCCAGTTGCGCGCTGGCGCCGGGCTTGTTGTCCACCAGCACCGGCTGTTGCAGCCGCTCGGCCAGTTTTTGCGCCACGATGCGGGCCACGGCGTCGGTGCCACTGCCGGCGGCAAATGGCACCACCAGAGTGATGGGGCCGGGTGGCAAGGGCTGGGCATGCACCTGCAGCGCCAGCAATGTGGTGATGGCCGCCAGCGGGACAGACTTGGCGAGGGCATGCAGGCGTGACAGCCGACGCGATAACGGATTGTTCATGCAGCGCTTCTCCAACAGGGTGTGGCGGTATCTGACCGTGTCCGGCCGCAGCCGTCCATCGGGGAAGCCCGGCCACCCTTTTGACGCCCAAGCGACGGGGCCTGGCGCGCCGCTCCAGCATGATCCCCAGCGACTTTCAGGAGACCGCCATGCAGACCACGATGATGAACACGCCCTTGTCCATCCACCATTTTCTGGAGCGCGCGGGCACGCTGTTCAAGCGCAATACCATCGTGTCGCGCCTGCCGGATAAAAGCCTGGTCACCCACACCTACGGCCAATGGCACCAGCGCACGCTGCAACTGGCGTCCGCGCTGCAGCGGATGGGCCTGCAAAAAGGCGAGCGTGTGGCCACCCTGTGCTGGAACCACCACATGCACCTGGAGGCCTACTTTGGCATCCCGGCCGCCGGTGGGGTGATGCACACCCTGAACCTGCGGCTGTCACCCGAGGAGCTGGGCTGGATTGCCGCCGATGGCCAAGACCGGGTGCTGATCGTTGATGACATCCTGCTGCCGCTGTACAAGCAGATGGCCCACCTGCATGTCTTTGAGCGGGTCATCGTGTTCCCGTTTTCGGGGGCGCCGGTGCCGGCGGGTGAGCGCCGGGCCGCCCCAAGCGCACCACTCCCCCTCGGGGGGACAACGCCGGAGGCGTCTTGGGGGCCAGAGTTCACCAGCTACGAGGATTTCATCGCCGGGGGCAATGCGGATGGTTTTGTGCCGGCGCCGCATGATGAGAACGACGCTATCGCCATCTGCTACACCAGCGGCACCACCGGTCGGCCCAAGGGGGTGGCGTACAGCCACCGGTCCACCGTGCTGCACACCCTGGTGGCCAGCCTGGCCGACCACTGGGGCTTGAAGGGCAGTGACGTGGTGCTGCCCGTCACGCCGATGTTCCACGCCAACAGCTGGGGCATGCCGTACGGCGCGGTGATGGTGGGCGCCAAGCTGGTCTTCCCTGGCCCGCACCTGCACCCGGATGATTTGCTGGATTTGATGCAGGCCCACCCGCCCACCTTGTCGCTGGGCGTGCCCACCATCTGGCTCAGCCTGATCCAGACCTACGACCGGGCGCAGATTGAGACCCCCGGCCGCTGGACC
>JANPOW010000087.1:0-2818 GCA_031428185.1 Betaproteobacteria bacterium | reverse complement strand
CCGGTGGCGCGCACTTCACCGCTGTAGCGGTAGCGGCTGCGCAACAGGCGGGCCTGGCTGTAGGCGCGGCCGTCCACCCAAGTTGGGAACTGCAGCACCACCAACGCCAGGCGGGCCAGGTCGGGCGCCAGCACTTCAATGTCGGTGCTGTTGGGCACGATCACGCCCACGGCCAGGCCGGCCGGCCAGGCCTCGCGCACCGCGTGCCACTGCTCCAGCGTCAACAGGCTGTGGGCGCGGGCGGGCGGGTGGGGCTGGGGGCCGTCTTCACCGCCGTCGGTTGACCAAGGGTCTTGTGGGGAGCGGATGAATTTCATGGGCAGGTGCAGCAAAAATTTTTGGGGCGGCTGGCTTGATGCTCGGCCAGATCAACGCTGCGCGGTGAGGTGGCGCTCAGCGTCAGCGGCGGCTTTGAAGGGTGCGATGCCGATGCGGCCCACGGTGTGGATGAAGCGCTCACCGGGCTGGCGCATGGCGCGGTAGGTGGTGATCACGGCTTCGATCACATCGGGCACTTCTTCAGCCGCAAACGACGGGCCAATCACCTTGCCGGCGGCCGAATCCCCGCTGATCGTGCTGCCGTCTGAGCCCCCCAGTGACACCTGGTACCACTCACTGCCGTCTTTGTCCACGCCCAGAATGCCGATGTGGCCGCTGTGGTGGTGGCCGCAGCTGTTGATGCAGCCGCTGATGTGCAGGTCGATATCGCCGATGTCAAACAGCTCGTCCAGATCATCAAACCGCTCGGTGATGGCGGCCGCCACGGGGATGGAGCGGGCATTGGCCAGGGCGCAAAAATCACCCCCCGGGCAGTTGATCATGTCGGTCAGCAGGCCGATGTTGGGGGTGGCAAAGCCTGCGGCGCGGGCGGCCTCAAACAGGGCCGGCAGGTCAGCGGCTTTGACCCACGGCAACAGCAGGTTCTGGTCGTGGGTGACACGCAGCTCCCCGTGGCTGAAGGTGCTGGCCAGCGCGGCTGCGGTGTCCATCTGGTCGGCCGTGGCGTCACCCGGTGGCAGGCCGGCACGCTTGAGCGACAGCGTGACCGCCCGATAACCAGCGACCTGGTGGGCATGCACATTGCGCTGCAGCCAGCGGCTGTAGGGCAGGGTGGCCTGGGTACCGACATCCACGCCAACATCCACGCCAACATCCACCGGCAGCTCCACCGTGGCCACCACCCCGGCCGGCCGCACAAAACAGGCGGCAATGCGGTCAAACTCAGGCTGCGGGATCAACTGCAGGCCGGCGCCCACATCGTCTTGCAGGATGCGCGCAAACTCGGCCTCTACCGCGTCAAAGTACTTCTGCCCCTCGGCCTTGACCAGAATCTTGATGCGCGCTTTGTAGGCGTTGTCACGCCGGCCGTAGCGGTTGTAGACCCGCACGATGGCCTCCAGGTAACACAGAATCTGGGCCCAGGGCAAAAACGGCCGAATCACCGTGCCGATGATGGGGGTGCGGCCCATGCCACCCCCCACCTGCACCTGAAAACCAACCTCACCGGCTGCGTTTTTGCGCAGCCACAGGCCCACGTCATGCCAGCCGATGGCTGCACGGTCCTCCAGCGCACCGGTCACTGCAATCTTGAATTTGCGCGGCAGAAACGCGAACTCGGGGTGCAGCGTGCTCCACTGGCGCATCACCTCGCAGTAGGGGCGTGGGTCGATCAGTTCGTCTGCGGCCACACCGGCCAGCGCGTCGCTGGTGATGTTGCGGATGCAGTTGCCGCTGGTCTGGATGCCGTGCATGTCCACGGCGGCCAGGCGGTCCATCACATCGGCCGCTTGCGTCAGCGGAATCCAGTTGTATTGCAGGTTCTGGCGGGTCGTGAAGTGGCCGTAGTCGCGGTCGTATTCACGGGCGATCTGCGCCAGGGTGTGCAGTTGTGTGCTGTTCAACTCACCGTAGGGCACGGCCACCCGCAGCATGGGCGCGTGGCGCTGCACATACCAGCCGTTTTGCAGGCGCAAGGCTTTGAAATCATCGTCGGGCAAGTCACCGGCCAGGTGGCGTTGCAACTGGTCACGGAACTGCGCTGCCCGGGCATGCACAAATTGGCGGTCGAAATCGGTGTAGGCGTACATGGTCGGTGGGGGTGTGTGGGGCTGGCCCGCGCGGGGCTGCAGCCATCAAGAAATAGATCAGTGGATGACTTTGAGGCCGGCTGCCACCAGCGAAACACACAACAGCCCGCGCACCAGCCGCTCGGGCATCGATTTTGTCAGTTGGGCGCCCAGCCAGATGCCGGGCAACGAGCCCACCAGCAAGGCAGCCAGCAGGCCCCAGTTGACATGGCCCAGCGTGGCATGGCCGATGCCGGCCACCAGCGTCAACGGCACGGCGTGGGCGATGTCGGTGCCCACCAGCTTGTGGGCTGGCAAACGCGGGTACAGCAGCAGGATCAAGGTGGCGCCCACCGCACCGGCGCCGATGGACGACAGCGACACCAGCACGCCCAGCACCACGCCTGAGGCCACCGTAAGTGCGGCTTTGCGGCGCTCCGGCAGCCAGCGCTCCAATTTGAGGCCCAGCGCGTACCAGGCTTTTTTGTAGGCCACGGTCACGGCGGTGAGCAACAGCATGATGCCCAGCGAGAAGGTCAGCGCACTGGCCCAGCCTTTGGTGATGCCGGTGAAGTGCATCAGCGCGATCGTGACCAGCGAGGCCGGGATGCTGCCGGCCAGCATCAGCCCGGTGATGCGGTAGTCCACATGGCCGTGGCGGTGGTGGGCCCAGGCGCCACCGGTCTTGGTGACGGCAGCAAACCACAAGTCGGTGCCGATGGCCACGGCCGGATTCAGCTTGAACACGCTGA
>JANPOW010000086.1:0-2013 GCA_031428185.1 Betaproteobacteria bacterium | reverse complement strand
TTCACCGGCCACTACCAGGGTGATGTGCTGCAGCCCAAACCGGCTTTTGCCCGCGATGTGGCGCGTGAACTGGCTGACGCCAAGCCGGCTGCCGATGCATTTGCCGGCCAGGGGATTTGAATGCGCGCGATCACGCTTTATGCCCGCCAGACCGAAGGCTTCGACGCCAGGGTGGCCCATGCCGTGGCACTGCTGCAAGCCGCTGCCGAGGCCCACCCATCCACCATCGTGCAAGCCACCAGCCTGGGCGCGGAGGACATGGTGGTGACTGACCTGATCGCCCGCCACCAACTGCCCATCCCCATCGCCACGCTGGAAACCGGCGCGCTGCATGCCGAGACGGTGGCGCTGATCACCACCATCACCAGCCACTACGGCTTGCCGGTGGAGGCCTACCGGCCGCAGGCGGACGCGGTGCTGCACTTCGTCAAGACCAATGGCGACGAGGCCATGTACCGCAGCCTGGACTTGCGCAAAGCCTGCTGCGGCATCCGCAAGATGGAGCCGCTGGGCCGCATGTTGGCGGCCCGCACCGCCTGGGTGACTGGCCTGCGCCGCGCGCAAAGCAATGCCCGTGGTGAGGTGCCGTTTGAGGACAAGGACGACGCCGGTCGCGCCAAGCTCAACCCGCTGGCCGACTGGAGCTGGGCCGATGTGTGGCACTACATCGAGCTGCACAAAGTGCCCTACAACCCGCTGCACGACCAGTTCATGCCCAGCATCGGCTGCGCGCCGTGCACCCGCGCCATTGCGGTGGGGGAGGACTTCCGCGCCGGCCGCTGGTGGTGGGAGGACGAAGCGCTGAAGGAATGCGGCCTGCACGTCTCGCATGACGGGGCTGAGGAGGACGACCCGGTGGTGTCCGCCTTGCCCACGTCCACTGTTTCACCTCTTGGAGACCGCGCATGAACGCGCCCACCAATCTCGACACCCTGCTGCCCGCGCTGGACCAAAGCCACCTCGATTGGCTGGAAGAAGAAGCCATCTTCATCCTGCGAGAAGTGGCGGCCAGCTTTGAGCGGCCGGCGCTGCTGTTCTCGGGTGGCAAGGATTCTTGTGTTGTGCTGCGCCTGGCCGAGAAGGCATTTAAAACCCGAGTCACTGGGCCCCTAGACCCATCGCTTCGCGCTGGGTTGTCCCCCGAGGGGAGTGGGCCGGCTTCGGAGCGGCCGGGCGCCGGCCCCGGCAATGATTTCAAAGGCAAGCTGCCCTTCCCGCTGCTGCACGTGGACACCGGCCACAACTTCCCCGAGGTGATCACCTTCCGCGACCGGCGGGTGGCTGAAATGGGTGAGCGCCTGGTGGTGGGCCACCTGGAAGACAGCATGAAACGCGGCACGGTGCGGCTGGCGCATCCGCTGGAATCACGCAACGGCCACCAGACGGTGACGCTGCTGGAAGCGATTGAAGAACACCGCTTTGATTGCCTGATTGGCGGCGCCCGGCGCGACGAAGAGAAGGCCCGCGCCAAAGAGCGCATCTTCAGCCACCGCGACGGCTTTGGCCAATGGTTGCCCAAAGAGCAGCGGCCCGAGTTGTGGACGCTGTTCAACACCCGCCATCGGCCGGGGGAGCACTTCCGCAGCTTCCCGATCAGCAACTGGACCGAGCTGGATGTGTGGCTCTACATCGCCCGAGAAAACATCCCGCTGCCTGGCCTGTACTTCAGCCACCAGCGTGAGGTGATCCGCCGCAAAGGCCTGCTGGTGCCGCTGACCGAGGTGACACCACCCGAGGCGGGCGAAACCGTTGAAACAGCCACAGTGCGCTTCCGCACCGTGGGCGACATGACCTGCACCTGCCCGGTGGAAAGCGATGCCGCCACCGCCGCCGACATCGTGGCCGAGACGCTGACGGTGACGGTGAGCGAACGGGGCGCCACGCGCATGGATGACCGCACGTCCGAGGCCTCGATGGAGCGCCGCAAAAAAGAAGGGTATTTTTGACGTCCGCCACCCCCCCGAAGCGCCTTCGGCGCTCCCCCAGGGGGCGGACGCCAGCAGCCCGGCAAAG
>JANPOW010000085.1:0-3725 GCA_031428185.1 Betaproteobacteria bacterium | reverse complement strand
CCGGTGTTGCTGGCCGGCAACCGGCCCGACAGCATGACCCATGCCTACACCTCGATGAAGCTGCTGTCGCAACGCCTGGGCGCACTGGCCTATGACCTGGTGATCTGCGGCGACGTGGCAGCCCGCCGCGCCAGCGGCATGGCTGAGCGCCTATCGGAATGCGCCGACCATTTTTTGGCTGCCGCACTGCGCCATGTGGCGGTGCTTGACCCGCTGGCGTCGCCGCACGCCCCGCTGGCGCCCGACCTGGTGCGCCTGGCAGCGGGGCAGACCAGCCACCAACGCAGCGCCCAGCCGACCAGCGCCACGGCCTACCGGCCCGCCATGCCCCGCCTGGGCGACCCGCCCGGCCACCTGCCTGCCCCCGACCGCACCCTGGCCCAGCGCCCCACCCAGGCCCCTGGCCGCTTGAATTGAATTGTCCGGAGCATGATGAACATGTACACCGCCAAGGGCCGTCTCGACGCCAATACGCTGCTCAAGCAGTACAGCCCGCTGGTGCGGCGGCTGGCGCACCAGATGATTGCCAAGCTGCCGGCCAATGTAGAGCTGGATGATTTGATCCAGGTCGGCATGATCGGTTTGTCCGATGCACTGACCCGCTTCGATGCCGCCCACGGCGTGCAGTTTGAGACCTTTGCCACCCAGCGCATCCGGGGCGCCATGCTGGACGAATTGCGGGGCAACGACTGGATGAGCCGGGGCGACCGGCGCCAGCAGCGCAGCATCGAAACCGCGCTGCGCAAGCTGGAGCAAGTGCTGGGCCGCGCGCCGCATGAGAGCGAAATCGCCGCCGAAATGGGTTTGTCGCTCACCGACTACCAAGAGCTGCTGGGCAAGGTGCGTGGCACCCAGTTGGTCTATCTGGAGGACATGACCGGCGACGACGGTGACGACGACTACCTCGACCGCCACATGATCGACACCGACGTCAACCCGCTGGCCATGCTGCAAGACCGCCGCATGCGCGAGGCGCTGGTCGAAGCCATCAAAAACCTGCCCGAGCGTGAGCAATATGTGATGAGCATGTACTACGAACACGACATGAACCTGAAAGAAATCGCCGTGGTGCTGAAGGTGACCGAAAGCCGGGTGTGCCAGCTGCACAGCCAGAGCATTGCCCGGCTGCGCAGCCGGTTGCGGGCTTGGTAGCGTGGTTGTGTTAGGGTGTGTACATCACAACACACCAAGGTCACACCATGTCCACCACGATGACGCTACGGCTGGACGACGACATCAAAATCCGTCTGGAGGCACTGGCCGGTGCCACCCAGCGCAGCAAATCCTTTTTAGCCGCTGAGGCCATTCGGGGCTATGTTGAGCTCAACGAATGGCAGGTCAACGACATCCAGCAGGCCCTGACCGAAGCGGACGCAGGCGACTTTGCCAGCGATGCGGAGGTGGCTGCGCTGGCGGCCAAGTGGCCAACGCCGGGGCTGTAAGTGCAGGTGCGTTGGTTGCGCGCCGCGTTGCGCAACCTGGACGATGAAGCCAGCCACATCGCAAAAGACAGCCCGCAGGCTGCCCAGTTGGTGGTCCAGCGGGTCTTGCGCACGGTCGCGCTGCTGGCCGAGCAGCCCGGCCTGGGCAAGCCCGGCCGGGTGCCCGGCACACGTGAGCTGCTGGTGCCCAAGACACGCTACGTGGTGCCCTACCGGGTGCGTGGCAATCTGGTCGAGGTGCTGCGGGTGTTCCACACCGCAAGGCGGCCTGACCAGCGCTGGTGACGGGCCTGGCTGCAGGGTTGCCACCGTGCCGTGCAGCAGAATCGCCGGCACCATGCCACCGCCCACCGACCCCAAATTGACCCAGTTGCAACACGCGCTTGCCCAGGGCGTGATCGACCAAGCCACGTTTGATGCCGCCGCCGCCGGCATCAAGGCCCAACTGGCCGGCAGTGGCGCCATTGCCCAGGGCACGGATGCGCTTGCGCTGGGTGCCGGCGCAGTGCTGGTGCAGGGCGACAGCACTGCCCCGATCAACCTGGGTGTGCTGATCCAGCAAGCCGCCCAGCCCGGCGCCACCGGCCAGGATTTGCGCCGCGCCTACCTGGCCCGCCTGCTGCAGCAAGCCGACCAGTTGCCGCTGTTTGCGGGTGACAACAACGGCGCGCCCATCCTGCTGTCGTCGGTGTACACCGCACTGCGCACACAGCGCAGCGCGGGTGAGCGGCACGCTCAACCACCCGGCCACGGTGACGCCGACCCGGCCATCGACCCACCCAAGCTGTCCGCTCTGGACGTGCTGGACGCCGAGCGCCACCTGGTGCTGCTGGGCGGGCCGGGCAGTGGCAAGAGCAGCTTTGTCAGCTTTGTGGCGCTGGCCATGGCGGGTGAACTGCTGGGCGCGGCCCGGCCCAACCTGGCTGCACTCACCGCGCCGCTGCCGCCTGAAGACGACACGCCCGCCGACCAACCCAACCCGCCCCAGCAGTGGCGCCACGGCCCGTTGCTGCCGGTGCTGGTGGTGCTGCGTGACCTGGCCAGCCAGCTGCCACCACCCGGCCAGCCGGTGGATGCCCACACCGTGTGGGCCTACATCACCCAGCGCCTGCAGGCCGCTGCGCTGGGGGCTTACGCACCCCACCTGCAGCAAGAACTGCTGCAGCACGGTGGGCTGATCTTGTTCGACGGCCTGGACGAAGTGCCCGACGCACTGCAGCGCCGCGCCCAGATCAAACAAGCGGTGCAGGCCTTTGCCGCCACCTTTCAGCGCTGCCGTTTTCTGGTCACCAGCCGCACCTACGCCTACCAGCGCCAAGACTGGGCGCTGGACGGCTTTGTGCCGGTGCAACTGCAACCGCTCACCACCGGCCAGATGCGCGCGTTTGTGCAGGCCTGGTATGCCCACATGGTGGATTTGGGCCGGCTCACGGCCAGCGCGGCCCAAGACCGCAGCCAGCGCCTGCTGCACGAGATCAGCCGCAACCCGCGCCTGCGTGAACTGGCCGACCGGCCGCTGCTGCTGACGCTGATTGCCCAGTTGCAGACCAAGAGCGGCGGCGCCTTGCCCGACAAGCGCGAGGCGCTGTACGACAAAGCGGTGGAGATGCTGCTCGACACCTGGGAGGGCACCAAACCGCGTCAGGCGGTAAACGGCAGCCGGTCGGCTGAGCCCAGCCTGGCCGAGTGGCTCAGCGCCACGCCCAACGCCATCCGCCAGCAGCTCAACCGCCTGGCGTTTGAGGCCCACCGCGACCAGCAGGCATTGACCGGCACGGCAGACATCCCGCAAGACACGCTGACAACCGCGCTGCGCCGCGCCAGCAGCAACCCCGATGCCCGCCTGCTGCGGTTGGAGGAATACCTGCGCGACCGGGCCGGCATCCTGGCCGCCCACGGCGTGGGGCTGTACCAGTTCCCCCACCGCTCGTTTCAGGAATACCTGGCCGCCTGCCACCTGACTGACGACGACTTCCCTGAAGCGCTTGCGCACCTGGCCCGCACCGATGCCAACCGCTGGCGAGAAGTGGCGCTGCTGGCCGGCGCCAAAGCCGCGCGTGGCGTCCGCGCAGCCGCCTGGGACCTGGCCGACGCACTCTGTGTGGACGCAAGCCCCGCCAGCGGCACGCCGGCCCAGGCCGACCAGTGGGGCGCGCTGCTGGCCGGCCAGGTGCTGGTGGAATCAGCCGACCTGGCCCAGGTGGCGCCGCGCCACCGCGCGGTGTTGCAGCGGGTGCGCGATTGGCAATTGGTGCTGATGCGCCGGGGCAACCTGCCGGCGGC
>JANPOW010000084.1:0-41209 GCA_031428185.1 Betaproteobacteria bacterium | reverse complement strand
GGAAAGCGGCGTACACCGCGCCCGGGAACGGCACCGAGACCAACACCACGGTGGGCTGGTGCCGGGTGATGGCATCCAGCGTGAGCGTGCGCAACACGGTATCCACCAAGTTGGGCGGGGCAGCCAGCGCGTTGGCCAGCGGCTCAAACGTGGCCTGGCTCATGGCCAGGGATTCGGCGTAGCGCACAAATTCGAACCGTGGGTCAACCGCGTCGCGGATCACATCGGCCAGGTCATTCAAATACAGGGTGGCGATGTGGCGGGCGCGGTCTTGCACCCCCAGCGCGCCAAAGGCCCAGGCCATCGGGTCACCACCGTCCGGGTCGTCATACACCTCGAGCGACGCAAAACGTGGGCCCTCAGGCAAAAAACCGCGAGGGCCGATGCGGTGCGCCAGCGTGGCATCACCGCCTTGCAAAAAATGGATCACCGGGCTGATGGTGGCCAGGTAGTGCGCAAACTGGGCGATGAAGGACTGCACCGGCGCGGTGTGGCGCAGCGTGCTGCCCGCAGCGTTGATCACCGCGTGGATCTGCTGCAGCCCGCTGCGCGACAGCAGCCGCAGGATCAGCGCCAGCGCCAGGTCCTCCTGCACGGCCGCCACGCCTTGTGAGCGCAAAAAGCCGGTCAGGTACGCGGTGGACGGGTAAGGCGTGTTGAGCTGGGTCATCGGCGGGATGAGCGACAGCACGCGGTGGGGTGGCGGCGGCATGGGCGGGTGGTGGCTGGGGTCTTGGGCGCGGCCAGGGCTGATCGGCCTGGCACAGCCTGCGGATTGTCGGCCTTGGCACCTTGGCAGGCCGGGCCGGCCGGGCAGACCCAGCGCGCCACGGACAATCTGCCGATGAAACACCCCATCCTGCTGGCGCTGCTGGCCGGCCTGCTGGTGCTGCTGGTGGCGTTTGCCATGCCGCTGTGGCAGATGGTGCGTGGCAGCGGGCCAGTGGCTGGCGCGCCGTTGTCCACCAACCCAGCCAGCACGCCAGCCGCTGCCACCCAAGGCCTGCCGTGGCAGGTGCAAGGCCTGCCGTGGCAGGTGCAAGCCCTGCCTGACGGCCTGGCCCAGGTGTTTGGCCTGGTGCCTGGTCAAGACACTCTGGCGCAGGCGCGCGCCCGCATCGGTGACGGCCTGCAGGTGGCACTGGTGGCCAGGTTGGGCGAGGTGGGCGTGCTGGAGGCGCTGGCTGACCCCTTTGCCGCGGGTTTTGTCACCGGCCGGCTGGTGCTGGCCTTTGATGTGCCGGCCGAGGTGCTGGCGCGCTGGCGGTCGCGGGCACCACGCTCCGCGCCGATGGACGACGGTGTGCGCCGCTTTGAGTTGCTGGCGGCTGACCGGGATGAGGCCCTGGCTGTGCAACTTGCCGGCTTGAGTTTTGTGCCGTCAGTGCGCTTGACCGAGACCGATGTGCGGCAGCGGTTTGCTGCCCCGGCCCAGCTGCTGCCGGCCGCATCCCCCGGCGGCTTGGTGCTGTTGTACCCGGCGCTGGGGCTGGCGGCGGCGGTGGGGCCGGCCAGCCGGGGTGTACTGCAATACGTGGCCCCGCGTGACTTTGATCGCCTGCTGCGGGCGCCGCTGCTGGCGGCGCAGACCGGTGCCAAAGCGCCCACCGCAGCGCCTGATCTGCCAACCTCTGCGCCTCTTTTGCCAGCCTTGCCGCAGTGAGTAAAAGCCGGTGG
This sequence comes from Betaproteobacteria bacterium, assembly GCA_031428185.1. Lineage (GTDB taxonomy): Bacteria > Pseudomonadota > Gammaproteobacteria > Burkholderiales > Burkholderiaceae_C > Pseudaquabacterium. The sequence continues at coordinate 39,532 of JANPOW010000084.1, read as the reverse complement.
GTCGCCACTTGTGGCCTAATCCGTCTTTCGCCGTCATTTTTCCGGAGCCAGCATGGGCAACAAGATCATCACCGAAGCAAGCCGCAAGGCCACCCCGCGCCCCGCAGCGCCCCCCGGCGTGTGCTTCACAGCGCCCAAGGGCCAGAAGATCAGCCTGGAGCGTGGTTCACACACCCGCAGCAAGAAAAACCCGGGCAAGCGGCCGCACAAAGGCGGCTGACCTTGCGACGGCCTGGCGGTTGCCTCGGCAACTGACAGCCGGCGCCGCAGTGGCTGCAACGGCCCTGGCTCACTCTGGCCCACCCGACAAGCGGGTGTGCCGGGGCAGGCCAGGGCCTGTTTTCGTCAAGGTCGTCGTCAGGATGGACCTCAGATGCTGAGACTCACCGAGTTGCGCCTGCCGCTCCACCACGCTGCCGACGCGCTGCGCCCGGCGCTGTTGTCACGCCTGGGCCTGCTGGATGCCGAACTGGCTGACTTCAGCGTCTTCAAGCGCAGCTTTGATGCGCGCAAAAAGTCGGCCGTGGTGTTGATCTACACCGTGGATTGCCAACTCAGCCCCGCTGTGGACGAGGCCGCGCTGTATGCCCGCCACGCCGGTGATGTGCATGTGCGGCCCAGCCCCGACACCCGCTACCAGCCGGTGGGCCAGGCCCCGGTGGATTTTTTCACCAGCGGCCCGCTGCGCCCGGTGGTGATCGGTTTTGGCCCTTGCGGCATTTTTGCCGCGCTGGTGCTGGCGCAGATGGGCTTGCGGCCCATCGTGCTGGAGCGGGGCAAAGCGATGCGTGAGCGCACCAAGGACACCTGGGCGCTGTGGCGCCAGGGCGTGCTGACACCCGAGTCGAATGTGCAGTTTGGTGAGGGTGGCGCCGGCACATTCAGCGACGGCAAGCTGTGGAGCCAGATCAGCGACCCGCGCCACCTCACCCGCAAAGTGCTGACCGAGTTTGTCAAAGCCGGCGCGCCCGAGGAGATCCTGTTCATCGCCAAGCCGCACATCGGCACCTTCCGGCTGGTGGGCGTGGTCGAGAAGATGCGGGCCGAAATCATCGCGCTGGGTGGTGAGGTGCGCTTCGGCCAGCGGGTGGTGGATGTGCTGATCGAGGACGGGCCTGCCGGACAAGCCGGCCGCCAGCCGGGCCGCCATGTGCGGGGTTTGAGCGTGCTGGACGCCGCCGGGCAGCGCACCGACATGCGCACCGACCACGTGGTGCTGGCCGTGGGCCACAGCGCGCGCGACACCTTCACCATGCTGCACGGGCGCGGTGTGCAGATGGAGGCCAAGCCGTTTTCAGTCGGCTTGCGCATCGAGCATCCACAAAGCCTGATTGACAGCGCGCGCTTTGGCCCCAGCGCCGGCCACCCCATCCTGGGCGCGGCCGATTACAAGCTGGTGCACCACGCTGCCAACGGCCGCGCGGTGTACAGCTTTTGCATGTGCCCGGGTGGCACGGTGGTGGCGGCCACCAGTGAGGTGGGCCGGGTGGTGACCAACGGCATGAGCCAGTATTCACGCAACGAGCGCAACGCCAACGCCGGCATCGTGGTGGGCATCAGCCCGCAAGACTACCGGCAGGACGGCCTGGCCAGCGGGCCGGTGAGCCCGCTGGACGGCATCACCTTCCAGCGCATCTGGGAGCGCCGGGCCTACCAACTGGGCGGCGAGACCTACCACGCGCCCGCGCAGTTGGTGGGTGATTTCATCGCCGGCCGGCATGGCAGCACACTGGCGTCGGCCCTGGGCAGCGTGGTTCCGTCGTACCAACCCGGCGTGCTGCTGACTGATCTTGCCGAGCCCGGCCGTGGCAGCCTGCCCGAGCCCGCACTGGCCGCCATCCGCGAGGCGCTGCCTGCCTTTGAGCGCCAGATCAAGGGTTTTGCCATGACGGATGCGGTGCTGACTGGCGTGGAGACCCGCACCTCGTCGCCACTGCGCATCCCACGCGGTCGGGATTTTCAAAGCCTCAACGTGGCGGGGCTGTATCCGGCCGGTGAGGGGGCGGGTTATGCCGGCGGCATCATGTCGGCCGGGGTGGACGGGATTGAGGTGGCCGAGGCGCTGGGGCGCAGTGTGTTGGGCGCGGCCGCGCCGGTCACGGCGGCCTGAGGCGCTTGGGCTGCGGCGCCGGTGGGCGTCGCAGGGTGGCCACCAATGCCATCAATCTGCGGGCGTGCGCGGTCCGGCAGGCGCTGTGGCGGTGCGGCTCGACTCGTCCGGCTTCACCAGGCTGCCTGCGGCCGCGCCACCCAGCGCGCCGGCAACAGCACCCAGCGTGCCCCCGACCACTGCGCCCACTGGGCCAGCCACCACGCCGCCGACCGCTGCGCCTGTGGCCGCACCAACCACCACGCCGCCCCCCGTCAACACCGACTTGGCCTCACGCTCGGCCTCCTCGGGTTCCAGCTGCATCTGGGCCCCTGGCCTGGGGTCTTGCGACGGAATGCCAAAACCGGGACGGGCTTGCTCGGCAAGGTCTTGATCGGCAGGTGTGGACGGTGGCGGCGTGCCGGTGGTCGGGGTCATGTGCGCTCCTTGAGCAATGGTCGATGGACCGGGTGCGGGCTTGGTCTGCAGACAAACCAGGCCGGCGCGGATCAGTAGTTCAGCTTGGGATACCAGTCGGCCCCGCGTCCCTCAGGCGTCAGGTCCAGCACCGACCAGAGCGATGCGATGTCGGGTGCGTCACGCGGGTCCTGACCAGGATCGGCCATCTCCAAACGCATCGCACTGGTCCAGAACAGACGGATCTGGTCCCCGTCGCGTTGAAAGACGACCAGCGCCGGGGACTCGCTGCCGTCCGGCTTCAGGATGCCAAGATCGTTGGCGTAGTCGTCACCGACCGTCTGCACAAAGTTCAGGTCGCGCCAGCCTCTTTCTTGGGCAAACGCAAATTGCCGCTCCAACGGGGAGCGCCCCAGGATTTTGAGCGCCACGCGCCGCTGGATATCGGCGGCGTTGCCGTTGACCGACCCGAGCCAGTTGGTGCACATCGGGCAGGGCCGTTCACGCTGCGGCCCGTACATCCAGAAGTAGGTGACCAGCGTGTCCTTGTCGCCAAAGAGCTCCGGCAAGCCAACCTCAAACGCCTGCTCATCCTTGAAACGGTAGTTTTTGGTGATCACCGGCCCCGGCGGCAAGGCGCGGCGCTGCGCGCACAGCCGGGTCATGTGGCGACGGAATTCAATCTCCTCGGCCAGCAAGGCCTGGCGGGCCGCCTCGTAGTCGGGCGACGCCCCCGGAAACGGGGTCTTGGCCGCTGTGGCCAGTTCGGTCGCCGGTGTGAGTTGCACGGTCATGTTGCGCTCCTGTTCAGCCAAATGGCAGAACGACCAAAGGTGCTTGCCGTCGATGACGGTGATCGAGGCCAGCGCGGCATTGACGTTGTCGAACAGGCGGGCATTGACGCCAATCCTGCGGCAGCTACCGTCCCGCTGACCATCCGGCTCGAAGGCCGGGCTGTCGCTGAACATGGCGCAGCCGCAATGGCCGCAGAAGTGGTGCGCCACCTGTTTGGTCTGCCAACGGTTGGCAGAACAATCCGCTGTTGAAAGGGTTTGCTCATGCCGGCTTGCCTGCATGGGTTTCGCGTTGTGGCGTCAATGCAGCTTCAAGCTGCGCCTTGTTCATGGCCGACCGGCCCTTCAAGTTCCGCTGGCGCGCCTCGTTGCGAAGCTGCAGCAGGGTTCGGCCGCCCGGCCCCTTGTGGGAGCGCAGGCCACCGCGTCGGCCGGCGGACATGTCGTTGATCGACGAGGGGCTGGCCGCCACCGATTCACCGTGCTGCGCCCGCTCCTTGTTGACGACCCGGGCGGCGATCTCCGCTGCCAGCGGCGCGGGCCTGCCCCTGTCGAGCAGGCTGTCCTTGATGTGCGCGTATTGGCGCTCGCGCTTGGCGCTCCAGGTTTTTTGAGGCATGACGGCTCCGGGTCTCTTGGACAAACGCGACGGCATCGCAGTGGCGGGGCTTGCCATTGCTCACCGCGCAGTGCGGCCACCAAACTGGTTGCAGAGTCCGGCTCACTGCGGGGGCAATGGATCAGATGGTCCGCCTTGCTCATCGGATGGTCCGTGCGTTGCCGCACAGCGGTGGCGCCCGGGTCTCAAAGCACTGGCGGCTGGGCGATGCGTGCAATGCGCGAAAACGCACAGACGGGTTGGCGCTGCGCCGCCACCCTGCAGTCTTCCGCGCCGGGCGACACGCAGGCCCGTCCGGCCCTCGACAAGCCTTTCGTTCACACGGGTGTTGACGGCTTTGTCCAGCACCGCAGACTGTGCCCGACCCGACGACGGCGTTGGCACGCAGGAGATCGTCATGTCAGGCTCCGGTACACACAAACATCACCCGATCCACGATGTTCCCGACGCGCTTGTGCCGGGTTCAATGCCGGTGCAGCCCGACCAGGGGCCGGTCCCCGCCGCGATCCCGGACGACCCGGAGGACGACCGGGTGATCGACCCCGAGGCCTGAGCCGTTGACTGCCGGCGCGCTGCCCGCAAGGGGCGGGTGATCAGCGGCAGCACCCGGCCGGCAGCGTGACGTCGACAGCGTGCGACGCTGCCGCTGATCCCGAGTCCGGCGCTGCAGGCTGCACCGCAGGATTGTTAGAACGGCGCCGCGCTGCTGAACGCCATCGGCCCGTTCAGCCAGGGCAGCGAGTCCAGGCGCAACGCACAGGCATGCAGCAGCAGGCGTGGCGCGGCGGTGGTCAAGGCGGGTGGTGCATACAACCCATCGCCCAGGATCGGGTGGCCCAGGGCGGCCAGGTGCACCCGCAACTGGTGGGTGCGGCCGGTGATGGGCGTCAATCGCAGCCGGGTGGTGCCGGCCAATGGGTCGCGCTGCAGCACCTGCCAGTGGGTCAGGCAAGGTTTGCCGAGCACATGGTCCACCTGCTGGCGCGGCCGGTTGGGCCAGTCTGCCGCCAGTGGCAGGCTGATCTCGCCGCTGTCGTCTGCCACCAGCCCGGCCACCACCGCCTCGTAAGTCTTGTGCACCTGGCGCATGGCAAACGCGGCTGAGAGCAGGCGTTGCACCGCCGCACCCCGGCCAAACAGCACCAGGCCGGAGGTGGCCATGTCCAGTCGGTGCACCGTCAGCGCATCGGGCCAGTGGGCTTGCAGCCGGGTCACCAGGCAGTCGGCCTTGTCGGCCCCACGCCCGGGCACACACAGCAGGCCGGCGGGTTTGGTGGCCACCAGCAGGTGGGCGTCTTCGTAGACCAGCGTGGCACCGGGCAGAGCGGTTGATGTTGCAGGCACGGGCGTGTTCACCACCTCAGCATACCCAGCGCCCACCTGACAAAAAACGATACACGCCGATACCGCGCTGAGAAGACCCGGCGTGCTGCCAGCGCGAGGATGCTGGCCATGTCCAACCCCTGTGAATCGAGTCAAGAATGACACCCTGGATCAAATACACCCTGATCGGCGTGTTCGGCACCGCCGTGTTGTTTGGCGGCCTGTCGGCCTGCGCCCACCGCCACCACGGCGGCATGATGAGCGAGGCCGACATGACGCAGATGCGTGAGCGCTTCATCGACAAGGCCAGCCGCGAGCTGGCGCTGGACGCCGCGCAAAAAGCCAAGCTGGGCCTGCTGGCCGATGCCATCAAGGCGCAACGCAACGCGCTGATGGGCGATGCCACCAACCCCGCAGCCAACCCCGGCACCAACCCGCGCACCGAGCTGGCCGCGCTGATGGCCGGCAGCCAGTTTGACCGCAGCCGCGCCCAGGCCCTGGTGGACAGCAAGACCGGCGCGCTGCGCGACAAGGCGCCCGCCGTGGTGGCTGCGATGGCTGACTTCTTCGACAGCCTGCAGCCGGCGCAGCAGCAAAAAGTGCGCGACTTCATCGCACGTGGCCGGGGCCACTGGCGCGGTTGATGGGCGCGGGCGATGGACGCGGTTGGGCACGCGGCTGTGGCACCCTGCTGGTCCGCGACACTGACGCAGCCCGCCATTCACCATCCCATGCACCGCATCCTGCTGATCGACGACGACGAGCACTTGGCCGCACCGTTGGCCACCTATCTGCAGCGCTTTGACTTTGTCTTGGTGGCCGCGCTGCGCCCCAGCGCCGGCCTGGCCTTGCTGGGCGCTGCAGCGCTTGACCCGGCACAAGCCTTCGAGGCCGTGATCCTGGACGTGATGCTGCCCGAGATGGACGGTTTTGCGCTGTGCCGCCAGATCCGCCAGCAGGGCGGCGCTTACAGCGACGTGCCGGTGCTGATGCTCACCGCCCGGGGTGAGCTGAGCGACCGGGTGGTGGGCCTGGAGTTAGGCGCAGACGACTACCTGGCCAAGCCGTTTGAGCCGCGTGAGTTGGCGGCCCGCCTGCAATCCCTGCTGCGCCGGGCGCGGCCGGCACTTTTGGCCGCCACCACAGCACCCGCCAGCGCCCGCCAGCGCCAGCGCCAGCGCCAGCGCCAGCGCCAGCGCCAGCGCCAGCGCCAGCGCCAATCCGCCGGCGCCAGACGCCACCCAGCCACTGCTGCTGGACGGTCTGCGGATCGACCCGCTGCGCCGCGCCGTGCAGCGCCAGGGCCAGCCGGTGGACCTGACCGGCACCGAGTTTGAGCTGCTGTGGCTGCTGGCGCGCGAGCCGCAGCGCGTGTTCAGCCGCGACGAGATCCTCAACCGCTTGCGTGGCCGCGATGCGGACCTGTACACCCGGGCGGTGGATTTGTTGGTCAGCCGGCTGCGCCGCAAGCTGGCGCCGCTGGACTGCATCAAGACCCTGCGCAATGCCGGCTACACGCTGGCGCTGGGGCCGGCGCCATGACGGCTGCGGCCGGTGGCCCCGGCCCGGCCCGCCAAGCAGCCCTGGCACCCCCGGTGCACACCAACCGCCGTTGGCGCCACCACCTGCGCCACTCGTTGCAGGCGCGGCTGGTGTTGTTGTTCCTGCTGCTGGCGCTGGGCATCAGCGGGCTGTTTTTTGCCGCCACCCGAGAGCTGTTTTCCACCGGCTGGCGTGATCTGGCGCGGCCGCTGCTGGCCGACTACCTGGACCGCCTGGCCGCTGAGATCGGCAGCCCACCCGACGTGGCGCGCGCCCGGGCCATCACCACCCGGCTGCCGCTGGCCATCCGCATTGACGGGCCGCAGGTGCAGTGGGCGTCGCACCCGCAGCGCCACGGGCACGGGCCACGCAACCCGGCCTTGCACGACGGCGCAGGTGATGGTCCGCATGAGCGCCTGAGCGACGGCCTGGTCCGCCACACCGCTGACGGCCACCAGATCCGCTTTGGCCTGGGCGACTGGCGCTGGGCGGAGCGGCCGCGCTGGCACGGCTGGCTGGGGCTGGCCGGACTGCTGGCATTGACCGCTGGCGCTTACGCCGTGGTGCGTCGCTTGTTCCGGCCGCTGGACGACATCCGCGCCGGTGCGCTGCGCTATGGCCAGGGCGATTTTTCACAGACCATCCCGCTGCGCCGGCGCGATGAACTGGGTGAGCTGGCGGCGCAAGTCAACAACATGGCCAGTGGCCTGCAGCACATGCTGGACGGCCAGCGAGGCCTGCTGCTGGCCATCAGCCATGAGCTGCGCTCGCCGCTCACCCGTGCCCGCCTGCACGCTGAGTTGCTGGCCGATGGGCCCGAGCGCAATGCCTTGCTGCGCGACCTGGGCCTGATGCGCGACCTGGTCAGTGACCTGCTGGAGGCCGAGCGCCTGGCCGTGGGCGCCGCCGCACTGCAGCGCGCCCCCACCGACCTGAATGCGCTGGTGCAAGACCTGGTGGCCGCGCAATTTGCCGACAGCGGTGTGCTGCTGCAGCTTGGCCAAGCCTTGCCGGTGCTGTGGCTGGACCGGGCGCGCCTGCAGTTGCTGGTGCGCAACCTGCTGGACAACGCGTTGCGCCACGGCGCGGGCACGGCGGTGCTGTTGCGCACCCAGCGCGATGCGGCCGGCGTGATCCGCCTGACCGTGCGTGACCACGGCCCCGGGGTTGACCCAAGCCAACTGCCCCGCTTGAGCGATGCGTTTTACCGGCCGGACGCCGCCCGCACCCGGGCCAGCGGTGGTGTGGGGCTGGGCTTGTCGCTGTGCCAACGGGTGGCCAGCTCACACGGCGGCGGCCTGGAGTTGCGCAATGCCCAGCCCGGGCTGGCGGTCAGCCTGGTGCTGCCGGCCACATGCGCCAGCCCGCCCACATGCGCCAGCCCGCCGTAGCGCCCAGCCTGCACCCACCCGGCACCCACCCGGCACCCACCCAGCGCGCTCAAGCGCTCGGTGGTGTCAGCGTGATGTCGCCGTACCAGGCTTCGAGGTCGATCTTCAAGGCATCGGCATCGGTCAATACCCCCACGCCGATGATGGGGCCGGGCGCCTCGCCAAACACCCGCCGGTAGTCGGTCAGCACGTTGCGCTCATACCGCAGCCAGCGGCCGGCGCGGGCGCTGCCACTTTCCACCGTCAGGTACTGGATGCGGCTGCTGCGGTGGTTGCGGTGCACCGATTCCACCGCGTGGCCACCCCCGTCCCACACATCCATCAGCGTGGCAAACGGCAGCCGGTTGCCGGTGAACAACTCCACCTGCTCATAGACCAGGCGGTCGCGCAGCGGCAGGCGGGTATCGTCGCCGCCAAAGGCCAGGATCAGGCGGGCCGGGCAGTCGTCATGCTCGGGCACGGCCACATCACCCTGGGCCGGCACGCTTTGCACCCGCCAACTAAAAGCGCAGGCGGCTGTTGCGCGCCGGGTCGATCTGCACAGTGCAGCGCAGCCCGGTGGCCGACGATGTGGCCGACGCATGCAGCACCCGCTGCGGCCCGTCTTGCACCACTGCGTACTGGGTGTGGTGCACGTCACGGCGCACCACGTACGGGTGCCAGCCAGCCGGTGATGCGCCCACCGCGCTGCCCGAAAACGGCAGCACCCGCAAGGCCGGTGCTGCCGCGCTGCTGGGGTGGTGGGCCGGGCTGGCGACCTCGACATCAGGCACCGGTGCAGGGCCGCTGGCACAACCGGCCACACTGGCCGCGCCGGCCCAGCCCAACAACGTGCCCAGGCAGGCGCGGCGGTCAGGCCGGGGTGCGGCCGTGTGTTCTGTCGCGTGTTCTGCCGCGTGTATGGCAGTCCGCGTGGTTGCACGCGCAAGCGCCGGGGGGGTCCATCGGTGCTGCATTGCTGCCATTCGCTGCGCTGTGCTGCGCAAAATGCCAAAACGCGGATGGTAGCGGCGGGCCCGGATTGGTCATCACCCCGGACGGGTGGGCAGCAGCGGTGCGTCGGCCGGCACCGCGTGCGTCAGGCGTCTTTGCTGATCGAGCGCAGCGCGGCGGCGCGCAGGTCGGATGCAAAGCTGGGCTCGGTGGCCTCGATGCGGCTGGCCCAGGCCATCACGTCATCAGCGGTCTTGGGCTCGCTGCGCTGCTGGCTGAGCTGCCAGGTGTCGAGTTTGCGCAGGCTGTTGATCATGGCGGCAGCAAGCGTACCCAGCCAGATTGAGCCGCGGGGCATGGCCAACCGGGTCGGGCGGCCAAAGGTCATGGAAGCATTGGTCATGGTGGTGACTCCTGGTCGGCATGGATCCGGGTTGGATTCATGCTGCACTGCAGTATAGGGTTTTCCCTTGATTCATGCAGCATTCGGCTTGCGGGTGGCCTGCTGCGGTGCTCATCAGCGTGATAGAAGTGCGGCTTGACCCGGTAGCGCCACAAGACCACACTGCGCCCCCTTGTTCACCGACCTTGAGGAGCGTGCCATGACCCAGAAAAACATTGCCCCCGGTCGGTTTGTGTGCATCAACGGCTGCACCCAGCACGCTAGCCAAGCCGCCACCTTGGCGCGCTGACACAGCGGACATACCCGGCGCACCCCCGGTGCGCAGCAAACCGACTTCCACCCCGCCTTGCAGCGTGCGTTCAAGCCCGCTGCGCCCGGGTGTCGCGCAGCCCAGCCGGGCAGCGGCACCGCTGGCTGGCCGGGCCGCTGCCTGCGGGTGGTGGTGCTGGCCGGCATGGATGGATGACGCATCACCATGACCGACTGGATTGATTTCGACGCCTTGACCGCGCTGGGCCTGAGCCCGGCCATGCGCCAGCAATTGGCCTGCGGCCTGGCCAACCCGCAGGACCGCACCATGCGCCTGGTGGCCGTGCAGCGTGACCACCTGCTGCTGCACGACGGCCACAACACCCACCGTGCCCAGTGTGGCAGCGCGTTGCAGCGCGATTTGCAGGCGCAGGACGAAGGCCTGGCGGTGGGTGACTGGGTGCTGGCCCAGCCCATGTGCAGTGACGGCAGTGATCGCTGGTGCATCACCTGCCGGCTGTTGCCGCAACACCAGATCAGCCGCCGCGTCATCCGCAACAGCCGCAGCAACACGGGTGACAGCCGAGGCGGCTTCAAACGCCAGGCAGTGGTCAGCAATGTGGACGCAGCGCTGTTGCTGATGGGCCTGGACGCCGACTTCAACCTGCGCCGGCTGGAGCGCTATCTGGCCCTGGTGCAACTGGCCGGGGTCGATGCCGTGCTGGTGCTGAGCAAGGCCGACACGGTGCCGGCCGACCTGGTGGGCCAGCGCCTGGCCCAGGCCCGCCAGTTGCTGCCGGCGGGCAGCAGCGTATTGGCGCTGGACGTGCGCCAGCCGGCGGCGGCTGAAGCGCTACGCCCGTGGCTGGGTCTGGGCCGCACGCTGGTGCTGCTGGGCAGCAGTGGTGCTGGCAAAAGCACCATGTCCAACACGCTGCGGCAGGCCTTCAGCGCCAAGGCGCAGCAAGCCACCGGTGCCGTGCGGGCCGGTGATGGCCGCGGCCACCACACCACCACCGTGCGCAGCCTGCTGCCACTGCCGGGCGGCGCGTGTGTGATCGACACCCCGGGGCTGCGTGCGCTGCGCCTGGAGGTAGGCGACGCCGACCACCTGGCCGACGCGTTTGGCGACGTTGCACGTTGGGCGCCGCATTGCCGCTTCCGCAATTGCCAGCACGGCCAGGAGCCGGGCTGCGCGGTGCGCGACGCGGTGGACACCCCGCGCCTGCACAACTACCACAAGCTGCTGCGCGAGGCCGGCCGCGACGCGCTGACCGTGCAGCAGCGTCAGGCCCAGGTGGCGCAGTGGAAGGCGCGTGGCCGCGACGCCCATCTGCGCATCCGCGCCAAGCGCGCGGCGGGTGGTTGAGCCAGCCCGGCTGATCAGCCGGATTGCAGCGCCGGCTGCATCGGCCAAGCCGGGTGTGTCAGCCAAGCCGGATGTGTCAGCAAGCCGGGTGCATCAGTAGTTCAGCCCCATCGCCTCACGCACGTCCTTCATGGTCTGGCGTGCCACGGTGCGGGCGCGCTCGGTGCCCATCTCGCAGATCCAGTGCACCTGCTTGGGGTTGGCCAGGTAGGTCTCGGCCCGCTCGCGCCAGGGCTGCTGCTCTTTCAGGATGGCGTCAATCACCGGTTGTTTGCAGTCCAGGCAGCCGATGCCGGCGCTGGTGCAACCCTGCTGCACCCAGGCCTGGGTGGGCGCGTCGGAATACACCTTGTGGAACTGCCACACCGGGCACAGCGCCGGGTTGCCTGGGTCGCTGCGGTGCACACGCGCCGGGTCGGTGGGCATCTTGCGGATCTTTTGTGTCACCACCGCCGGCTCATCCCGCATGGCGATGCTGTTGCCGTAGCTCTTGCTCATCTTGGCGCCGTCCAGGCCGGGCAGCTTGGTCACCTCGGTGTGCAGGGCCAGTGGCTCGGGCAGGATGGTGCGGCCACTGCCGCGCAACTGGCCCTGCAGCAGCTCGGTTTCTTCCGGCGCCAGCAGCAGGTGCGCCTTCTTGACGATGGCCTCACCCTTGGCCAGCGCCTCGGCGCTGCCGGTCTCGCCAAAGGCCTTGCGCTGCTTCTCAAAATAGCGCGCATCGTCCTTGCCCAGCTTGCCCAGCGCGGCGGCCACGCGGGCGTTGAAATCCGCACCACGGCCGTACAGGTGGTTGAAGCGGCGCGCCACCTCGCGGGTCAGCTCCACGTGCGATGACTGGTCCTCGCCCACCGGCACAAACGCGGCTTTGTAGATCAGGATGTCGGCCGCCTGCAGCAGCGGATAGCCCAGAAACCCGTAGGTCGCCAGGTCGCGGTCCTTCAGCTTCTCGATCTGGTCTTTGTAGGTGGGCACCCGCTCCAGCCAGCCCAGCGGTGTGCCCATGGCCAGCAGGGTAAACAGCTCGGCGTGTTCGGGCAGGCGGCTCTGGATGAAGATGGTGGCGCGCTCCGGGTCCAGCCCGGCGGCCAGCCAATCCACCACCATGTCGTAGACATTGCGCTCGATCACCTCACGGCTTTCGTAGTGGGTGGTCAATGCATGCCAGTCGGCCACAAAGTAGAAGCAGTCGTACTCCGCCTGCAGCCGCACCCAGTTTTTCAGCGCACCGTGGTAGTGGCCGAGGTGCAGCGCACCCGTGGGGCGCATGCCCGACAGCACCCGGGCGCGTGGGCGCGTTGGCGGCTGTTCTTGGGGCTGTCCTTGCGGCTGTCGTGCAGGGGATTCAGCGGATGACATGGTGTGTCCTTCAAAGAGAGCGGGATTTTGGCAGAGGCTGGTTGGCAGCCCGGCTGGTTGCGGTGGGCTGCCAACCGACGCTGTATGCCCAGGACGCTGTATGCCCAGGACGCCCCAATACACTCGCACCCCGCCATGCAGCGCATCGTCATCCTCATCTCCGGCCAGGGCAGCAACATGCAGGCCATCATCCAGGCCTGTGTGGACCAAGGCTGGCCCGCGCAGGTGGTGGCCGTGGTGTCCAACAAGCCCGGCGCGGCAGGGCTGCAATTTGCGCAGACGCAGGGTATTGCCACCGCCGTGGTGGACCACACAGCCCACCCCAGCCGCGAAGCGTTTGATGCCGAACTGGCCAGCGTGATCGACAGTTTTGCGCCCGACCTGGTGCTGCTGGCCGGCTTCATGCGCATCCTGACGGATGGTTTTGTGGCGCACTACGCCGGCCGCCTGCTCAACATCCACCCGTCGCTGTTGCCGGCGTTTGCCGGGCTGCACACCCACCGCCGGGCGCTTGAAGCCGGCTGCAAGCTGGCCGGCGCCACGGTGCATCTGGTCACCCCCACGCTGGACCACGGACCCATCGTGGCGCAAGCCGTGGTGCCGGTGCTGGCCGGTGATACACCCGAGGCGCTGGCGGCCCGGGTGCTGGGGGCCGAGCACCGGCTCTACCCGCTGGCGGTGTGCTGGTGGGTCACTGGTCAGCTGATGGTGCAGGGCGCCGTGGTGCACCGCAGCGGTGGGCAGTCTCAGCTGCTGGTCTGATCGGCTGCGTCGGGCAGCCGGGCAAACCGCGGCTGCAGCACACCGTCCACCAGCACCGATTCAAAAAACATCGCGTAGGGCCGCACCCACAGCGCAGCCTCTCCATACAAAGGCCGGTACAACACCAGCGGTTGCAGCGTTTCACTGTGCCGCACCACACCAATCAAGTCGTAGGTATTGCCCTTGTAGTGGCGATATCGGCCAAGCGGCGCCGGCGGTAGTGTGGGCAACAACGTGGGCAACAACGGCGGCAACAACGGGAGCAACAACGGCGGCAAGTCAGACATCGGCAAGTGTGCTCAACAGCCGGGCCGGAGCATGGCGCGGATAATCGGGGGATGCATCCTACCGCCCTGCTGGACCTGGCCACCGAACTGCTGCGTGCAGTCTTGAAACTCGACGCACCGGCCGACACCATCGTCTCTGGTTTTTTCCGCAAGCACCGCACGCTGGGGCCACGCGAGCGCCACGCGCTGGCCGAGACCGCCTACACCGTGCTGCGCCGCCGCACCCTGCTGCAGCACCAGGCCCAAAGCGGCACCGGCGCGCTGGAGCGCCGCCTGGCCATCCTGGCGTGGTCGGGTGACCAGAACCTGCTGCGTGGCGCGGTGGGGCCCAATGAGCAGCAATGGCGCACTCAGGTGCTGGCGGTGGACCCGGCCAGCTTCTCTGAAAAACTGCGCCACAACCTGCCCGACTGGCTGGCATCGGCGTTGCGCAGCCAACTGCCCGAAGCTGAGTTCTGGCCGATGGTGGCCGCACTCAATGACCAGGCTTCGCTCGACTTGCGGGTCAACGTGCTCAAGGCCAAGCGCGAGGATGTGCTGTCCATCCTCAACCAGGCCGGCCTGCGGGTGGCGGCCACGCCGTATTCACCCTGGGGCATCCGGGTGCCGGGCAAGCCCGCGCTGCAAAAGATCGACGCCTTCAACCGCGGCGACATCGAGGTGCAGGACGAAGGCAGCCAGTTGCTGGCCGTGCTGCTGGACGCCAAGCGCGGTGAGATGGTGGTTGATTTTTGCGCCGGCGCGGGTGGCAAAACACTCGCCATCGGCGCGTCCATGCGGTCCACCGGCCGGCTCTACGCCTTTGACACGTCCGGCCACCGGCTGGATGCACTCAAACCGCGCATGGCCCGCAGTGGGCTGTCCAACGTGCATCCAGCGCAAATTGCGCACGAGCGTGATGAACGTGTCAAGCGCCTGTCCGGCAAGATCGACCGGGTGCTGGTGGACGCGCCGTGCTCCGGCCTGGGCACCCTGCGGCGCAACCCCGACATGAAATGGCGCCAGTCGCCGCAGGCGGTGGTGGAGCTGCAAGCCAAGCAGACCGCGATCCTGGACAGCGCCTCGCGCCTGCTCAAAAGCGGCGGCCGGCTGGTTTACGCCACCTGCAGCCTGCTGCGCGATGAAAACGAGGTGGTGGCCGAGGCGTTTGGCGCCGCCCACCCCGACTTTGTGCCGTTGCCGGCGCAAGAGGCGCTGGCCGCAGCCCATGTGGAGCGGGCCGACGAGTTGACACACAACGGCTACCTGCGCCTGTGGCCGCACAAACACGGCACCGACGGCTTTTTTGCGGCAGTCTGGCAGCGCCGCTGACGCTGCGGCTGTGCCCGCTGCGCCAATGCCTTTGCAACCGGTTGCATTGCGCCAGCGCAAATCACCCCCAACTCTGAAATAGCGGCATGGCCGCTACGCAATTCCCGCTGATTTTTGGAGGGTGCGCTCGCTACAATCGTGGATTCGCCCCATTTCCGGGCGTTCAAGGGACAAGATGAGCTTGTTTTCGACGCTTTCTGACGCACTGCTGAACTGGGGCGCCCATGGGTTGTGGGCTGGCGCCACTTGGTGGCAGGTGCTGCTGGTCACGCTGGTGATGACCCACGTGACCATTTGCGCGGTCACCATCTTCTTGCACCGCGCCCAGGCGCACCGTGCGCTGGACTTGCACGCTATTCCTCAGCACTTTTTGCGCTTCTGGCTATGGCTGACCACCGGCATGGTGACGAAAGAATTTGTCGCCGTGCACCGCAAGCACCACGCCAAGTGCGAGACCGAAGAAGACCCGCACAGCCCGCAGACCCGCGGCATCAAGGCTTTGCTGCTGACCGGTGTCGAGCTGTACCGCGCCGAGTCCAAGGTGATGGACACCATCGACAAATACGGCAAGGGCACGCCCGACGACTGGATCGAGCGCAACCTCTACACCCGCTATAGCTGGCAGGGTGTGGGCGTCATGTTGATCCTCGACCTGGCACTGTTCGGGGCCATTGGCCTGACGGTGTGGGCGGTGCAGATGTTGTGGATTCCAGTGATGGCCACCGGCATCATCAACGGTATTGGCCACTACTGGGGCTACCGCAACTTCGAGGCGGCTGATGCGTCCACCAACGTGTCGCCCTGGGGCATCCTGATCGGCGGTGAAGAACTGCACAACAACCACCACACCTACCCCACGTCGGCCAAGTTTTCGGTCAAGCCGTTTGAGTTCGACATTGCCTGGGGCTACATCCGGGCGATGGAAATGGTGGGTTGGGCCAAGGTGCGCAAGACCGCGCCGCAGCTCAAATTGGGCGCAGTGCGGCCGCAGGCCGATGCCCACACGCTGGAGGCGATCATCGCCAACCGGTACGAGCTAATGGCCAAGTACGCCAATGAGCTGCGCGCGGCTTGCAGCCATGAGCTGGCACGTGTCAAGGCCCAAGGCAGCGCCAACCTGGCCGAGATGAAGCTGGCCCAGCGCTGGCTGCACCGGGATGCCGAAAAAATCCCCGCCAACCTGCTGCCACAACTGGCCACCGCCGTGAACGGCAGCCCCAAGCTGGCCAAGCTGGTGGCCATGCGTGAAGAGTTGCGCCTGCTCTGGACCCGCACCAACGTGTCAGCCGACACCTTGGTGGTGGACTTGCAAGCCTGGTGCAAAAAGGCCGAGAGCAGCGGCATCGAGGCGCTGGAGCAGTTCTCGATCAAGCTGCGCGCGGCACACGCCTGAGCACTTGTCTCCGCCGCAACAAAAAAGGCCCCTCGGGGCTTTTTTTGTTGCCTGCTGCCGTTGTGCATGGCAGCGGCCCGGGGGCTTCAAGCGCTCAGAGGTCATACCAGCCGATGCCGGCCACCCAACCCACCGCGCGCTCACCGGGTGCCCAGCGTTGCTGCCAGGCGATGTCCACCGCCAGTTTTTCTTTCTGCAACCAATGCCGCATGCCGATTTGCGCCAGACGCTGATCACCCTCACGTGCCCATTCGGCAAACAGCAGGCTGCGCTTGAACAGGGTTTGCTCCAGCGCCACGGCGTTGGTGACGACCCGGTGCGCCTCGCTGGCCTTGTGCAGACCGATGTTGAGGTGCAGCAGCGGCGCAATGGTGGTGCTGCCGGTCCACTGCCCCAGGTCCACTGATACCGGCAGGCGTATCGCAGTGGTTCGCGTGGTGCCGCCGCTGCTGCGGTCAGCACCGACGGCGGCGCTCAAGGCCCAGCCCCAGCCGTCGCGTGCCAGGCGGTTGAACACATGTTTGTATTCCAGTTCCCCCTCGTGGCCGGTTTCGTGGCCAAAGCGGTCCAGCTTGCGGGTCAGCTCGATCTGCACCGAGTTGGCCGGATCAAAACTGTAGTCGGGCTCGATGGTGACGCTGCGGACCTGGCCGATACGGCGAGCCCAGACCTCGAAGCTCCAGACCTGGTCGTCATCTTCGGACACCGCCGTGCGGGCGGACTCAAACGGCCTGTCATTGGCCAGCACCAGCGGGCAGGCCGTGACCAGCAGCAGGCTGACGAGCACGGCCAGTGTGTACTGCGGTGGCGTTGGCGGCGGTCTTTTCATGGTTGGAGTATGGACGCGGGCACAAAAAAGCCCGCCGATGGGCGGGCTGATCGCTGCACTGGCACGGCGGGTTGCCCCGCGTGGCAATCAGCGCAGTTTGATTTCCTTGTACAGCACATGCTTGCGCGCCTTGGGGTCGAATTTCATGAACTCGAGCTTGCCCGGCGTGGTTTTCTTGTTCTTGCTGGTGGTGTAGAAATGGCCGGTGCCCGCTGAGGACTCCAGCTTGATCTTTTCGCGTCCGCCTTTGGATGCCATGGTGTGTTCCCCGTTGTCAGTTGAGCTGGACGATCAAAGCGCGTGTTTGGCGCGCAGGTCGGCCACGATCTGGTCGATGCCGACCTTGTCGATCAGGCGCAACGCAGCGTTGGTGATGCGCAGACGCACCCAACGGTTCTCGCTCTCGACCCAGAAACGGCGGTACTGCAGATTGGGCAGCCAGCGACGCTTGGTCTTGTTGTTGGCGTGAGAAACATTGTTTCCCACCATCGGGCGCTTGCCCGTGACTTGACAGACGCGTGCCATGACGCTTCTCCGAAAATCTTGACTGTTGCAGGCGGGGCAACCAGCGCAGGGAGGGCGCCGCAACATTGCTGCTGCGGTTTGACTGCCTGATGAATTGCCGCTTTGGCTCTTTTGGCCCGCTGCGCTTGCATACTTGCTTGCGTGCTTCGGGACTGGCCGTTTTTGGCCGGCTGTGGGGCTTCTGGGCCAAAGCGCTGGATCAAACAATCCAGCCTTAAAGCCCTTCGGCCGCAGTCGGCAAAGACCATGATTATAGCCAGAATGCGGACGCTGCAAAACTGCCTGTCAGCGCCGCTGCGCTGACCTCAGTCTTGCTGCTCCAGGAAGCGCTGTGCATCCAGCGCCGCCATGCAGCCCGTGCCGGCCGAGGTGATGGCCTGGCGGTAGACATGGTCCTGCACATCGCCGGCGGCAAACACACCCGGCACACTGGTCATGGTGGCAAAGCCGTTGAGCCCGGTGCGGGTGACGATGTAGCCGCCCTTCATCTCCAGCTGGCCCTTGAAGATGTCGGTGTTGGGCTGGTGGCCGATGGCGATGAAGCAGCCCTTGAGCGGCAGGTCGTGGGTCGCACCAGTGCTCACGTGCTTGAGCCGCACGCCGGTGACGCCGCTGGCGTCGCCCAGCACCTCGTCGAGCGTGTTGAAGGTGTGCAACACGATCTTGCCGGTGGCCACTTTGTCGCGCACCTTGTCGAGCAGGATGGGCTCGGCGCGGAACTTGTCGCGCCGGTGTACCAGGTGCACGGTGCTGGCGATGTTGGACAGGTACAGCGCTTCTTCCACCGCGGTGTTGCCACCACCAATCACCGCCACCGTGTCGCCTTTGTAGAAAAAACCATCGCAGGTGGCGCAGCCGCTGACACCGCGGCCCATGAAGGCTTCTTCAGACGGCAGGCCCAGGTATTTGGCGCTGGCGCCGGTGGCGATCACCAGCGCATCGCAGGTGTAGCTGCCGCTGTCACCGGTCAGGGTGAACGGGCGCTTCGAGAGATCAACCGTGTGCACCTGGTCAAACACGATCTGTGTGTTGAAACGCTCGGCGTGTTGCTGGAAGCGCTGCATCAGCTCGGGGCCTTGCACGCCCATCACATCGGCCGGCCAGTTGTCCACGTCGGTGGTGGTCATCAATTGACCACCCTGGGCCATGCCGGTGACCAGCACCGGCTTCAAATTGGCGCGGGCGGCGTAGATGGCAGCGGTGTAGCCGGCCGGGCCGGAGCCCAGAATCAACACCTGGGCGTGCAGGGTGGGGGTGCTCATGGTCATCAGGATCAATTGGTGGTTTGGCGGCCCAGTGCAAGGCCTGGGGACGGCCCTGGGTGCGGGCAGATCGGGAATTGTTGCACGTTCGGGTGACACGCTAAGGGCCGGTACGCTCGCCCGGCACAATAGGAAATCCGCACGGAAATGCGGTTCTTTACCCGGCTTGATCGAGGAACTGTCGCGACGCCATCGAGAAGACACTGTCCGACGGAAGGGAAACCAACATGTCCATGCTGACCAATTTAGACCTGATCCGGCGCGTGCCGCTGTTCTCCATGCTGACCAACGACCAGGCGCAGGCAATTGCCGACAGCGTGGTCAAGCGCCGCTTCAGGCGCGGCGAGTTGGTGGTGGAACAGGGGCGCAAGACCAACGCGCTTTACATCCTGCTCAACGGGCGCGCCCGGGTGCTGACCTCGGACGCGCGCGGCCGCGAGGTGATTCTTGCGGTGCTTGAATCGGGCGACTACGTTGGCGAGATGAGCCTGATCGACAACGAGGCGCACTCGGCCACGGTGCGCTGCGAGATCCAGACCGACATGCTGATCCTGGGCCGGGCTGACTTTGCACGCTGCCTGCCCGAGAACTCGTCGCTGTCTTACGCCATCTTGCGTGGCCTGGTGCGGCGCTTGCGCCATGCCGACCGGCAGATCGAATCGCTGGCGCTGCTGGATGTTTACGGCCGGGTGGCGCGCACCCTGTTGGAGATGTCTGAAGAGGTGGACGGCGTCAAGATCATCCGCAACAAGGTGTCGCGCCAGGACATGGCCAAGGTGGTGGGCGCGTCGCGCGAGATGGTCAGCCGGGTGATGAAAGACCTGGAAGAACGCGGCGTGATCGAGACCCAGGAGAACGGGTCGGTGGTGATCAAGGAACGGGCACCGCAGCCGGAGTAAGCCACTGCGCCGCTGCGGCGTGCGCGCGATAGCGCAACCCCACGGGGGATCACCCGGCGTACCCGCTGAGTGAGGGGCGCCAGCGCTGCCACAATCTGGCGCATGACATTTCCGCTGGGTTCTCTGGGTGCTGATGGGGCCGCATCGCTGGCCACGCAGCATGCCGTCGCATCGCCCGACAATAGCTGGCTACGCCAGCAAATCCTGCTGGTCGGTGGTGGTCTGCTGTGGTTGTTGATGTTGCTGGCGCTGGCCACCCACCAAGCCGCTGACCCCGGGTTCTCAACCTCGGGCAGCACGGCCACAGTGGCCAACAAGGCCGGTCTGCTGGGCGCCTGGCTGTCTGACCTGGCGTTGTTTGCCTTGGGCTATTCGGTCTGGTGGCTGATGTTGGTGGGCCTGCGCGGCTGGCTGGCCACGCTGGCCCTGGCCTTGCGCGGCCCAGCCACGGCCGACACCACACCACGCTGGATGGCCTGGGCCGGCTTGGCCCTGCTGCTGCTGGCCAGTTGCAACCTGGAGTGGACAAGGCTGTACCGGCTGGACGGTGCCTTGCCCGGTGGCCAGGCCGGTGGTGTGCTGGGCGCGGTGGTGGGTGGTGTGTCCATGCGCTGGCTGGGTTTTGCCGGCTCGGGTGTGTTGTCGATCGTGGCCGGTGTGCTGGGCTTGTCGCTGGCCTTGCGCTTCTCGTGGGCCGCCGTGGCTGACCGCCTGGGCCAGTGGATTGAAGGCCTGTGGCAACGCCAGGCCGAGGCGCGCGAGGCGAAGGAAGACAAGCGCATCGCCCAGGTGCTGACGCGCGAACGTGAGCAGGTGGCCGATGTGGCGGTGGCGCGCGCCGAGACCCCCGACCACGCACCCATCATCATTGACAGCCCGCTGGTGGAGGTGCCCAAAAGCAGCCGCGTGGCCAAGGAGCGGCAGAAACCGCTATTTGTTGAGTTGAGCGACACCAAGCTGCCGCAGGTGGACTTGCTGGATGCTGCGCCCGCCCACCGGGTGGATTCGGTCACGCCCGAATCGGTGGAGATGACCTCGCGCATGATCGAGAAAAAGCTGCGCGATTTTGGCGTGGAGGTGCGGGTGGTGGCGGCCTCACCCGGCCCGGTGATCACGCGCTACGAGATTGAGCCGGCCACCGGTGTCAAGGGTAGCCAGGTGGTGAACCTGGCCAAGGATCTGGCGCGCTCGCTGTCACTCGTCAGCATCCGGGTGGTGGAGATCATCCCGGGCAAGACGACGATGGCGCTGGAGTTGCCCAACGCCAAGCGCCAGATGATCCGCCTGGCCGAGATTCTGGGCTCGCAGGTCTACCACGACGCCACCAGCCCGCTGACTATGGGCATGGGCAAGGACATCATCGGCGCCCCGCTGGTGGCGGACCTGGCCAAGATGCCGCACTGCCTGGTGGCTGGCACCACTGGATCGGGCAAGTCGGTGGGCATCAACGCGATGATTTTGAGCCTGCTCTACAAGGCCGAAGCACGCGATGTGCGCTTGATCCTGATCGACCCCAAGATGCTGGAGATGAGCGTCTACGAGGGCATCCCGCACCTGCTGTGCCCGGTGGTTACCGACATGAAGCAGGCCGCAAACGCGCTGAACTGGTGTGTGGGCGAGATGGAGCGCCGCTACAAGCTGATGAGCAAGCTGGGGGTGCGCAACCTGGCCGGCTACAACAAAAAAATCGACGAAGCGGCGGCCAATGAACAAAAAATCGGCAACCCCTTCAGCCTGACACCGGACGAACCCGAACCACTGCAGCGCCTGCCCTTTGTGGTTGTGGTGATCGACGAGCTGGCCGACCTGATGATGGTGGTGGGCAAGAAGATCGAGGAGCTGATTGCCCGCCTGGCGCAAAAAGCCCGCGCTGCCGGCATCCACCTGATCCTGGCCACCCAACGCCCCAGCGTGGACGTGATCACCGGCCTGATCAAGGCCAACATCCCCACGCGCCTGAGCTTCCAGGTCAGCAGCAAGATCGACAGCCGCACGATTCTTGACCAGATGGGCGCCGAGGCGCTGCTGGGCCAGGGCGACATGCTGTATCTGCAGCCCGGTGGTGGTGTGCCGGTGCGGGTGCACGGCGCGTTTGTGTCCGACGACGAGGTGCACCGGGTGGTGGAATACCTCAAAAGCCAAGGCGCGCCCAACTACATCGACGGCATCCTGGAGGGCGGTGTGCTGGACGGTGACATCGACGCCCCCGGTGGTGGTGGCGGCGGTGCGGGCGGCGATGGTGAGGCCGACCCGATGTACGACCAGGCAGTGGCCATCGTGCTGCAAAACAAGAAGGCGTCCATCTCGCTGGTGCAGCGCCATCTGCGCATCGGCTACAACCGCGCCGCGCGGCTGCTGGAGCAGATGGAAAAGTCTGGCCTGGTGTCCAGCATGGCGACCAACGGCAACCGCGATCTGTTGCTGCCAAAACGGGATGAATAACGTGAAATTTGAGCGACGCAGCTGGATGCGCCTGGCCTCTGGCCTGCTGTTGGCCGCTGCGGCCGGCGCCGTGCAGGCCGACGCGGTGGACACACTGCGAGAGTTCACCCGCGACGTGAAAACCGGCCGTGCCAGCTTCATGCAAACCGTCAGCTCGCCCGATGGGGTGAAGAAAAAAACCTCGTCCGGTACTTTTGAGTTTGCCCGGCCCGACCGTTTCCGCTTTGCCTACGCCAAGCCCTTCCAGCAGCAGATCGTGGCCGACGGCCGCAAGGTGTGGCTGTATGACGTGGATCTGAACCAGGTCACGGTGCGCGCCCTGTCGCAGGCGCTGGGCGCCACGCCGGCATCGCTGCTGGCAGGCGGCGCGATGGACAAGGACTTTGCGCTGACGGCAGCACCTGCGCACGACGGGCTGGACTGGGTGCAGGCCGTGCCGCACCAGAAGGAGGGCGCCAGCGCGCAACAGTTGCGCATCGGCTTCCGTGGCAAGACGCTGGCCGCGCTGGAGATCGTGGACGCGTTTGGCCAGCGCTCGGTCTTGCAATTCACTGCCGTCGAGGCCAACCCCAAGCTGGCCGACGAGACCTTCCGCTTTGTGCCGCCCAAAGGCGCCGATGTGATCGAAGCGCCCTGAGCTGTACTGTCAGGACGCAGCGGCCTGGTGGCCGCCATCAAATACCAGCCGCACCGCCAAGCCACCCAGCCGGCTGTCGTCCAGGCTGAGACTGGCCTGGTGCAGGTGGGCGATCTCTTGCACGATGGCCAGGCCCAGGCCGCTGCCGTCACCCGGGGCGCCGGCGCCGCGCACAAACCGCTCCAACACGGTGGCACGCTCGGATGCCGGCAGGCCGGGCCCGCTGTCGGCCACCAGCAGGGTGGGTGGCTGCGCCAGCACCTGGATCTCCACCCGGCTGCCGGCGGGGCAATAGCGCAGCGCGTTGTCCACCAGGTTGCCCAGCGCTTCGCCCACCAGGTCGGCCTGCACGCTGGCCCACACCGGTGTGCCGGGCGCCACCAGCTCCAGGCTGATCTGGCGGGCCAGCGCGGTGTCCAGGTACAACGCGCCCACGTCATGCGCCAGCGCCACCAGGTCCTGCGGGCTGCGCGCCAGGTCAAAGGCGGTTTCCGGGTCCAGCTGGCCCAGTGCCAGCAGTTGTTGCAGCAAGCGGGCGGTGCGCGTGGTGCTGTGCTGCAGCTCGGTGATGACGCCGCGCACGCTGGCCAGGTCGGGCGCTGCCGCAGCGCGTGACAAGCCCAGTTGCAACCCGGCCAGCGGGGTGCGGATCTGGTGCGCGGCGTTGGCGGCAAAGCGCCGCTCACGCTGCAGCAGCGCGTGGATGCGGGACAGCAGATCGTTCAGCGCGCTGGCAAACGGCAGCAACTCACGCGGCACGCCGTGCAGCGCGATGGTCTGCAGCGACAGGTGTGAGCGGGTGTTCCAACTGGCGGCAATCTGCTCCAGCGGCCGCAGTGTCCAGCGCAGCGCCAGCACGATGGCCACGGCGGCGGCCAGCAGCAGGCCACCGAGCGGCAGCAGCATCAGCTCTAGGTCGGCCCGCACACCGCTGCGTTTGTGCAGTGTTTCAGCCACCAGCACCTGGGCCGCGCCCTTGCCGGCGCGCTCTGCCATGCCCTTGCCGGGCGTGCCGCTGCCAGCGCCGCTTGCCCCAGCCACCTGCACCGACGCCACCCGCACCGGCCGGCCGGCAAAGTTGGCATCAAAGACCACCGCGTCCTCGTAGCGCGATTCGTGCTGGCCCTGGCTCGGGATGTTGTGGTGGCCGGCCACGTGGCGGTGTTGTTGCTGCACGCTGAACCAGGTGTTGTCCACCACGTCGTAGGCCAGGATGGCCTCGGCGTCGCCGCCCAGGTCCACCAGCGCCTCACCGTCGACAAACCGCACCTGCCGCGCCAGGGAGCGTGCGGCGTCGATCAGCCAGCGGTCAAACGTGCGGTCGGTCAGGCGCTGCGCGGTGTACACGCCCAGTGCGCCGGTGGCGGCCACGATCAGCAACAAGGGCAGCAGCAGGCGGCGCAGCAGGTCGCGCCACAGTGCGGGTGTGGCAGGCGCTGCGGCGGCAGCAGGCGCAGCAGGCGGCGCCGCAGGTGGTGGGCTGGACATGGGCCTCAAGGCGCCGGTTCGGCCTCAACCTCGGGGTCTTGCGCCGCACCGGGCGCTTGCAGGGCCAACTGGTAGCCAAAGCCCCGCACGGTGCGGATGACCACACCCGCACCGGCCAGCCGGCGCCGCAGGCGCGAGATGTAGACCTCGGCCGCGCTGTCGTTGATCTCCAGGTTGCGCTCGGACAGGGCCTCGATCAGCACCCGTTTCGGGCACAGCCGTGGTGCCCGCCGCACCAGCAGGCCCAGCACCTCAAATTCACGCGGTGACAGCTCCAGCGGCACATCACCAAGGCAGGCGCGGCCCTCGTCGCCCAGCCAGTGCAAGAGGCCAAAACTGAAGCGCTGCCCAGGTGCCTGGCCGGTGCGGCGCAGCAGGCTTTCGACCCGGGCGTCCAGCTCATCCGGGGCAAACGGCTTGGCCAGGTAGTCGTCGGCGCCCTGGCGCAGGCCCAGCACGCGGTCGGCCACCTGGTCGCGTGCGGTCAGCACCAGCACCGGGATGCGGCCATTGCTGCGGCGCAACTCGGCCAACAGGCCGATGCCGTCGCCGTCAGGCAGGCCCAGGTCCAGCAGCACCAGGTCAAACAGGCCGGGCTGGGCCAATGCGTTGCGGGCCGCTGCCAGGCTGGTTGCGTTTTGCACTTGCCAGTCGCGCTTGCCCCAGCGCAGCGCCAGCTCATGGGCGATGGTGGGGTCGTCTTCGATCAACAGCAAGTGCATGACGCGGGCCGGGCAGGGCCATCGATAGGTGATTGCAAGGTCTGGCGCCTAGCCTGTCGGCTGTGCTGCCTGTCTGGCCTGTTGTGCAAGGCATGCAGGCCGCTGCGGCGCCTGGCCTGTTGTGGTCATTGTCTGTTTTCTCGGGCCATCGATGCCACTGCCACCTCTGATGCAACTGTCTGCCCTCTTGCTGTGCACCGCGCTTGCCGGGCCGGTGCTGGCCTGCGCCGATCTGCCGGCCACCGACGCCGCTGCGCTGGGCCTGGCGCAGGCGCAGGCGCGTGTGGCCGACTGCCACCCCGACGTGCGCGCCGCCCGTGCCGCGCTGGGCGCTGCAGTGGCCGATGTGCAGGTGGCCGGGCAATTGCCCAACCCGCAGCTCACGGTGGGTGCGGGCTCGGTGGGCACCAGCCTGGGCAGCGGGCCGTGGTGGCGCAAGACCTACGACCAGTCGGTGCGGTTAGACCAGTTGCTGGAGCGTGGCAACAAGCCCGCCTTGCGCCGTGCCGTGGCCGACGCCACCCGCCTGGCCGTGCAGGCCGATCTGGCCGATGCGCAGCGCCGCGCCGCCGCCGCCGTGGCCCACATGCACCAGGATTTGTGGGCCCTGCAAGGCCGCCAGGCCATGCTGCAGGCGGCCGTGGCCAGCAGCACTGAATCCCTGCGCCTGCTGGACGCCCGGGTGCGCGCCGGTGACGCCCCGGCACTGGACGCCACCCGCTTCCGCCTGGACGACGCCCGGTTGCGCGCTGACTTGCGCCAGGCCGATGCCGACCGGCAAGGCCTGCAGCGCCAGTTGGCCTTGCTGATTGGTGCCGGCCCGCTGGCCACCCAGTTGCAAGCCGTGGGTGCGGCATTGCCGGCCGCTGCACTGGCTGGCCTGCGCGATGTTGAGCCAGCAGCCAGCCCAGACCCGGCCAACGCCGGCACCAGCAACCGCCCCGACGTGGCCGCCGCCCAGGCCCGCGTCAGTGCCGCCGAACTGGCGCGTGACCTGGCCGCCGCCGCCCGCACACGGGATGTCAACGTGGGCCTGCAGTTTGACCACTGGCCCACCAGCGCCACCAATGGCAGCGGCACGGGCAACACGGTTTCGCTCAGCGTCAGCGTGCCACTGTTCATCCGCCATGCCAACGAGGGTGAACTGGCACGCGCCCAGGCCGACCTGGCCAGCGCCCAGGACGGGCTGCGCCGCCTGCGTGATGGCGCCAACGCCGACCTGGCCCACACGGCTGCCCAGGCCCGCAGCGCGCAGGACAGGCGCCACCTGGTGATCAGCCAACTGGAGCCAGCCGCCGAGCAGGTGGCCGCTGGCGCCGAGCTGGCCTACCGGCGCGGCGCCAGCGGCGCACTGGACCTGCTGGATGCCAGGCGCAGCCTGCGTGCCGTGCGGCTGGAGCGCATCAACGCCGACGCTGACCTGGCCAAGGCGCTGGCCGATTGGCAAGCCGCAGCTGGCGCTGCCGGCTGGCAAAGCGCGGCCGGCACCCCGGCCACCACCTTGCAGACCCCGTGACCCCGTGATCCCGCGACCCATGACCCCCACCACCCCCCACCACCTTGCCGCGTTGGCCCTGGCGCTGGCCTGCCTGCTGGGCGCCTGCAGCAAGCCCGAGGCACCGGCACCCAGCGTGCCCGACCCCACCGTGGCCGGTGAGCTTGTCACCTTCCCCGGCAACCAGGACCCG
Source organism: Betaproteobacteria bacterium (assembly GCA_031428185.1). GTDB lineage: Bacteria > Pseudomonadota > Gammaproteobacteria > Burkholderiales > Burkholderiaceae_C > Pseudaquabacterium. The sequence continues at coordinate 12,799 of JANPOW010000084.1, read as the reverse complement.
GCCACATTGCGCATTGGCACGGTGGCCAACCCGGGTGAGCATCCGTTGCTGCTGCCAGGCCGCCTGGCCTGGGATGAGGACCACACCGCCCGCATCTACGCGCCCTACGCCGGCCGCATCGAGCGGCTGCTGGTGGCCGTGGGTGACCGGGTCAAGCGTGGCCAGGCGCTGGCTGTGCTCAGTTCGGCCGACATCGGCAGCGCCCAGGCCGATCTGCACAAAGCCGAGGCCGACCTGGCGCTGACACGCGGCAGCGTGGCGCGCGCCAAAGATTTGGTGGAGGGCGGCGTCATCGCCCGCAAAGACCTGGACCAGGCCCAGGCCGACCTGGCCCGCAGCACGGCTGAGGCCAACCGCGCCCGTGCCCGGCTGGCGCAATACGGCGTGATGGCGGGGGCGGCATCGGGTGCGCCGGTGGGTGCAATCAGCCAGTCCTTGAGCCTCAAAACCCCGCTGGATGGCCTGGTGGTGGAGCGCAACAGCAACCCCGGCGCCGAGGTGCGGCCCGACGTGGCCGGCGCCGCGCTGTTCACCGTCAGCAACCCGGCCACGCTGTGGGCCAGCATCGACGTGGGCGAAAGCCAGTTGGCGCTGCTCAAAGCCGGCCAGACCATCATGCTCAGCACCGCAGCTTGGCCAGACCAGCGTTTTGCCGCCACCGTGCTGGGCTTGGGCGCGGCGGTGGACCCGGCCTCACGCACCGTCAAGGCGCGGGCGCGGGTGGCCAACCCGGACGGCAAACTGAAAGCCGAGATGTTTGTCAGCGCCGAGCTTGCGGTGGCCGGTGGCTTGCCGCTGGTGCCGGCTGATGCGGTGTTTTTGCGGGGTGAGGCCAGCGCGGTGTTTGTGCCCAAAGGCGCCGGCCGGTTTGAGCGCCGCATGGTGCAGGTGCGGCCGGCTGGCCCGAAGTTCTTGCAGGTGGTGGCGGGTCTGAACGCCGGTGACAAAGTGGTGGTGGGCGGCGCGCTGTACCTCAACCAGTTGCTGGACCAGGCCAAGTAATGCGGCGCTTTGTCGAGTTTGCGCTGCGCCAGCCGCTGTTCATCTGGCTGGGCCTGGCGCTGTTTGTCGGCGCTGGTTTGCTGGCTTTCCAGAATCTGCCGGTGGAGGCGTTTCCGGACGTGTCCGACACCCAGATCAACGTCATCGCGCTGTATCCCGGCCGGGCCGCTGAAGAGGTGGAAAAGCAGGTCACGCTGCCCATCGAGGTGGCGCTCACCGGCATCCCCGGCACGGTGCGGCTGTTCAGCCACACCCAGCAGGGGCTGATGTATTCGATGATCACGTTTGACGACAAGCCGGGCGATCAATTGGCGCGCCAGCAAGTGCTGGAGCGCTTGCGGGGGGTGGACCTGCCGGCGGGGGTGCAAACCGACGTGCCACCACCGTCCACGGCCATTGGCGAGATCATGCGCTTCCGCCTGCGGGGCGATGGCTACAGCCCGGTTGAACTGCGCGAGACGCAGGACTGGGTGGTTGAAAAAGCCTTGCGCCAAGTCGGCGGCGTGGCCGACCTGGTGACGATGGGCGGCGCCATCAAGCAGTACGAGGTCAACCCCGACCTGGCGCGGCTGCGTGACCACAAGGTCAGCCTGGTGCAGTTGTTTGCCGCTTTGCAGCGTGCCAACAGCAATGCCGGTGGGGGCGCGATGACGCAGGGTCGGCAGCAGTTTTTGGTGCGCTCGCTGGGCAGCTTTCGCACCTCGGCCGACATTGAGCGGGTGGTGGTGGCTGAGGTGGCCGGCACCCCCGTGCTGGTGCGGGATGTGGCGGCCGTGCAGGTGGGCCAATACCCACCACAAGGCCTGGTGGGGCAAGACGGCGCGGACGACATCGTCAACGGCATCGTGGTGATGCGCAAAGGCGAAAACCCGTCCAAAGTGTTGGCGGGCGTGCAGGCCAAGATCGACATGCTCAACAGCCGCGGTTTGCCTCCCGGAATGCGCATCGTGCCGTATTACGACCGCAGCTGGCTGATCAAGAAAACGCTGCACACCGTGTTTGTCAACCTCACCGAGGGTGCGCTGCTGGTGATGTTTGTGTTGTTCCTGTTTTTGCAAAACCTGCGCGCGGCGGCGATTGTTGCGGCGGTGATCCCGCTGTCGCTGCTGGCCACGTTTTTGGGGCTCACGTTTGTCGGCATCCCGGCCAACCTGCTGAGCCTGGGGGCAATGGACTTCGGCATCATCGTGGACGGTGCGGTCATCGTGGTGGAGAACATCTTCCGCCGCCTCGGCGAGCTGACCGAGCACCAGATGAATAGTCCGGCGCGGCGTCTAAAGGCGGTGCTGCAGGCCACGGTGGAGGTGGGCCGACCCACGCTGTTCTCGATGGTGATCATCATCGCCGCCCATCTGCCTATCTTCACGCTGCAGCGGCACGAGGGCCGCATCTTCTCGCCCATGGCCTGGAGCGTCACCTCGGCCCTGGTGGGCTCGCTGGTGATGGCCTTGTCGCTGGTACCGCTGCTGTGCCTGAGGCTGCTGCGCAAAAAGATTCCGCACGAGGACAACATGCTGGTGCGCACCTGCAAACGCGTCTACACGCCAGCGCTGGCCTGGGCGCTGGCGCGGCCCAAGACGATCATGGCCAGCGCCGCCCTGGCTCTGGCCTTGGCGGTGGCACTGGCCGGCACCCTGGGCTCGGAGTTTTTACCCGAGTTGGACGAGGGCACGATCTGGGTCAGTACCGATTTGCCGGCCTCTGTATCGCCAGCAGAGGCGCAGGACGTTGCTCGTCACTTGCGCAACGCTTTACACAAGATTCCAGAGGTGCGCACCGTTGTCAGCAAGATCGGGCGGCCGGACGACGGTACCGACCCGAAAAGCTTCAACATGTTCGAGGCCTTCGTCGACCTCAAGCCGGATGCTGAATGGGCAGAGACTAGAACCAAGGACGTCATTTTCAGAGAGCTCAGGGCTGCTGTGGCCAGCGTTCCCGGCCTGGAAGGTGCCATCTCTCAACCGATCCGCGACAACGTCCTGGAAAGCATTTCTCAAATCAAGGGCCAGATTGTTGTGAAGATCAAAGGTGACGATCTATCAGTGCTGTCTGTTCAGGCCAATCGGCTGCAAGAGATCGCGCGCGTCACACCCGGCGTTGTCAGGTCATTCGTTGACCGCGAAGGCCAGTTGCCGCAGCTCAAGATCGACATCGACCGCGACGCGGCGGCCCGTTACGGCCTCAACGTGGGTGACATCCAGGACGTGATCGAGACCGCAGTGGCCGGCAAAACCAGTTCGGAGCTGTGGGAGGGTGAGCGCCACTTCTCGGTGGTGGTGCGCCTTGCCGCAGCCCAGCGCAGCTTGGGCAACCTGGCCGGCTTGCTGGTGGCCGCACCCAGCGGCGCGCAAATCCCGCTGGGGCAATTGGCCCACATCACGCAGACCAGCGGCGCCATGAACATCGCCCGTGAAAACGGCCAGCGGGTGGCGGCGGTGGGCATCTTCATCCGTGACCGCGACATGGGCTCGGTGGTGGCCGATTTGCAAGCCGCCGCAGCGCGTGACTTGAAGCTGCCCGCCAATTACGAGGTGGTGTGGTCGGGTGAATTTGAGAACCAGCAGCGGGCGATGAAGCGCTTGTCGTGGGTGGTGCCGCTGTCGATTCTTGTTATTTTCTTGCTGCTGTTTGATGCCTTCAAGAGCTTTCGCAGCGCACTGCTCATCATCGCCAACATCCCGTTTGCCATGATTGGCGGCATCGTGGCGTTGGCCATCACCGGCATCCCGTTGTCGGTCTCGGCGGCGATCGGCTTCATCGCGCTGTTTGGCCAGGCGGTGCTCAACGGGGTGGTGATGGTCACCTACTACAACCAGTTGCGCGACGAAGGCCTGGGCGTGCAGGCTGCCGTGATGGAGGGCAGCCTGACGCGCCTGCGCACCGTGTTGATGACCGCCATGCTGGCCATGCTGGGCCTGCTGCCGATGGCCTTGAGCCATGCCATCGGCGCCGAGACCCAGCGCCCGCTGGCGGTGGTGGTGATCGGCGGGCTGGTCTCCGCCACCTTGCTGACGCTGCTGGTGCTGCCCACGCTGTACGCCTGGGCTGCGCGCAAGGACAAACCGGCCGGCGCCGCCGGGGGCGACACATGAAGCGCAGCGCAAATCGCCCCGCCACGGCTGCGGTGCCGGCCGCAGCCGGCAGCACCACTGCACCTGGCCCCAGAACGCTGGACCTGGCCGCCGGTGAGCACGGTGTGCTGCTGCTGCACGGCCTGTCCAGTGGCCCGCAAGAGCTGCAGTTTCTGGCCCGTGGCCTGCAGCGTGCCGGCTACACGGTGCAGGTGCCGGTGCTGCCGGGCTACAGCTTTGGCGGTGCGGGCCAGCGCTTGTTGCCACACGGCGCCTGGGCGGCGGCGGCGCTGGCCGCGTTTGATGCACTGCGGGCGCGCTGCCGCACGGTGGCGGTGGGTGGGCTGTGCATCGGCGCGGTGCTGGCGTTGCAGGTGGCAGCGCTGCGCAGCGGCCAGGTGTCTGCTGTGCTGGCCTTGTCCACCACGCTGCACTACGACGGTTGGGCCACACCCTGGTACCGGCGCGTGCTGCCGCTGGCGGCCTGGGTGCCCGGTGTGGGCCAGTGGGGTGTGCGTGAAGTGGCGCCTTTCGGCGTCAAGGATGAACGCCTGCGCGGCTGGATTGCGGCGCAGATGCAGGAGGCCGGCAACTCCGTGGCGGGTGCGGCCGTGCTGCGGGTGCGTGACCTGCTGCAGGCACGCCAACTGATGCGCGAGGTGCGCCGCCGCCTGCCCGACATCAGCAGCCCCACCTTGCTGCTGCATGCCCGGCAAGACGATGCCGCGTCGCCCCGCAGCGCGTTTGAGGTGGCACGCCGGGTGGCGTCGCGCCAGGTGCGGTGCGTGCTGTTGTTCGACAGCTACCACATGCTCAGCATCGACCGCGAAAAGCAGCAGGTGCTGGCCGAGATGCTCGAGTTTCTTGGCCGCGAGGTCGGCCGTGCCAAGGCCGGGGTTGCGGCCGGCGCGCAGCGGATTGCGCTTGTTCCACCCACTTTGACCAGGTTCGTCCAATGACCACCACCAGCATCTCCACCAAGCCGCTGACCAAGCCGCTGACCAAGCCGGCGACCAAACCGGCGACCGACGCGGCAGGCGGCCCCGACGCCGTGCCGCCCGCCCACAGCCGTGGCCTGCAACCTGCCGATGCCGCCGCGCTGGACTTGCTGCGCCAGGTGCTGGGCCACCTGACGGACGCGCCGCCCGAGCAGATCGTGCCCGAGGCCGAGCTGGCCAGCCTGCAGATCGATTCACTGGCCCTGGCTGAGATGCTTTTTGCGCTGGAAGACCGCCTGGGCGTGACGGTGATCGAACCCAACGAGCGGCCGCAGACCGTGGCCGACGTGCTGCGCCTGATCGCCCCGCAGTTGGCCCAACTGCAGCCAGGCGCTGCGGCCTGAATCGGGTTTGCCACCATGCAGCCACAGCGTGTTGTGATCACCGGCCTGGGCCAGGTGGCACCACATGGCTGTGACGTGGCGGCCGGCTTCGAGGCCTTGTTGGCCGGCCACAGCGCCACCCGGTTGCACAACGTGGGCGAGGCGCCGCACAGCAGCACGCTGGTCAGCGCGGTGTGTGGCGTTGCTGCGGGGCTGGATGCCGCAGCCACGCTGGGCCGCACCCGCCTGATGACGATGGACCGGATCAGCCAGCTGTCCGCGCTGGCCGCGCGTTCAGCCTGGGCCGACGCCGGGCTGGATGCCGCCGGCGCACTGTCGGACACCGAGCGCGAGCGCGCCTGCGTGCTGTGGGGCACCGGCGCCGGTGGCATCCAGACCCTGGAGCGTGGTTACCGTGAGCTGTTTCTGCAGGCCAAGCAGCGCGTCTCACCGCTCAGCGTGGTGATGGGCATGCACAACGCCGCTGCGGCCCAACTGGCGCTGTTGTTCAACCTGGGTGGCGAGTGCCTGACCTACTCGGTGGCCTGCGCCTCATCGGCCGTGGCACTGGCCGAGGCCATGCGCCGGGTGCGCTGGGGCGGCTGCGCGGTGGCGCTGGCCGGTGGCGCCGAGGCCGCATTGCCGTACGGCACCGTCAAGGCCTGGCAGTCGATGCGGGTGCTGGCCGGCGCCGACGAGGCCGGCGCGCCCGCCGCCTGCCGGCCGTTTGATGCCAGCCGCAGCGGCCTGGTGCTGGGTGAGGGCGCGGCCGCACTGGTGCTGGAGGCGCGTGACCACGCTCTGGCCCGCGGCGCCCGCATCTACGCCGAGCTGGCCGGTGCCGGCGGCAGTTGTGACCACAGCCACCTCAGCACCCCTGACGCAGGCGGCCAACTGCGCGCGCTGCAGGCGGCGCTGCACGATGCCGGCGCCACACCCGACCAGGTGCGCTACGTCAACGCCCACGGCACTGCCACTGCCGAGGGCGACCCGGTGGAGGCCGAGGCCTTGCGCCGCTTGTTTGGCGCCCATGCACCACAGGTGGCAGTGAGCGCCACCAAATCCATGCACGGCCACCTGATGGGCGCCGCCGGCGCGCTGGAGGCGCTGGTCACGGTGATGGCGGTGCACACCGGCCACATCCCGCCCACGGCCAACCTGACCACGGTGGATGCGGCCTGCGGTGGGCTGGACCATGTGCTGGGCAACGCGCGGCGCGCTGTGGGTGTGCCACTGGCGCTGTCTAATTCGTTTGCGTTTGGCGGCAGCAATGCCGTGCTGGTGTTCAGGCAACACGGGTTGCATGCATGACAGCCGATCACACTGCCGGTCACAGAACCCGTCACACGGCCCGTCACACCGCCCGTCACACGGCCCGTCACACAACCCGTCAAACGGCCCGCTGGCTAGCGCTGCTGGGCGCGGCGGTGGTGGCGTCCAGCGCTTGCGCGCAGGTAGCTGATGCTGCTGCAGACCCCAGCGCCACCGCAGCAGCCGACCCCGGCGAGTTCAAGCTGACGCTGGGCCACTACGCCTACCACCTGCGCGGTGACGGTAGCGCCGGTCACGGCGACGACCTCAACCTGCGCTACCGGCGTGGTGGCCGCACCGTCTGGCTGGGTGTCTACCAGGACGCCAGCACCCCGCGCCAGTGGCGCGCCGGCTGGGATGACCAGTGGGATGTGCCGGCCAGTGTCTTCATCAACGCCGCCGGCCCGGCGCAGCTGCTGCCATCACTGCAAGTGGCCAGCGGCGGGTTTGTCGGCGCCAGCCTGGCACTGCAGGTGGGCGCGCCGTTCTACGCCCAGCTGGGCATTGGCCGCACCAACCTGCGGCCCTACGCCAACCTCAACTTTGACCCGAACGATGCGCTGATGGCCACGCTGGGCTGGCAGGGTGAGGGCGGCCGGCAAGCCGCGCTGGCGGTGATTGCCGATGACCGCCTGGGCACCGGCCAGCAACACCACCACCTCACGCTGCACTGGCCGCTGCAGCCCGGCCTGCGCCTCACAGCCGACCTGCTGCACAAACAGGGCCGGGGCGACGGTGGCCCGGTCAACACCTGGGGCTGGACGCTGGGGCTGGACGGCGCCCGGTGGTTCGGCCGCCTGGTGCATGACCCCAAGCAGAACTTCAGTACGCAAGACGCCTGGCGGCTGTCGGCGGGCCGGCGGTTTTGAGGGGCTGTCCGCCGGCCGGCGGTTTTGAGCGCGTGCGCGCGGCCTCAAAACTCGGCATGCAGCCGCGTGGCCAGCAGCCGCGCCGGCCCCCGGTCGGCGTTGTAGGCCGGGTTGGTGATGCGCTGGCCGTTCAGTGACAGCGTGATGCCGGGCGCCACCTGCAGGCTGTAGAACAGCTCCACCACCTGCTCGGGTCGGTAGCGCAGTGCGCCATCGCCGATGAAAAAGCTGATGCCGCCGGCCGCCAGGTAGGCTCGGCGTGAGGCTGAAATTTCATTTCGCGCCCAGCCCAGCCCCAGGCTGTCCCCCGGCCGCTGCCAGGCCGCGCCGCCCAGCAGCAGGCCGGCTGAGAGGCTGCGGTCGATCTCGGTGAAGGCATCGGTCTCGGTCTGGCCGTCGGCACGGCTGAAGCGGGCAAACAGGCCGGTGTGGGCGGTGATCGCCTGCTCCAGCCCCAGGCCCCAGCCCCATTTGTCGTGCACCCGGTTGCGCACCCGGTTGATGTCGGGCGGGCCGCCGGTCTGGCGCGCCAGCGCCAGCGCGTCATCAAAGCGCGCCAGCCGGGTGCGGTCGTGGAAGCCCAGCAGCCGCAGCCGCCCGGCCAGGCCCAGGATGGTGTGGCCGTGTTCCAACTCCACCTGGTCGCCAAAATGACGCGCCAGTTGCGGGTCTAGCGACTGCTGGTTGGGCTCACGCGGCAGCGCAAAGCGGCCGGCCCGCACCGCCCAGTCGTCATGAAACCACTCCAGCGCCGCGCCGCTGGTGTAGCCGCGTGCATCGGCGGCAAAGTCGTAGGCACCCATGCTCATCAGCGACCAGTTCAAGAACTGGGTGCGCGGGTCGTGGCTGTAGGCGTTGTCATCGAACAGGTCGGTCACCGACAGGTTGCCGATGGTGAGCACGACCCGCCGCTGCGCCACCGCGCCGGCAAACTGGTTGAGGTCGGCGTCCAGCGTGTCGCTGTCGGCGGCCTGGCCGGCGTCGCCGGGCAAATTCCAGGTCTGGCGGCCAAACAGCCGGGCGCGGTACAGCCGCAGCGCCGGGCCTGAACTGCGCGCGATCTCGCCGTTGGAAAAGCCGCCCAGGCCGGTGAGGTTGGACAGCGCCACCCCCTGCGCCACCTCCGGGTTGGCAAACAGTTCAGTGCCGGCCCAGGGCCGCCAGCCCAACCCCAAGGTGGCGGTGAATGAATAACTGTTTTCGCGTGGGCCAGTCAGGCTATTGGCGCCGCTGTACGGCGCGGCCATGGCCGCTTTGTGCTGCCAGATGTGGGTGGCCTGACCCTTGACCTGCCAGTGCTGCGCCGTGGTGTTGGCGGCCGCTGCAGCAGCACCCTCGGCGCTTTGGCCGGCGGCGGGCAGGCACTGCAAGGCCAGCATCAGCGCACAGCACGGCAGGCTTGGCAGCGGGGGTCGAGGCAGGCGCGGGCGGGCACAGTGCATGGTGGGCGGCCGGTACGGCTGGGCAGGTGACAAGCCGTGATTGAAGCATGGGCGGGTGGCGCCCACGCGACAGCGGTCTCGCCGCTGACCAAGCGCAGCCTGCGGCGTGGGGATGCAACAGCCGCCAGTGGCCCGACAGCGGCCGACAACGGCCGACAGCGACAGAGTGGTTGCCGAAAACTTGAGCTGTCTATTTGTCATATTTTGTGAATTTATTGTGTTTATGCGGGTTGGCGATGTGGCGCGGCCAGCATCTGCAGCCGGCGCCAGCATGCCGGCCTGCGATCATTCCCGGCAGTTGCGGCCGTGTGGGTTTCACCGGCGCGCAGCCAGCCGGCGCACGCTGAACGGGGGCCGGCGCACCGTGCAGCCCGACGCCGACGCCGACACCCGCCTGCACCGCCGAGCCGGCGCACCGCCACCGCCACCGCCACCGCCACTGCAGCCCCGGTCCATGCCCCCGCACCTGCCACCGCTCCTGCCCTTGCCTGCCATGCCCCCGGCGCCGGCTGCGGCGCTGCGGCATCGGACGGCCACGGTGCTCCGCAGGTTGGCGCTGTGCTGAGCCAGGCCAAGGCAGACCCAGTGCTGCCGCAGGCAGCGCAGCCCACCCGCACGCTGGACCTGCACGGCAGCGCGCACGGCGTGTTGCTGCTGCACAGCCTGGCCGGTGGTCCGCAAGAACTGCAATTTGTCGCCCAGGGGCTGCACCAGGCTGGCTACACCGTGCAGGTGCCCGTGTTGGCCGGCTACAGCCTGGCCGCAGCGGGCCAGCCACTGGCATCGCAGCCCGCGTGGACGGCCGCTGCGCTGGCCGCGTTTGACGCCTTGCAGGCGCGCTGCACCAGCGTGGTGGTGGGCGGTTTGTCGGTGGGTGCGGTGTTGGCGCTGCAGTTGGCCGCGCTGCGGGCGCCCCAGGTGGCCGGCGTGATGGCGCTGTCCACGGCGCTCCGCTTTGACGGTTGGGCGGTGCCTTGGCGGCGCAAGCTGCTGCCACTGGCGGCGTGGCTGCCCGGCGCCGGCCAACTCCCGGTGCGCATGACCCCGCCCTACGGCATCCGGGACGACGGCTTGCGCGCCTGGATCGCCAGTCAGGTGGACCTGGCCGGCTACGGCGCCGCTGCCCCGCCAGCGTTGCGGGTGCGTGACCTGCTGCAGGCCAGGCGCCTGGCGCAACAGACCCGCCGCCTGCTGCCTGACATCACCGCGCCAACCCTGCTGCTGCATGCCCAGCATGACGATGTGGCGTCCAGCCGCAACGCCCAGGAGGTGGGCCGTGGCATCCGCTCGCAGCAGGTGACGTGGGGCTTGTTCGCCGACAGCTTCCACCTGCTGTCGCTGGACCGCGAGAAGCAATGTGTGCTGGCCAGCATGGTCCGGTTTCTGCAGCAATTGCACGGCGGCGACGTGCTGCCGCCCGCCTGCGCAGACCACTGCGCCGGGTCGGATGGGCCTGACTGAGCCGGCGCTCGGCAGCGCGCCCGTGGGGCCCCGGTGGCACTGCCACAATCGTGTGATGACACTGCAGGAGTCCTTGTTTGACGGCGCGGGTCCAGCGGCGCCAGGTCTGCGCGGCGCCAGCCCGGCAGTCAACGCACCGCAAACCCCACTGGCTGAACGCCTGCGGCCACGCAGCCTGGATGCAGTGATCGGCCAAGCCCATTTGCTGGGCCCCGGCAAACCCTTGCGGGTGGCCATCGAGGCCGGCCGGCTGCATTCGATGATCTTGTGGGGGCCACCCGGCGTGGGCAAAACCACGCTGGCCAGGTTGGCGGCCGAAGCGGTGGCGCTGCGGCCCGCCGACGGCGGCGCTGCGCCCCTCACACCCCCGGGCGGGCGGGCCGGCTTGCGGCGGCCCGGTGCCGGCACACACTTCATCGTGCTGTCGGCCGTGTTGGCCGGCGTCAAAGACATCCGCGAGGCGGTGGAGCAGGCGCGCAACGCGCTGGCGGCAGGCGGCGCCGGCACGTTGGTGTTTTTTGACGAGGTGCACCGCTTCAACAAAGCGCAGCAAGACGCCTTTTTGCCGCATGTGGAATCCGGCCTGTTCACCTTCATCGGCGCCACCACCGAGAACCCCAGCTTCGAGGTCAACTCGGCGCTGCTGTCGCGTGCCACGGTGCATGTGCTCAAGCCGCTGGACGACGCTGAGCTGACGCTGCTGATCGCACGCGCACGCCAGGCCACGGCTGCGCCAGCCTTGTCTGATGCGGCCCGCCAGCGCCTGATCGGCTATGCCGACGGTGACGCCCGCCGCCTGCTCAACGCCTACCAAAACCTGGTGGAGGGCCTGCCCCCGACCTCACCAACCAGCACGGCCGAGATCAGCGAGGCCCAACTGGAGCAGACCCTGGGCGAGTTGCTGCGCCGCTACGACAAGGGCGGCGACCAGTTTTACGACATGATTTCAGCGCTGCACAAAAGTGTGCGTGGCTCAGACCCCGATGCGTCGCTGTACTGGCTGGCGCGCATGCTGGACGGCGGGGTGGACGTGCGCTACGTGGCGCGCCGGGTGTTGCGCATGGCGGCTGAGGACATCGGCCTGGCCGACCCGCGTGGCCAGACCCTGGCGCTGGAGGCGGCTGCGGTGTATGAGCGTTTGGGCTCACCCGAGGGTGAGTTGGCGCTGGCCCAGGCGGTGGTTTATCTGGCCATGGCACCCAAGAGCAACGCGGTCTACAGCGCCTGGAACGCGGTGCGGGCCTTGGTCAAGCAAGACACCACCCGCCCGGTGCCCATGCACCTGCGCAACGCCCCCACCAAGCTGATGAAGGGCCTGGGCCACGGCAGTGGCTACCGCTACGCGCATGACGAGGCGGGTGCATTTGCCGCCGGTGAGCACTACCTGCCCGAGGGCCTGGTCGGGATGACGTTCTACCAACCGGCCGCACGGGGGCTGGAGTTGCGCATCGGCGAGCGCCTGGCCGAGTTGCGGCGCCTGAATGCCGCCGCTGCCGGCGACGGGCCGGACGGGGCCTGACAGCGCGGCTGGCAGCACCGGAAGGCACGCACCTGGGGTCTCTACCTACGACGGTTGTTGGCCAGATAAGTCTCGGTTTGGGGCGAGCTGAACAGTCAGTTGTTGTTGCGGCGGCACCGGGGTATCTCGACGGGTTTGCCGGCGGGCCGCTCTCTACAATCCGCCGCAGCCTGCACTTGACAGGCACGGCCGGCTTCTTGCTAGCCAGCCACAACAAGCCCGGATGGCATCGTTTGCAGTACGCCACTGCAGCAGCGCCCGGGCCACGCACCGGAGACCCCCGCCATGGATACCTTGTTGCAACAGATCATCAACGGTCTGGTGCTGGGCAGCATGTACGCCCTTGTCGCCCTGGGCTACACCATGGTCTACGGCATCATCAACCTGATCAACTTTGCCCACGGTGAGGTGCTGATGGTGGGCGCCCTGACCAGCTGGACGGTGTTGCGCGTGCTGGCCGATTCGGGTCTGCCGGGCTGGGTGTTGTTGCTGATCTCGCTGGTGGCAGCCATCGTGGTGTGTTCGGCGCTCAACTACGCGATCGAGAAGATCGCCTACCGGCCACTGCGCAACGCGCCGCGGCTGGCGCCGCTGATCACCGCGATGGGCATGAGCCTGCTCTTGCAGACCCTGGCGATGATCATCTGGCAGCCCAGCACCAAGCCCTACCCCATCCTGCTGCCGTCTGAGCCCATCTCTATTGGTGGCGCGGTCATCAACGTCACCCAGATTCTGATCCTGGTCACCACGGCGGTCACCTTGTTTGCGCTGATGTACCTGGTCAACCGCACCAAGCTGGGCCG
>JANPOW010000083.1:0-4458 GCA_031428185.1 Betaproteobacteria bacterium | reverse complement strand
CTACCAGCAGCAACTGGATGCATTTCTCGACCACAAGACCGCCGCTGTGGCAGCCGCTGGCCGCGCCCAGGACCCGGTGATGCAAGCCCGCGCCGAGGTGCTGCAGCTGTGCCGCAGCAAGGCCAGTGGCGCGCCGGGTGTGTATTCACTCACGGTGCCCACGGGCGGTGGCAAAACGTTGTCGTCACTGGCGTTTGCGTTGCGCCACGCCAGCCAACACGGCAAGCGCCGCGTGGTCTACGCCATCCCCTACACCAGCATCATTGAGCAGACCGCCGATGTGTTTGCGCAGATTTTTGGCCGTGACGCGGTGGTGGAGCACCACAGCCAGGCCGACGAGTTGGAGCGCGACGAAACCAGCCGCAGCCGCCTGGCCTGCGAGAACTGGGACGCGCCGTTGATCGTCACCACCAACGTGCAGTTGTTCGAATCGCTGTTTGCGGCCCGCACGTCACGCTGCCGCAAGCTGCACCGCCTGACCAACAGCGTGATCGTGCTGGACGAGGCGCAGTTGCTGCCACCGGCGTTTTTGCAACCCATCCTCGATGCCCTGAATGTGCTGGTGCTGCACTACGGCGTCACCGTGTTGCTGTGTACCGCCACCCAGCCAGCGCTGGCCGAGTTGAAGCGCTTTGATGCACGCCAGGGCCTGCGTGGCCTGCCAGCACCGCAACGCATCATTGACGACGAAGCCACGCTGTTTGCCCGGTTGACGCGGGTGGCCATCGAGTGGCCGGCCGACTTGCACACGCCCCTGCCCACCCCCGCGTTGATTGACCGCCTGGCGGCGCACGACTGCGTGCTGGCCATCGTCAACACCCGCAAGGACGCGGCCGAGATCGTGGCCGCGCTGGACCAACGCACTGGTGATAGCTGTCTGCACCTGTCCGCTGCGATGTGCGGCCAGCACCGCGCCGATGTGATCTGCCAGATGCGTGACCGCCTGGCGGCACGCCGCGCCGGCACCGACACGCGGCCGCTGCGGGTGGTCAGCACCCAGTTGGTGGAAGCGGGTGTGGACATTGACTTTCCCGTGGTGTTCCGCGCCCTGGCCGGGCTGGATTCCATCGCCCAGGCCGCTGGCCGCTGCAACCGCGAGGGTTTGGCGGCGCAAGGCCAGGTGGTGGTGTTTGTGCGCCCGCTGCCACGCACGCTGAAGGCGTTGACTGCCGGGGCCGACGCCACCCGCAGCACCCTGGCGGCGGCAGATGTCGATTCGGCCAACACCACCGACACCCTGAGCCCTGCCGCCTTTGCCCGCTACTTTCCGCTGTACTACGCCGGCTTTGCCAGCCTGGACCAACACGGCATCGTCGACTTGCTCAAAGGCAACCCCGACATGGCCATGCAGTTCCGCAGCGCGGCAGACAAGTTCCGCTTGGTGGATGACCAGCAGCAGGCCAGCGTGATCGTTCGCTACGCCAGCCCAAGCCCTGATGCCACACCCATCGAACCGCTGATCGCGCTGTTGCGGCAAGGCAAACCCGACCGCTGGCTGCTGCGCAAGCTGCAGCGCTACACCGTCACGGTGCGGCAAGCCACGGTGACCCTGTGGCAGGCGCGGCGCGATGTGGAAGAGGTGTTGCCCGGGCTGTACCTGCTGACCGATGACCAGCGCTACGACGCCCGGCTGGGTGTGCTGCCGGAGGGCCAGCTGCTGGATGCGGCGGGGCTGGTGGCATGAAAAAAGCCCAAGCGTTAAGCGAGAGGCGCGGGGGCGAACCCCCGCGCTTTGCACACACATACCTGAGCGGCTTTGCAGCAAAAAAGGTTTCAATCCACGCCGCTTTGATGGCAGCGAGTCTCGATTGTGGCATAGAGCTGCATTGCAGCTTAAAAGGAAGTGTTATATTTCGCCCGCCTCAGCAAGGTGGAAACGATGCACTTGGCCGAACTGCTCAAAGAACTGCGCTTGATGAAGGGCCAAGCGGGCTATCGCTATTGCCTGGCGTGGCTGACCGTTCTGATCCACATCGGCGCCCGACCAGCGGCGACGGTCTTTCTGGCATGGCTCGCCGTTGGCAGCGGGCTGGACTTGCGTTTAGCCAAAGCGTTGCTTTCTGCCCTGCCGTACATCGGCCACTGACCAAAAGTACATAGGAGTCAAAACGTGACATCCCAGAAGCGCTATTGCCTGCAGATCAGCGGCGACTACGCCTGCTTCACCCGGCCCGAGATGAAGGTGGAGCGGGTGTCGTATGACGTGATCACGCCGTCTGCCGCGCGTGCGGTGTTTGAGGCCATTTTCTGGAAGCCGTCCATCCGCTGGCAGGTGCGGCGCATTGAGGTGCTGCGGCCGGTGCGCTGGATGAATTTGCGGCGCAACGAGGTGGCGGCTGTGGTCTCCACCCGCAACGTGCAGCAGGCGATGGACAACCCTGAGACCGCACGCTCGGGTGACTTGGGCATCCTGGTGGAGGACGACCGCCAGCAACGCGCCGCGCTGCTGCTGCGCGACGTGGCCTACAGGGTGCATGCCGATCTTGAGGTGGTGGACAACCGCGCCGACCCACAGCCGCCGCAAAAGTTCTTCAGCATGTTTGAGCGCCGGGCCGAGCACGGCCAGTGCGTCAACCAGCCCTACCTGGGCTGCCGGGAGTTTGATGCCCGGGTGCGTCTGGTCACGGCGCCTGAGGGCGAACCGGCGCCCATTGCCGAAACCCGTGACCTGGGCTGGATGCTGCACGACCTGGATTTCAGCCACCCGACTGACCCGCAGCCAGTGTTCTTCCGGGCGCAGATGACGGCCGGCGTGATTGAGGTGGGCACCACAGGGGCAACACGATGATCTTGCAAGAGCTGGTGCGCTACTACGACCGCAAGGCGCGTGACCCCGACCCGGCGCAGCGCCTGCCCAGCGCCGGGCTGGAGGACAAGGAAATCCCGTTCATCATTGAGCTGGCACCGGGCGGCCAGGTGCTGCAGTTGATCGATACGCGCGAGTTGGCGGGCAAGAAGCTGCGCGCACGCTCGTTCTTGGTGCCGCTTGGCGAGAAGAAGACCTCGGGCATCAAAGCCAACCTGCTGTGGGACAGCGCGGCCTACGTGGTCGGGCTGGACACCGGCCGCAAGAGCGCCGCAGAGATCACCCCAGCGGCAGCCTTCCGCGCCCGCATTGATGCCCTGCCGGAGGCGGCCCGCCAAGATGCCGGTGTGCGTGCCGTGCTGGCCGCGCTGGACCGTGCTGACTGGTCCGTGCTGCAGGCGCATCCGGCCTGGCCGGACATTGCTGAGGCCAATCTGGTGATGACCTTTCGCCTGGCCGGTGACCTGGATCTGGTGTGCCAGCGGCCGGCGGTGGTGGCTGCGGCAACAACACCGGCAGCCGCCGGCGACGAGCGCCAATTGCGCTGCCTGATCGACGGCGAGCCCGCACCAGTGCAGCGCCTGCATGCGTCGATCAAGGGCGTGTGGGGCGCGCAATCCAGCGGCGCCAACATCGTGTCCTTCAACGCCCGGGCGTTTGAGTCTTACGGCAAGACGGAGCGGCAAGGCGAAAACGCACCGATCAGCCAACGCGCAGCGTTTGCCTACACCACCGCGCTGAACCACCTGCTGGACAAGGACTCGCGCAACCGTGTGCAAGTGGGTGATGCGTCCACCGTGTTCTGGGCGGATGGCGCCTCCGCATTTGATGGCGAGTTCACGCTGGCTGACTTTTTTGGTGAGACCAAGGACGACCCGGGCCGGGGTGTACGCGCCGTGCATGCCTTGCATCAAGCCCTGGCCACCGGCCAGGTGCCCGTGGGTGAACAAGGCGTGCGGTTTTTTGTGCTGGGCCTGGCGCCCAATGCCGCCCGCATCAGCATCCGTTTCTGGCTGCAAGCGCCGCTGGCCGATTTGGCGCCGCGCATCTTGCGGCACTTTGATGACTTGCGCGTGGTGCGCCGGTTTGACAGCGACCCGCCGGTGCCGTCGCTGTTCCGCTTGCTGTCCAGCCTGGCGCTGCAGGGCAAGCTGGACAACGTGCCGCCGCGCCTGGCGGGTGAATGGATGCGCGCCATTCTGGAAGGCCACGCCTACCCGGCCACCCTGCTGAACGCCGCCGTGATGCGCTGCAAAGCCGAGCAAGACGTGACCTACCTGCGTGCCGCCGTGCTCAAAGCCTGGCTTAACCGCGACCACCGGCGCAGTCATCCGCAGACCCACCTGCACACCCCCCAAACCACCCAACACTTCCAGGAGACGTTAGACGTGGACCAAGCTGATACCCCCTACCGGCTGGGCCGGCTGTTTGCGGTGCTGGAGCACATCCAGCGCCAGGCCATGCCCGGCATCAACGCCACCATCCGAGACCGCTACTACAGCGCTGCGTCAACCACGCCGGTGGCGGTGTTCACCACCTTGCTGCGGCTGAAAAACGCCCATCTCAAGAAACTGAGCGAGGGCCAGACCATCTGGTTCGAGCGCCTGGTGGGCGAGGTGCTGGCACCGATGCAGGACTTTCCGCGCCAACTG
>JANPOW010000082.1:0-8298 GCA_031428185.1 Betaproteobacteria bacterium | reverse complement strand
GACATGCCCGAGTACTCGATCATGTGGCCGGCCACGATCTCGGATTCACCCTCGACCACGTCAAACGGGTGGCGGTTGGTTTCCGCCAGGCCGGCGATGAAGTAGACGATGAACACCGGGAACAGCGGCAGCCAGTTCCAGCTGAACAGCCCCAGGCCGGCGCTGGCCATCATGCCGCGGCCCTGGCTCAGCACGATCTCGCTCATGTTCATCGAGCCGGCCACCATCAGCACGATCACCAGGGCAAAGCCCATCGCGATCTCGTAGCTCACCATCTGGGCCGACGCGCGCAGCGCGCCCAGGAAGGCGTATTTCGAGTTGCTGGCCCAGCCGGCGATGATCACGCCATACACCTCCAGCGAAGTGATGGCCATCAGGAACAGCAGGCCGGCGTTGATGTTGGCCAGCGCCACCTCAGGCCCGAAAGGGATCACCGCCCAGGCGGCCAGCGCCGGCATGATCGTCATGACGGGGCCGAGGAAAAACAGGCCTTTGTGCGCGGCGGTGGGACGGATGATCTCTTTGAAGATCAGCTTGACGGCGTCAGCGATCGGGGTGAGCAGGCCGTAAGGCCCAACCCGATTCGGGCCCGGGCGCAACTGGGTCCAGCCAATGGCTTTGCGCTCCCACAGCGTGAGGTAGGCCACGCAGCCCATCAGCGGCGCCACCACCACGATGATCTTGATCAGGCTCCACAGCACCGGCCACAGCAGGCTGCCAAACACCGAACCGCCGAATTGATTGAACTGGTCGATCATGCTCAGGGCTTCTCCACCTTGTTGACGCTGATGGCGCCAAACATTGCGCCCAGCAGTGCGGTGTCTGGGTGGCCGGCAGGCACCCGCACCGCATTGGCGGCCAGCGTTGCATCCTCACGCGCGGGCAGCACCAGCCCGGCCGTCCCTTGGGCCACATAGACCTGGTCACCGGCCTGCAGGCCCAGTTGGTGCCACTGCACACTGGGCAGGCCGACCACCGGCTTGCGGGCATCGGCCGTCAGTTGCAGCGCGGTGGCACGGCGCACCAGGGCGTCGGTGCTGTAGATCGGCACGTCGGCCAGGCGTTGAAGACCTGGTGCTGATGGGATCACACGGATGGCCGCGCTGCTGCTGTTGTCCAGGCGGCCGGCGATAGCAGCGCTGTTGCCCAGGGCCTCAACCCGCACATCGTCGGCGGTTTCTTGATCGAACCCAGGCAGGCCCAGCAGATTGCCCAGCACCCGCAACACCTTCCACGCGGGGCGGCTGTCACCGGCTGGTTTGACCACGCCCTGGAAGCTTTGCACCCGGCCTTCGGCATTGACATAGGTGCCTGCCGTCTCAGTGAACGGGGCGATAGGCAACAACACGTCGGCGTTGTCCACCACCGCGTCTTTGAATGAGGTCAGCGCCACCACCAGGCCGGCACCGGCCATGGCGGCCTTGGCGGCAGCGGCATTGGCGGTGTCCAGTGTGGGCTCCACATCCAGCAGCAGCAGTGCCTTCATCGGCTGGCTCAGCATCTGGCCGGCGTTCAGGCCACCAGTGCCAGGCATGGCTTGCACCAGTTGCGCACCCACGGTGTTGGCGTCGGCCGTGAGGTAGCCCACGGTTGCGCCAGTCTGCGCGCCAATCCACTGCGCCAGGGCCAGCAGGCTGCTGGCTTGCGGATGCTGCGCCGCTGCGTTGCCCAGCAGGATGGCCTTGCGCTCACCCGCAAGCAGGGCTTGGGCGATGGCCTCGGCATCGGCGTTGGCTTGTGCTGCGGCGGGCGCATCCACCCCCTTGGCGGCAGCAACGGCGCCGGCCACATCGGCCAGGGCTTGGAGCCAATCCAGCGGCGCCGCAATCAAATTGGCCGCAACCGGCATGGCCCAATCGTCTTGCACCGCTTGCAAACGCAGCACCACCCCACCCCGCCGCACCGATTGGCGCAGGCGCTGTGCAAACAGCGGATGGTCTTTGCGCAAAAACGAGCCCACCACCAGTGTGGCTTGCAGGTTGGACAGTGCCGCGATGGGCAGGCCCAGCCAATGTGCCTTGCCAGCAGTGGCGGCATTGCTGAAATCAGCGTGGCGGCTGCGGAAATCGATGTTCTCGCTGCCCAGGCCACGCACCAGCTTGGCCAGCAGATGCAACTCTTCCACCGTGCGGTGGGCCGAGCCCAGCGCGCCAATGCCAGCCGCGCCGTGGTCGGCTTTGATGCGCTTCAGGCCATCGGCCACATAGCCCAGCGCGGTGGTCCAATCCACCGCCTGCCATTGGCCGCCCTGCTTGATCATCGGCGTCTGCAGGCGCTGCGGGCTGTTGAGGGCCTCGTAACTGAAGCGGTCGCGGTCAGCGATCCAGCATTCATTGACGTCTTCGTTTTCAAGCGGCACCACACGCAGCACCGTGTTGGCCTTGACCTGCACAATCAGGTTGGCGCCGGTACTGTCATGCGGGCTGATGCTCTTGCGGCGCGACAACTCCCAGGTGCGGGCGGCATAGCGGAAAGGCTTGCTGGTGAGTGCACCGACCGGGCAGATGTCAATCATGTTGCCCGACAGCTCACTGTCGATGCTGCGGCCGGCAAAGGTGGTGATCTCGCTGTGCTCACCGCGGTGTTGCATGCCCAGCTCCATCACGCCCGCCAGCTCTTGGCCAAAGCGAACGCAGCGGGTGCAGTGGATGCAGCGGCTCATCTCCTGCATCGAGATCAGCGGACCCACGTTTTTGTGGAACACCGCGCGCTTTTCTTCGTCGTAGCGTGAGCTGCTGGCGCCGTAGCCCACGGCCAAATCCTGCAACTGGCATTCACCGCCCTGGTCGCAAATGGGGCAATCCAGTGGGTGGTTGATCAGCAAAAATTCCATCACCGACTTCTGCGCTTTCAGCGCCTTGTCGGACTTGGTGCGCACCACCATGCCCTGAGTCACCGGCGTGGCACAGGCCGGCATGGGCTTGGGCGCTTTTTCGATGTCCACCAGGCACATGCGGCAATTGGCCGCAATGCTGAGCTTTTTGTGGTAACAAAAATGCGGAATGGTGGTGCCGGCCGCATCCGCTGCATGCATCACCATGCTGCCTTCAGCAACGCTGATCTTCTTGCCGTCGAGTTCAATTTCGATCATGTGGAGGCTCGGTTCAGCCAATCAGACATAGGCTGGCACGAGGCAGGTCTTGTGGTCAACGTGGTAGGTGAATTCGTCTCTGAAGTGCTTGAGCATGCCGCGCACCGGCATGGCCGCCGCATCCCCCAACGCGCAGATGGTGCGGCCCATGATGTTCTCGGCCACGCTGTCCAGCAGCGCCAGATCTTCGGCTTTGCCGTGGCCGTTCTCCAGCCGGTTGACCAAGCGCCACAACCAGCCGGTGCCCTCACGGCAGGGGGTGCATTGGCCACAGGACTCATGGCTGTAAAACGACGACAGGCGCAGCAGGCTCTTGACCATGCAGCGGGTCTCGTCCATCACGATCACCGCGCCTGAGCCCAACATCGAGCCGGCCTTGGCAATGCTGTCGTAGTCCATGCTGCAGTCCATCATGATGGACGCGGGCAGCACCGGGGCTGATGAGCCTCCGGGGATCACCGCCTTCAGTTTGCGGCCACCGCGCTCACCACCGGCCTATTCCAAAATCTTGGCTAATGGCGTACCCATCGGGATTTCGTAGTTTCCGGGCCGCTGCACGTCACCCACCATCGAGAAGATCTTGGTGCCGCCGTTGTTGGGCTTGCCGCAATCCAGATAGGCCTGGCCACCGTTGCGGATGATCCACGGCACGGCCGCAAAGGTCTCGGTGTTGTTGATGGTGGTCGGCTTGCCGTACAGGCCAAAGCTGGCCGGGACAGGTGGCTTGAAACGGGGCTGGCCTTTTTTGCCTTCCAGCGATTCGAGCAGGGCGGTTTCTTCACCGCAGATGTAAGCGCCAAAGCCATGGAACGCATGCAGCTGAAATGTATGCCTGCTGCCCAAAATGTTGGCGCCCAGATAGCCAGCAGCGCAGGCTTCATCCAGCGCTTCTTCAAAACGGTCATAGACCTCAAAAATCTCACCGTGGATGTAGTTGTAGCCCACCGTGATGCCCATCGCATAGGCCGCGATGATCATGCCCTCGATGACGATGTGCGGGTTGTAGGCCAGGATGTCGCGGTCTTTGCAGGTGCCCGGTTCACCCTCATCGCTGTTGCACACCAGGTACTTTTGCACCGGCAATGCACGCGGCATGAAGCTCCACTTCAGGCCCGTGGGAAAGCCCGCACCACCCCGCCCGCGCAGGCCAGCGCCTTTGACCTCGGCCACCACTTGGTCGGGTGTCATGCCGGGGCCACCTTCGGCATTGGCCGTCAGGATTTTGCGCAGCGCCTGATAACCACCCCGTGATTCGTAGTCTTTGAGCCGCCAGTTGCTGCCGGTCAAACCGGTGTAGATCTGCGGCTTGATATGCCGGTCATGGAAGCAGGTTTCCAAACCCTTTGCCTGGAACTTGGACAGGTCCAACTGGGCGTAGCTCATTTGGCTTGCGCCTTCAGCGTGTCAAGCAGGTCATCAAGGCGGTCGTTGTCCATGAAGCTCAGCATCTGCCGGTCATTGACCAGCATCACCGGTGAATCGGCGCAGGCGCCCAGGCATTCGCAGGATTGCACGGTGAACAGGCCATCGGACGTGGTGCCGCCGGCCTCAATGCCCAGCTTGCTGCACAGGTGCTGCAGCGCGCGCTGCCCATCACGCAACTGGCACGGCAGGTTGGTGCACACATTCAGCTTGAACTGCCCCACCGGCTGCTGGTTGTACATGTTGTAGAAGGTGGTCACCTCATGCACGGCCATGGCCGGCATGCCCAGGTAAGCGGCAATCTGCGCTTCAGCACTGGCAGACACCCAGCCCTGCTCTTGCTGCACGATGGACAAGCACGCCATCACGGCAGAGGCGGCTTGATCAGTTGGATACTTGGCCACTTCACGCGCAAAACGCGTGATCGTTGGCGCAGCAAGTGGTGCTGTGGTCGCCGCAGCAAGCGGTGCGGCGTTGGCGCTGGGCGCGGAGGTCACTGAAGTGCTGCTCATCTGTCGATCTCGCCAAACACGATGTCCATGGTGCCAATGATGGCCACCGCATCTGCAATCATGTGGCCACGCGCCATTTCATCCAGCGCCGCCAAGTGCGGGAAGCCAGGCGGGCGGATTTTCAAGCGGTAGGGCTTGTTTGCGCCGTCACTCACCAGGTAGATGCCGAACTCACCTTTGGGGTGTTCCACTGCTGCATAAGCCTCACCTTCGGGCACATGGAAGCCCTCAGTGAACAGCTTGAAGTGGTGGATCAGATCTTCCATGTTGGTCTTCATGCCGACCCGCGATGGTGGTGCCACCTTGTGGTTGTCGGTGATCACCGGGCCGGAGTTGGCACGCAGCCACTTGGCGCACTGCTGGATGATGCGGTTGGACTGCCGCATTTCCTCAATGCGCACCAGATAACGGTCGTAGGTGTCGCCATTGACGCCGACGGGCACGTCGAAATCCATCTGGGCATACACGTCATAGGGTTGCGTCTTGCGCAAATCCCAGGCAATGCCCGAGCCACGCAGCATGGGGCCGGTGAAACCCAGGTTCAGCGCACGTTCTGGCGTGACCACTCCAATGCCCACGGTGCGCTGTTTCCAAATGCGGTTGTCGGTCAGCAGGGTTTCGTATTCATCCACATTGGCCGGGAAGCGAACACAGAAGTCGTCAATGAAATCCAGCAATGAACCCTGGCGGTTTTGATTCATCACGCCAATGGCACGGGCGTTGTGGATCTTGGATGCCTTGTACTGCGGCATGGTGTCCGGCAGATCACGGTAGACACCACCCGGGCGGAAGTAGGCCGCGTGCATGCGCGCGCCCGACACGGCCTCGTACATGTCGAAGATGTCTTCACGCTCGCGGAAGCAGTAGATCAGGATGTTCATCGCACCGCAGTCAATGCCGTGCGCACCCAGCCACAACAGGTGGTTCAGCAGCCGTGTCAGCTCAGAGAACATGACGCGGATGTACTGCGCACGCACCGGCACGTCCAGGCCCATCAGGCGCTCAATGGCCAGGCAGTAGGCGTGCTCATTGCACATCATCGACACGTAATCCAGCCTGTCCATATACGGCAGCGACTGGATGAAGGTCTTGCTCTCGGCCAACTTCTCAGTGGCGCGGTGCAGCAGGCCGATGTGCGGGTCAGCACGCTGGATGATCTCGCCGTCCAACTCCAGCACCAGGCGCAAAACACCATGGGCGGCTGGGTGTTGCGGGCCGAAATTCAGCGTGTAGTTTTTGATCTCAGCCATGAATGCGATGCCTCAATGCAAACCACCATAGTTGTCTTCGCGGATGATGCGCGGCGTGATTTCACGCGGCTCAATCGTGACCGGCTGGTAGATCACCCGCTTTTTCTCGGCGTCGTAGCGCATCTCGACATGGCCGGACACCGGGAAATCCTTGCGCAACGGGTGGCCGATAAAGCCGTAGTCGGTCAGGATGCGGCGCAGGTCGTTATGGCCTTCAAAGATCACACCAATCATGTCAAAGGCTTCACGCTCAAACCAATTGGCGGATGACCACAGCTCATTGAGTGACGCCACCACCGGCACGTCGTCATCCGGCGCAAATACCTTGAGGCGCAAACGCCAGTTGAGGCTGACGCTGAGCAGGTGCGACACCACGCAATAACGTGGGCCATCCCAGGGCTGGTCTTTCCAGCTGCTGAAGTCAATGCCGCACAAGTCCAGCAATTGCTCGAATTTGAGTGCGGAGTCGTCGCGCAGGATCGCGGCTACAGCCAGGTAATTGGCAGCGGTCACCGTGATGGTGATTTCACCGCGCTCCCGCTTGAACGTCTTGATCTTGTCGCCCAGCGCGGCCTGGAGTGCCGTCTGCAATTGGTCGAGTTTCTGGGTCATGGCTCAGGCACGTGCGATGGTGTTGTCACGCCGAATCTTGGCCTGTAACTGCAAGATGCCGTAGAGCAGCGCCTCGGCCGTGGGCGGGCAGCCGGGCACATAAACATCCACCGGCACGATGCGGTCACAGCCCCGCACCACTGAGTAGCTGTAGTGGTAATAACCACCGCCGTTGGCGCAGGAGCCCATGCTCAGCACCCAGCGTGGCTCGGCCATCTGGTCATACACCTTGCGCAGCGCCGGGCCCATCTTGTTGCACAGGGTGCCGGCCACGATCATCAAATCGCTTTGGCGTGGGCTGGGGCGAAACAACATGCCGAAGCGGTCGATGTCATAACGCGCTGCACCGGCGTGAATCATTTCCACCGCGCAGCAGGCCAAGCCGAAGGTCATGGGCCACAAGGACCCAGTCTTGGACCAGTTGATCAGTTTGTCGACCGAGGTGGTGACAAAGCCTTCTTTCAAGACGCCTTCAATGCCCATGCTGATCCCCGTGTACTGTGTTGCGCACCTGACTGGCGGCTATCCAACAACCCTCAAGCAACCGTCATTCCCAGTCCAGCGCGCCCTTCTTCCACTCGTAGATGAAACCCACCACGAGGATGGTGAGAAAAATCATCATCGCCCAGAAACCTGACGCGCCGATGTCACGCAAGGACACGGCCCACGGAAAGAGAAAGGCGATTTCGAGGTCAAACAGGATGAAGAGAATGGCCACCAGGTAGTAGCGCACGTCAAACTTCATGCGGGCGTCTTCAAACGCCTCAAAGCCGCATTCATACGGGCTGTTCTTGGCTGCATCAGGCCGCTGCGGGCCGAGCAAGAAACCAAGCACCTGGGGCGCAATGCCCACCGCTATGCCGACCACGATGAACAAGATGACAGGGAGGTACTGTTGCAGGTCCATGATCGGCGGTGTCGGCAGTGGCGGGACGCTAAGTTGCGCATCCGGCCCTTTTGGATTGACCGGGCCTGCGGCCTTGCGGCCGCACCCACGCCAACATCACGTTGAATGCACAACCCCAGTGCCGGATGACGACTGGGCCTGCTTTGTATCCTGGTGCCGTCGGCGAGACTCGAACTCGCACAGCTTTCGCCACTACCCCCTCAAGATAGCGTGTCTACCAATTTCACCACGACGGCGTGGGGCCTGTTTCAGGCCTTGAATCTGCTCGGCTTGCTTGAGGTTTTGCTCACCGAACAGCCTCGAATTCTATACCGGAAAAAGCCGAATTCTCCGGGTTTGTGCGGGGGTTGATGCCTCAAGCAGGCAAGCCCGGCGGCCCGCTGTCCCGCGCTTCATTTTGCGGGGATGGCACCCGGGGCGGACGCCGCTGGGGCGACCGCAGCCGGCGCGGCAACAGCAGGTGCTGCACCGTTGACCGCGCCCGGAATGGCGCCACCGAGGCTG
>JANPOW010000081.1:0-7459 GCA_031428185.1 Betaproteobacteria bacterium | reverse complement strand
GCCGCCGACCACCGCCGCGAAGCCCGACAGCGCGTTGCAAAGCAGCGCCTTGCGGCGCGAGAAGCCGGCGTTGAGCAGCACGATGTAGTCGCCCACCTCCTGCGGAATCTCGTGGGCGATGATGGCCAGCGAGGTGAACAGGCCCAGCGTCGGGTCGGCCAGAAACGCCGCCGCGATGATGATGCCGTCGCAGAAGTTGTGGATGCTGTCACCCACCAACACGCTCCAGCCACCACGGCCGGCCTGGTGGGCGTCAAAGTCGTGGTGGTGGTCGTGGCCGTCGCCCTCGTGGTGGTGGCCGTGGCGGTACAGCTCGGCTTTTTCCAGCAAGAAGAAAAACAGCAGGCCCCCCAGCAGCATCATGAACAAGCGGTGCGGGTCGACCTGGCGCTCAAAGGCCTCGGGCAGCACCAGCAGCAGCGCGGTGCCCAGCAGCACACCGACCGACAGGCTGACGAGGTGGCGCACCAGCTTGCCCAGCAGGGCCAGCGTCAGGGATGCGGCCACCAGCACCGACAACAGCCCACCAGCCAGCGTGGACAGCACGATGTAGAGCAGGGTCATCGGGGCATGCTGCCGTTTGCAGGCCACCTGGCCAGCAAGCTGCCGGGCCAGTGGAGGTCAGACAGGGCCTGCAAAGCCTGCGCTGCTGCGCCGGTGATCAAGCCACGCCCTGGGCTTTGAGCCAGGCCAGGCAACGGCGCCAGCCGTCCTCGGCCGCGTCCTTGCGGTAGCTGGGCCGGTAGTCGGCATGGAAGGCATGCGGCGCATCGGGGTAGACAACAAACTCGGACGCTTTGGCCGCTGCGCTGCCGGTGGCCAGCGCCGTTTTCATCTGGTCGATAGACGCCTGCGGGATGCCGGCATCCTGGCCGCCATACAGCCCCAACACCGGGCCGTGCAGCTTGCGCGCCAAATCCACCGGCTGCGCCGGGTTGAGCGCTGATGCGGCCCCCACCAGCCGGCCGTACCACGCCACACCGGCCTTGACGGCCGGGTTGTGCGCCGCATACAGCCAGGTGATGCGGCCACCCCAGCAAAAGCCGGTGATGGCCAGCTTGCCGGCATCGGCGCCTTGGCCTTTGGCCCAGGCCACCGTGGCGTCCAGATCAGCCATGACCTGGCCATCGGGCACTTTGGCGATCACCTCGCTCATCAGCTTGGCGATCTCGCCGTAGGCGCCGGCGTCGCCCTGGCGCACAAACAGCTCGGGCGCCACCGCAAAGTAGCCTTGGCTTGCCAGGCGCCGCACCACGTCGGCGATGTGCTCATGCACGCCAAAGATCTCGCTGATCACCAGCACCACCGGCGCGCTGGCCTTGCCGGCTGGTGCGGCGCGGTAGGCCGGCAGCTTGAAGTCACCGACCGGGATCATCACCTCGCCGGCCAGCAGGCCGTCGGTGTTGGTCTTGATGACGGTCTGCGCGCACACCGGCAAGACGGCTGCAGCAAAGCCGCTGCCCACCGAGGTGTGGACAAAATCGCGCCGGCTGAAACCGCGGTGCGGGGTGAGGCTGTCGAATTCTTCGCGGGACATTCCAACTCCTTGCATGGCCGTGGCCGGTTGGCCGGACAAACCAAGCGCGCATTCTAGAAACGCGGCGCTGCGCCGGCGCTGCGGTGCGGCAATGCCGGTAGCATGCCGGCCATCATGCCTTTGCGCCCTCCCAGTGCCGCCGCCCCGCTGGCGGCCATCGACATCGGCTCCAACAGCTTCCGGCTGGAAGTGGCCAACCTGCAACACGGCCGCTACAAACGCCAGGCCTACCTGAAAGAGACAGTGCGGCTGGGCGGCGGCCTGGACGCCAACGGCTACCTGACCGAGACCGCTGCACTGCGCGGGCTGGATTGCCTGGGCCGTTTTGCGCAGCGCCTGCAAGGTTTTGAGGCGCAGCAGGTGCGCGCCGTGGCCACCCAGACGCTGCGTGAGGCACGCAACCGCGATGCATTTTTGGTGCGGGCGCAGGATGCGCTGGGCTTCCCCATCGAG
Source organism: Betaproteobacteria bacterium (assembly GCA_031428185.1). Classification (GTDB taxonomy): domain Bacteria; phylum Pseudomonadota; class Gammaproteobacteria; order Burkholderiales; family Burkholderiaceae_C; genus Pseudaquabacterium. The sequence goes on along the minus strand of JANPOW010000081.1, from coordinate 5,469 downwards.
GTGGTGTCCGGGCGTGAAGAAGCGCGGCTGATCTACGCCGGCGTGTCGTTTCTGCAGCCCGGTGACAAGCCCCGGCTGGTGATCGACATCGGCGGGCGCAGCACCGAGATGATCGTCGGCCAGGGCCGGCTGCCGCGCACGGTGGAATCGTTCAACACCGGCAGCGTGAGCTTGTCGATGCGCTGGTTTGCGGGCGGCGTGTTCACCGAGCAAGGTTTTCGCGACGCCCAGGTGGCCGCCGGTGCCGAGCTGGAAGAAGCGCTGGAGCCGTTTGCGCCGCGCCACTGGCGTGAGGCGCTGGGCTCGTCGGGCACGGCCGGTGCGGTGTCGCAAATCCTGGCGGCGGCCGGCGTCACGGACGGCACCATCACGCCCGATGGCCTGCGCTGGTGCATTGACCAGTGCCTGGCCGCCGGCACGGTGGACAAGCTGCAATTGCCGTCGCTGCGCGACGACCGCAAAGCCATCATCGGTGGTGGCCTGGCACTGCTGTACACGCTGGCCACGCACTTTGGCATCACCGCGCTCAAGCCCGCCAAAGGCGCGTTGCGCCAGGGCGTGATCGTCGACCTGCACGAGCGCCACGCCGCCAGCCGCCAGGCCGGTGGCGCTGATTTACGTGACCAGTCGGTGGCCGCGCTGCAGGCACGCTTCAATGTGGATACCGAGCAGGCCGCGCGCGTGCGCAGCGTGGCCAGCGCACTGCTGCGCAGCGCCCTGCCCGACCTGGCGGACGCAGCCGACGCCGACGCCCTGCGGGAGCTGGGTTGGGCCTGTGATCTGCACGAGATCGGGCTGATGGTGTCGCACCACGACCACCACCGCCACAGCGCCTACCTGATGGCCAATGTGGACGCACCCGGCTTCTCGCAAAGCCAGCAGCGGCGCATCGGGGACCTGGTGCTGGGCCAGCGTGGTGGGCTGCGCAAGATGGAGCTGCAGTTGGCCAACGAGCGTTTTGGCTGGCAGGTGCTGGCGCTGCGCCTGGCGGTGATCAAGTGCCATGCGCGCAGCGCGGTAGACGCCCAGGCGCTGCGCCTGACGCGTGACGGCAAACAAGCCCGGCTGGGCTTCAAGGCGGTCTGGGCCGACAGCCACCCACGCACCATGCACCAGTTGCGCGAAGAGGCCGACAACTGGGCCCGGCAAGAAACACCGCGCCTGGTGCTGGCGCCGGGGTGATTGGCTGACTGACGGATGGGGTGATTGGCTGACTGACGGATGGGCCGCAAGCGGCCGATCCGGGCTCAGAGCTTCTCGGGTGTCCTGACCGAGACCAGCACCACCTCGGCAACACCACCACGCTGGCGGTGGCGCAGCCACCACACGGCGCCTTTGCGCACCGCCCAGGCGGGGCGGTCCAAGGTGGCGGCGCCGCCCATCAGGTAGGCCGCCAACTGGCCCAGCATGGGCTGGTGGCCCACCAGCAGCACCGGTTCACGGCTGTCGGGCCAGCGTGCTGCGGCCAGCGCCTGCAGGTGGGATGCACCGGGCGCCAGCTTGTCAAGCGTGCGCAGCTTGCGGCCAAGGGCGTCCGCGGTCTGGCGGGCACGCAGCGCCGGGCTGCACAACACCCGGGTGCTGTCAGGCAAAAAGCGGTTTAGCCACTCGGCCATGCGCTGGGCTTGTTTGTCACCGCGTGGGGTCAGCGGGCGCTGCAGGTCGGCCGGTTGGCCAAGCTGGCCTTCGGCGGGTTCACCCGCGTCGGCGTGGCGCCAAAGGATCAAGTCCATGCCGGCAGTCACGTCGGCAGCGCGGCCGACGGCGCCACAGGCGCCATGTAGCGCCCCATCAGCGCAGCCTGGGCACTGGTGCCGGCCTGCGCCACCCGGCTGTAGCTGCCGTCACTGGCCTGCAGCCAGGCGTCACGCTGGTCGTGCAGATAGGGCACCAGGCATTCGTCGATCACCCGTTGGCGCAGCGCCGCATCCCGCACCGGCCAGGCAATCTCGATGCGGCGCAGCATGTTGCGGCCCATCCAGTCAGCCGACGACAGGTACAGCACCTCGTCCGCATCAGCCGCGCCCCAGCGGAAGTAGATGACCCGGGTGTGCTCCAGGAACCGCCCCACCACCGAGCGCACCCGGATGCGGTCAGTCACGCCGGGGATGCCCGGCGGCAGCATGCAGGCGCCACGCACGATCAGGTCGATGTCAGCGCCGGCCTGGCCGGCCAGGATCAGCGCGTTGATCAGTTGCCACTCGGTCAGCGCATTCATCTTGACCACGATGCGTGCCGGCTGGCCAGCACGGGCCGCATCGGCCACCTGGGCAATGTGGGCCAGCAAGCGGCGGTGCAAGGCAAATGGTGCGGTCAGCAAATGGCGCGGGGTGCGCACCTTGGTCAGGCTGGCGAGCTGGTGGAACACCGCGTCGGCATCGGCCGTCAGCAACGCGTCGGCGGTGAGCATGCCCACGTCGGTGTACAGCCGCGCGGTGCCGGGGTTGTAGTTGCCCGTGGACAGATGGGCATAGCGCCGCAGCACCACGCTGCCACGCCGCGTGGTCTCGCGCCGGGTCACCAGCATCAGCTTGGCGTGGGTCTTGAACCCGACGATGCCGTAGACCACCTGCGCGCCCACCGCCTCCAGCCGCTCGGCCCAGTTGATGTTGGCTTCTTCATCGAAGCGGGCTTTCAGCTCGACCACCACACACACATCCTTGCCGCGCCGCGCTGCGTCGATCAGCAACTCCATCAGCACCGACTGGCTGCCGGTGCGGTAGACCGTCTGCTTGATGGCCAGCACATCGGGGTCATGCACCGCCTCGCGCAAAAACTGCACCACCGGCTCAAAGCTCTGGAACGGGTGGTGCAGCAGCACATCGCCCTGGCGCAGCCGCGCCAGGATGGATTGGCCAGCCGGCAGCGCCTGCTCGGGCCAGCTGGGCAACACCGGCTCAAAGCGCAGCGTGGCGGCGTCCACCTGGTCAATGAGCTGGTTCAAGCGCACAAGGTTGACCGGGCCGTTGACGCGGTACAGCGCGGCCGGTGGCAGGTCAAACTGGTCCAGCAGCAAGCGCCACAAGGGCTCAGGGCAGGTGGCCACCACCTCCAGCCGGATGGCCTGGCCGTAGTGGCGTGTGGTGAGGCCTGTGCGCATGGCCTGGCGCAGGTTGGTCAGGTCGTCTTCGTCCACCTCCAGCTCAGAATCGCGGGTGACGCGGAACTGCGAAAACGCCTCCACCGGTCGGTCGCCAAACAGCGACTCCAGATGCGCGCGGATCACGCTGGTGAGCAGCACAAAGCCCTGCACACCGGGTGCGCAAACCGACGCCGGCAGCTTGATGACGCGCGGCAACGCCCGTGGCACCTTGACGATGGCGATCGAGTTATCACGCCCGAAGGCGTCTTGCCCACCCAGCTTGACGATGAAGTTGAGCGACTTGTTGGCCACCTGCGGAAACGGGTGCGCCGGGTCCAGCCCCACCGGCAGCAGCAGCGGTGCCACCTGGGTCTCAAAAAACCGGGCCACCCAGGCGCGCTGCTGCGCATTGCGCTCGGCATGGTTGATCACCACGATGCCCAGCCGGTGCAGCGCGGGCATCACTTCGTCATTGAAGACGGCGTATTTCTCGTCGATCTGGCCGTGCGCCTCGGCCGCCACCTGGCGCAACTCGTCGCGCTGCGGGTCGTCGTCGCCGGTGGCGCTGCGCATGGCCTCCAGCGCGTCGGCAAAGCGCACTTCAAAAAACTCGTCCATGTTGGACGACACGATGGTGATGTAGCGCAGCCGCTCCAGCAGCGGGATGGCGGCATGCCTGGCCTGGGCCAGCACACGGCGGTTGAAGGCCAGGATGGCGCGTTCGCGGTTCAGCAGCGCGGGCATGGCCATGGCCTGGACGTTTGACTCGGTCATCCTTTTGAGTTTATGAAGCTTGTGCGACAGCGGCGTGACGCTGCGCAAGGCCGGCGCGCTGCGCCCTGCGGTGTCAATGCGCCTGCTCCCAGTTGGGGCCCACGCCCACCTCGGCCAGCAGCGGCACGCTCAAAGATGCCACACCGGCCATCAGCGCCGGCACCTGGGCGCGTACCCAGGGCAGCTCGTCCTCGGGCACCTCGAACACCAGTTCGTCATGCACCTGCATCACGATCACGCTGCGCTTGGCGTGTTCGTCCAGCGCGCCTTGCACCGCGATCATGGCCAGCTTGATCAGGTCAGCCGCCGTGCCCTGCATCGGCGCGTTGATGGCCTGGCGCTCGGCGCCACTGCGGCGTGGGCCATTGCCACCGCGAATCTCGGGCAGCTCGATGCGGCGGCCAAACAGGGTTTCGACATAGCCGGTGGCCGCCGCGCTGGCCTTGGTCTCGTCCATATAGCGCTTGACGCCGGCAAAACGGGCGAAGTAGCGCTCGATGAAGTCGCGCGCCATCTTCTGCTCGATGCCCAGCGCCTGCGCCAGGCCAAACGCGCCCATGCCGTAGATCAGGCCAAAGTTGATCGTCTTGGCGTAGCGCCGCTGCTCGGCCGTCACCGCGCCAACCGGGGTGTTGAACACTTCAGCGGCGGTGGCCTTGTGCACGTCCAGGCCTGCGGCAAACGCCCGTGTCAGGCCCGGGTCGCCGCTGATGTGGGCCATGATGCGCAGCTCGATCTGGCTGTAGTCGGCCGAGACGATGCTGCAGCCCGGCGGCGCAATAAACGCCTCACGCACACGCCGGCCCTCGGCCGTGCGGATGGGGATGTTCTGCAGGTTGGGGTCGTTGCTGCTCAGCCGCCCGGTGATGGCCACTGCCTGCGCGTAGTTGGTATGCACCCGGCCGGTGGCGGGGTTGACCATCAGCGGCAGTTTGTCGGTGTAAGTGCCTTTCAGCTTGGCCAGGCTGCGGTGCTCCAGGATGCGGGCGGGCAGCGGGTAGTCGGCGGCCAGCTCCTGCAGCACTTCTTCATCCGTGCTGGGTGCGCCACTGGCGGTTTTTTTCTTCACCGGCAGGCCCAGCCGGCCAAACAGGATTTCACCAATCTGCTTGGGTGAGCCCAGGTTGAAGGGCTGGCCGGCGATTTCGTAAGCCTGCTGCTCCAGCTCGACCATGCGCTGGGCCAGTTGCTGGCTTTGCTGGGCCAGCAGCGCAGCGTTTATCAGCACGCCGTGGCGCTCAATGCGCTGCAGCAGCTTGCTCACTGGCATCTCGATGTCGCGGTAGACATGCAGCAGGCCGGGCACCGCCGAAATCTGCGGAAACAGCGTCAGGTGGACCTGCAGCGTCATCTCGCTGTCCTCACCGCTGTACTGGGTGGCGCGCTCGATGTCCACCTGGCTAAAGCTGATCTGGTTCACACCCTTGCCGCACAACTCCTCGTAGCTCAGGCCTTTGCGGCCCAGGTGGCGCTCGGCCAGTTTTTCCAGGCTGTGGCCCAGGTGGGCTTCAAACACATAACTCTGCAACATGGTGTCGTGCGCCCAGCCCTGCACGGTGATGCCGTGGTTGGCCAGCACGTGGGTGTCGTACTTGATGTTCTGGCCCACCTTG
>JANPOW010000080.1:0-2867 GCA_031428185.1 Betaproteobacteria bacterium | reverse complement strand
CTGCGATGACGATCTGGTCTGGGGCCTGCTGACCAGCCACGGCAAGAGCGCTGCCAACGAGAGTGTGTCGCGCCTGCATGCCTCCATCCTGATGGCCGGCCGCCACCAGGAAGCCGCATAACCTGAGCCCCCCCGAAGCGGCATGACCTGACCCCCCCCCGAAGCGGCCAAGGCCGCTCCCCCCAGGGGGCAAACGCCAGCAGCCCGGCAAGGCCGGCTCTGCGGCGTCCGCTGGACCTGAAGACAACTGACGGAGAAAACATCATGTCGCGCACCAAAAGCATCCTGACCGAAGCCAAGCAGATCGATACCGCCGTGGAGCTGATCAAGCTGGGCGCCCGCCTGCAGGTGCTGGAGAGCGAGACCGACCTCAGCTACGAGCGCCTGCTGCGCCTGTACAAAGAGGTGGCCGGCAAAAGCCCCAGCAAGGGCCAGCTGCCGTTCTCTACCGACTGGTTCATGACCTGGCAGCCCAACATCCACGCCAGCCTGTTCTTGAACATCCACGAATACCTCAACAAGGCCGCCGCGCTGGACGAGATTGATTCAGTGATCAAGGCCTACAAGCTGTACGCCGAGCAGATTGGCGCGCAAGGGCTGGAGCCGCAACTCTCCATCACGCGGGCCTGGCGGCTGGTCAAGTTTGTCGACAACGGCATGTTGACGATGACGGCCTGCAGCAAATGTGGAGGCCACTTTGTCACCCATCCGCATGAGATTGCTCGCCACTACGTGTGTGGCCTGTGCAACCCGCCAGCACGTGCCGGCAAGGGCCGCAACGCCGGCGCCATCCGCCTGCCCGGTGCACACGAGCAAGCGCTTGACGTGGCGCATGGGCATGCACCGGACCATGCCCATGACCACGCGCATGAGCACGCACTTGAGCACGCACTTGAGCACGCACACCCCCACCTGAGCACGCACGCCGCCTGACCGCGCACACCGTGGCGGATTGCCCACCCGATTGATTTTTGACCGCGCCGACGGGCGCCGGCAGTCCAGCGTGCTGGGCGGTTGCCGAAAGCAAGGCTTGGTTGGGTGCGCTGCACCCGGCTGCTGTGGTTTGACTTTTCTGCTTGTCTCCTCCTGACACACCCCGTGTGTCTTGCGGGCGGATTCCCTGGTGGAGTCCGCCCCTTTTTTTTGTCGGCGGCGATGCACTGAGCCTGGCCGGCCCAGACCAGCGGCGCACGGGTGGTGGCCAAAGCGCAGCTATTCGGCAGATCGCCCACACCCGCTTGCGGCCAGACTGCGGGCATGGTTTCACCCCGTGCCCTGCCACCACCACCAGGCCCGATCAGCCCACCGGCGCCGGCCACCCGGCCCACGGCGCTGCTGGCCTGGCCCGCACCGGCCCTGCTGGTCTGGCTGCTGGCCTGGGCCACCCAGCGTGGCCTGCTGCTGCTGGGCCTGGCGCCGGCCTGGTGTTGGGGGGTGGCGGCCGCCTTGGTGCTCAGCCTGGCCTGCGCCCTGCCAGGTGCCACTGCCTGGCGCCGCTTGATCGTGCTGCTGGGCTTTGGCCTGTCCAGCCTGGTGGGCGGGCCAATCAACCCACCAGCGTTGGCGCTGCCGGCCTGGGCCTGGTTGTTGCCGCTGGCCACGCTGCTGGCCGCCTACCCGCTGCGTGCCTGGCGCGACGCGCCGCTATTCCCCACCCCGGCGGGTGCGCTGGCCGGGCTGGCCGCGCTGGCGCCATTGCCCACCGGCGCCCGCGTGCTGGACGCCGGCTGCGGCCTGGGCCAGGGCCTGGCCGCGCTGCGCACGCAATACCCTGGCGCCCGCATCGAAGGCATTGAATGGAGCGCGCTGCTGCGCCGGGTCACTGCCGCGCGCTGCCCCTGGGCCACGGTGCGGCGCGGCGATATGTGGGCGGCTGATTGGTCTGCCCATGCGCTGGTCTACCTGTTCCAGCGGCCCGAGAGCATGGCCCGTGCGTGGCCCAAGGCGCTGGCCGAAATGGCGCCCGGCAGTTGGCTGGTCAGCCTTGAATTTGCCGTGCCCGGCGTGCCGCCCAGCGCCGTGCTGCAAGCCGTGCCGGGCAAGCCGGTGTGGCTGTACCGGATGGGCCAGTGACACGGGCTTGGCGGCAAGCCGCTCAACCCGCCAGCCATGCGGCCGATAACCCGGTCAACAAGCCAGCCCAGCCGGGCCGGCGCTGACTGCAAGCCTCACACCAAACACCATGTTCGTCATCGTCGGTTGGGCACTCGCAATGGTGTGCATTTTTGGCGTGTACATCTTCCACGGCGGCAACATCAAGGTGGTGCTCACCGCGCTGCCGTTCGAGATGATCACCATCTTCGGGTCGGCCATCGGTGCCTTCCTGGCCAACAACCAGATGAAGGTGATCAAGGCCACCATCAAGGGCCTGGGGCAGTGCTTCAAGGGCAGCAAGTTCAGCAAGGCGCGCTACATGGAGCTGCTGGCGCTGATGTTCGACATCCTGCAAAAAGCCCGCAAAGAGGGCTTGATGTCGATCGAGAAAGATGTGGAAGACCCGCACAACTCACCGCTGTTTCAAAAGTACCCGGTGGTGGGCAATGACCACCATGTCTGCGAGTTCATCACCGACTATTTGCGCATGATGGTCTCGGGCAACCTGAATGCCCACGAGATCGAAAGCCTGATGGACAGCGAGATCGAGACCCACCACCAGGAAGAGCATTCGGCCGTGGCCGCGATTGGTCGCCTGGCTGGTGGCCTGCCGGCCTTCGGCATCGTGGCCGCGGTGCTGGGCGTGGTCAACACCATGGGCTCGGTGGGCCAGGCCCCGGCCATCCTGGGCGGCATGATCGCCTCGGCGCTGGTGGGCACGTTTCTCGGCATCTTGCTGGCCTACGGGTTTGTTGAGCCACTGGGCGGCCTGC
>JANPOW010000079.1:0-17360 GCA_031428185.1 Betaproteobacteria bacterium | reverse complement strand
GTAATGCATGGTCAGGAAGATGCCGGTGACGATCTGGATCACCAGCACCAACAGTGCCAGCGAGCCAAACACGTACCAGAAGTTAAAGTTCTTCGGCGCGTAGTACTCGGTGACATGCTCCTTCAGGAGCTTGCTGGCGGGGAAGCGGTTGTCAACCCAGTTCATCAACTTGGCAGCAGCCGGCGCATCGGGGGATAGTTCTTTGAATTCAGCCATATGGGATCCTATTTGCTAGTCGGTGGAGGACTCGGGCGGGCACCTGGAGCACGGGCCGTTTGTCCAACAAAGCTTCAGGCTTTTTTGTCCTCACCAATCAGCAGGCGGGTATCGGACAGGTAGACGTAGGGCGGCACTTCGAGGTTGTCGGGTGCGGGCTTGTTCTTGAAGACGCGGCCGGCCATGTCGAAGGTGGAGCCGTGGCAGGGGCACAAAAAGCCGCCTTGCCAGTCGTCCGGCAGCGACGGCTGCGCGCCGGGCGTGAACTTCTCGCTGGGTGAGCAGCCCAGGTGCGAGCAGATGCCCACCACCACCAGGTACTCGGGCTTGATCGAGCGGCCTTCGTTGCGGGCGTACGCCGGCGTCAGCTCGTCAACCTTGCGTTTGGAGTCCGGATCGGCCAGTTGGCTGTCGTTTTTCTTCAGGCCGGACAGTTGCTCGAGCGTGCGCCGCACGATCCAGACCGGCTTGCCACGCCATTCAACCGTCATGCGTTCACCGGGCTTGAGACCGCTGATGTCGGCCTCCACGGCGGCGCCGGCGGCCTTGGCGCGCTCAGACGGGGTGATGCTGGCGACGAAGGGCACGGCCACCGCTGCGGCGCCGATGGCACCCGCTCCGGCGGTGATCGCCACCCAGGTGCGTCGACCTTGGTCGACGGGGATGTCACTCATGGGAATCCTCTTAGTGAGCGCCGTTTTGGTGTAAGGACGTGGTGTCCTGAAGTGAACTCCGGACCTGGAGTCCACACGGCTGCGAAAGTTCTCAGGGTCAACCCGCCATTCTAGCGGACGCCAAAACCGCGCCACGGCCGCTAGTTGGTGGTCGCCACACGTCCGCGCCCACGCTTGGCCCCAGTGCAGCCAGGCCCGCTGCGGCGCCGGGTGTGACACGGGCGAGCAGGCACCCAAGCGGTGCACTGTCAAGTCAAGCGGCAACGCGCCGATAACCCGAAGGTAGAGAGGACCACCGCTGCCCCACCCAGCCCCAACCGGGGCCGCTGCGGGCCGCCATCGACATGGACCAGACCCTGCCCCCCCGACTGCCTGTAAACCTGGAAAGCGCCGTGCAACGTGTGCGGATGGCTGCGCGCACTGCCGCCGAACACACGGTAGACAGCCTGGGCCTGGCCGCGCTGGCCAGCCACCAGGTGTTGCAGCGCGACGCCCTGCTGGGTGCGCAGTACGAGCTGAACCGCAAGCTGGCGATTTTTGCACTGACCTTCAACGAGGCGCTGGACCTGGACGTGGCACGCCAGACCGGCAACTTGACCGCCACGCCCGGCCCGGCCATCACGCCCGACAGCCTGGTGGCAAGCTGGGAATCACTCACGCTGGTAGACGACCACGAGGTCGAAATCCACATCTCCGCCGACCGCTTTGCGCTGGAAATCTCGCACGCCTGCGAATGGGAGATCCGCGAGCTGGACGCCTACATGGGCACGCTGCTGGGCCTGACCGGGGCCGAGCACAGCCGCAACCCGCTGCGCGCCGAGGTGATTGGCCAGGCCATGATCCGCGCGGTGGAGGCGGTGGCTGACCGGCCCGAGGTGCGCAAAGTGCTGTGCACCGAGATCGGCCGATCACTGGCCCACGCCATGCGCCAGACCTACACCGACGTGGTGGCTGACCTGCGCCACGCCGGGGTGCGGCCGGCCGGGCTGACGGTGCGGCAGACGCCGTCGCGCGGCCAGCCCCAACACGGCGGCTTGGGCAGTGATTCACAACACGGCGCCGGCCCAACGGGCAGCCACACCACGGCGCACGGCCACATCACAGGGTTTCAGGGCAGCGCGCACGGTGCGCACGGCGGCAATCAGCGCAGCCAGGCCAGCGCGCGCAACGGCTTTGCACCGTCCCATCGGGGTGCTTTTGCACACGGCACGGCCACCTTGCCTGGACACTCGCTGGGCCATGTGGACGGCGACATGATGGCGCTGATCCGACGCCTGGCCGGTGCCACCGATAGCGGCAGCAGTGCGTCGAGTGCTGGCGGCAGCGCCGCCGGCTGGGCCGGCCAGCCAGCCACCGAGGCCTGGTTCAACGCCACCCGCAGCAGTGGCCAGCCGGTGGCCCGCAACCAGATCCTGGCCTACCGTGATGAGCTGCGCCAGGCCAGCAGCGGCGCGCTGGACCACATGGTGATCGACGTGATCGCCAGCCTGTTTGACCAGATCCTGGCCGATGCCAAAGTGCCGCCCCAGGTGGCGCGCCAGATCGCCAGGCTGCAACTGCCGGTGCTGCGTGCAGCGCTGGGCGACAACAGCTTTTTCTCGTCACGCAAACACCCGGTGCGGCGTTTCATCAACCGCATTGCCTCACTGGGCACGGCGGTGGACGACTTTGACGGCGCCGAGGGCCGCGCCCTGCTGGACCGGGTGGCCAGCCTAGTGCAAGAGGTGGTGGACGGCGACTTTGAGCAGATCGCCGTCTACGAGCAGAAGCTGCACGCGCTGGAGGCCTTCATCACCGCCCAGGCCCATGAGCGGGTGCAGGCGCTGGGTGCTGCCGACGTGCTGCTGGGCCGCAAAGAGGATTTGCTGCGGGTGCAGCAGCGCTTTGCGCTAGAGCTGGATGGTGCGCTGCAAGGCCTGCCGGTGCCGCCTTACCTGCGCGTGTTTCTGGCCACCATCTGGAGCCGGGCCATCGCCAGTGCCGCGCAGGACAGCCTGGACAACGCCGGTGCGGGCGGCCCTGACGACACCCTGGTTGAAAAGCTGCGTGACGCCGGCCGCGAGTTGGTGATGAGCGTGCAGCCCAAAGGCACACCAGCACACCGCCAACTGTTTTTGCGCAAGCTGCCGCAGTTGATGAAGGACTTGAACACCGGCATGGACCGCATCGCCGTGCCCGAGGCCGAACGGCGCCAGTTTTTTGCCCAGTTGCTGCCGGCACATGCCGAATCCCTGAAGGGCCAATCCCTCAGCACGCTGGAGCACAACCTGCTGCAGCACCAGGTGGACGGTGCGCTGGCCACCCCGGTGCCCCGGCTGGCCGATCTGCCCAGCGGCAGCGCTGCTGCGGCGGTCGAGCTGCAGGCGCTGGCCGGCCACAGCGTCTTCAGCCCGGCCGAGGCCCGGGCGGTGGGCCTGCTGGACGAGGCGGCGGTGGACTGGCAGGGCGCTGTTGACATTGACCTGGGCGCCGAGCCCGATGTCAGCGCGCTGGACATCGCCATCCCCGGCCTGCCCACGCCTGAGCCGGTGGAGCCCAGCCGAGGCAAATCATTGGCCGAGCACGTGCAGATCGGTTTTGCCTACCGCATGCAGTTGAAAGACGGCTGGCAGCAGGTGCGGCTGTCGCATGTCAGCCCGGGGCGCAGCTTTTTTGTCTTTACCCACGGCAGTGGCCAGCGTGGCACGGTGTCCATGACTTACCGCATGCTCAGCCGGCTGTGCGCGGAAGGCCGGCTGCGCGCACTGGAAAACGCCTACCTGCTGGAACGCGCCACCGCCCGCGCACGCCGGCAATTGGGGGAATTGATCCCCCCCCGAAGCGCCTGCGGCGCTGTCCACGTCCAGCCAGAGGCTGGCCGGTTCGCCAGGCGGCCAGCCCTGCCTGTGCAGGCCCGTCCGTCCGGGCTCAGCCCCCAGGGGGGCGCCGCCAGTGGCCCGGCAGAGCCGGCTCCACGGCGTCCGCTGGGGGGGTGGTTCACGCCGCGCCGCTAAGCGCGGCCAGCCGCCGCGCCATGCGGATGGCGGCGATCAGGCTGCTGGCGTCGGCCGTGCCCGTGCCGGCAATGTCAAACGCGGTGCCGTGGTCGGGACTGGTGCGCACGATGGGCAGGCCCAGCGTCACGTTGACGCCCTGCTCCACCCCCAGGTATTTGACCGGGATCAGGCCGTGGTCATGGGTCATGGCCAGCACCAGATCAAACTCACCCGGATGGGCCAGTGTGTTGCGGGCACGCATGAACACCGTGTCGGGTGCAAACGGGCCGTGGGCGTTGATGCCCTCGGCGCGTGCGGCGGCCACGGCCGGGGCGATGAAGCGGATCTCCTCATCACCAAACAGCCCGCTCTCACCGGCATGCGGGTTGAGGCCGGCCACCGCGATGCGGGGTGCGGCCATGCCCCAGGCCGCAGCGCTGCGGTGGGCGATGCGCAGCGTCTGCAGCACTGCGTCAAAGTCCAGCGCGTCAATGGCGCGGCGCAAAGCCATGTGGATGGTCACCAGCACCACCCGAAGTTCGTCATTGGCCAGCATCATGCGCACCGGCACACCCCCGCACAGCGCTTGCAGCAGCTCGGTGTGCCCCGGGTGGTGGACGCCGGCTGCAGCCAGCGCCGCTTTGTGGATGGGCGCGGTGACGACTGCTGCCACCTCACCGCGCAGCGCCAGCGCCGCCGCCGCCTCGATGCACAGCGCGGCAGCCCTGCCGGCAGCGGCCTGCACCTGGCCCATGGGCAGATGGGCCAGGCCCGCCGGCAGCTCCGGCGGTTGCCAGACTGCGATACAGCCGGGTGGCGCCTGCAGCGCGTCAGCCGGCTTGTCCAACTGCGCCACCGGCAACAACAAACCGCAGTGCGCCACCGCACGGCGCAGCACCGCCACATCACCCACCACCACGGCCGGGCCGGTGGCAGCAGCCGCCACGGCGCGGGCGATGGTTTCGGGGCCGATGCCGCAGGGGTCACCCTGGGTGATGGCGATCAGGTGCGTGCGCTGGGTCATGGCAGGGCGGTCGGTGGGCGGCGGTGCTCAGCCCGGGTTGTCGATGTCGATGAAGTGATGCTGCAGCCCGAAAGTGGCCGCCAGATGCGCGCCCACGGCCGGTGCGCCGTAGCGCTCAGTCGCATGGTGGCCGCAGGCCAGAAATGCCACGCCGGTCTCGCGCGCGATGTGGGCCTGGGGCTCTGAAATCTCACCGGTCAAAAAGGCATCCGCGCCGGCTGCGATGGCCCCCTCAAAGTAGCCCTGCGCACCGCCGGTACACCAGGCAATGCGGCGCAGCGGCCGGCCGTCACCCGGCAGCAGCACCGGCTGGCGGCCCAGCGCCCGGTAAACCCGTGCGGCCAGCGCCGCCGTATCGCCAGCAACGTGTTCGGCGGCAGGGCCGATACAGCCCAGATCCTGCTCACCAAACCGGCCATCCGCCACCAGGCCCAATTGCAGGCCCAGCTGCGCGTTGTTGCCCAGCGTGGGGTGGGCATCCAGCGGCAGGTGGTAGGCGTAGAGGTTGATGTTGTGGGCCAGCAGCAGGGCCAGACGTTGACGCAGCCAGCCGGTGATGCGGCCGTCCTGGCCACGCCAGAACAGGCCGTGATGCACCAGGATGGTGTCGGCCCCGTCGGCGATTGCGGCTTCGATCAAGGCCAGACTGGCCGTGACGCCAGACACCACACACTGCACGCTGGCGCGGCCCTCAACCTGCAAACCGTTCGGCCCATAATCCTTGAACCGGTCCACCTGCAGCAGTGCTGCCAGGTGCAATTCGATCTCGCCGCGCTGCGCCATCCCGCCTGCCTCCGACCTTCAAACGTCGCCAATTTCCACGCTGTCCATGCGCAGACTCTGGTTGTTATTCTCCCAGGTGGCCACTGTGGCCCTGGCCTGCCTGTTTGTGGTGGGCACACTCAAGCCGCAGTGGTTGGCCTCAGGCGGCGCGGGCGCGGTGGGGCCGCAGGTGGTGTCGCTGCGCACCGCCGCGCCGGCGCCTTCTGGACATTTTGGTCCAGGCGGGGCTGGCGCCACGGGCAGCCTTGCAGACGCCGCCCGCGTGGCCTCACCCGCCGTCGTCAGCGTGACCACCAGCAAGGCGCAAATCGCCAACCCGCATGCCGATGACCCGACCTTCCGGCAGTTTTTTGGCGACCGGGATGCCAATCAGACCGGCATCGGCTCGGGCGTGATCGTCTCGCCCGAGGGCATTTTGCTGACCAACAACCATGTGGTGGAGCAAGCCGGCGAGATTGCTGTGCGCCTGCCTGACGGCCGCGAGGTGCAGGCCGAGGTGGTGGGCACCGACCCCGAAACCGACCTGGCCGTGCTGCGCATCAAGCTGGACCGGCTGCCCGCCATCACGCTGGGCCGCTCACAAGACCTGCGGGTGGGCGATGTGCTGCTGGCCATCGGCAACCCGTTCAATGTGGGCCAGACGGTGACGGCCGGCATCGTCAGCGCGCTGCGCCGCAACGGGCTGGGGCTGTCCACGTTTGAGAGCTTTATTCAGACCGATGCGGCCATCAACCCCGGCAATTCGGGCGGTGCGCTGGTCAATGCGCGGGGTGAGCTGGTGGGCATCAACACCGCCATCTACTCCCGCACCGGCGGCAGCAACGGCATCGGTTTTGCGGTGCCGGTGGACGTGGCCCAGCGGGTGATGGAGAGCTTGCTCAAATCAGGCGTGGTGCAGCGCGGCTGGATCGGCGTGGAGCCGCGTGAGCTCACAGTCGAATTCATCGACAGTTTCAAGCTGCCAATCAAGCAAGGCGTGCTGATCACCGGTGTGCTGCAAGACGGCCCGGCCAGCAAAGGTGGCCTCAAGCCCGGCGACGTGGTGGTGGCGGTGGCCGGCCATCCGGTGGCCAATGTGGCGCAACTGCTGGACACGGTGGCCGCCCTGCAGCCCGGACAAGCCGCCAGGTTGGAGGTGCAGCGGGGGCCGCAGGCGCTGGCCCTGACGCTGGACATCGTGCAGCGCAAACCGCAGCCGGTGCGCAAGGCGCGCTGAGCGCCTGTGTCATTTGGCACTCGGGTGCCGCGCTGCCCACGCATCAGGTGGGGCAACACGCAGCAGCAGGCATCAAGGCCCGCTAGCCTTGACCTCAGCCTCGGCGTCCGGCGCCTGGGTGTGCTTGATGAAGATTTGCGCGGCCCAGATGCCCACCTCGTACAGCAGGCACATCGGGATCGCCAATGACAGTTGCGACACCACATCGGGCGGTGTGATGACAGCGGCCACGATGAAGGCCACCACCACAAAATAACCGCGCCATTCTTTCAGCTTGGCCACCGTCACCCACCCCATGCGGGCCAGCACCACCACCGCCACCGGCACCTCAAAGGTGGCGCCAAAAGCGATGAACATGGTCAGCACAAAGCTCAGGTAGGCCTCAATGTCAGGTGCGGCGGTGATGCTTTTGGGTGCAAAGCCCTGGATGAACTTGAACACCTGGCCAAACACAAAAAAGTAGCAAAACGCCACCCCGGCAATGAACAGCAGCGTGCTGGACACCACCAGCGGCAGCACCAGCTTTTTCTCGTGGCTGTACAAGCCAGGCGCCACAAATGCCCACACCTGGTACAGCACCACCGGCAGCGCCACCAAAAACGCCGCCATCAGCGTGATCTTGAGCGGCACGATGAAGGGCGAGATCACGTTGGTGGCGATCAGCTTGGTGCCCTCAGGCAGGTGCGCCACCAACGGTGCGGCCAGAAAGTCATACAGCCCGGCCGGGCCGGGCCACAGACACAGCGCGGCAAAGACCACGCCAACAGCGATCAAGGCCCGCACCAGCCGGTCGCGCAACTCCACCAGGTGCGAGACAAACGGTTGCTCGGTGCCTGCCAGCTCGTCTTGGGGATCAGCCATGCTGGGTCAGCGCCGGGCCGCAGTGGCTGCTGGGGGCCGGTGGCGCGCCACCCGGGCCGCCCCCGACTGCACGTGGCCACGCACCCCGGCGCGCTGCTTGTACCAGGCCGGCACGGCCGCACGTTTCAGGCGCCAGTGCTTGTTGGGGTGCTTGTATTGCGGTGGCGGCGGCTGCCAGGTGCCGGCGTCGGGGTTGCCGGTGGTGTCGGATGCGGTGCCGTCCAGTGCGCCGTGGATGTCGCTGTAGTGCTGGCCAAAAGCCTGCTGGGCGCCGCTGACCTCGCGGTTGACGGTCTGCTCCACATCGCGGGCAGCGGTCTCGAACTGCGATTTCATCTTTTGCAGCTCTTCCAGTTCGATCGAGCGGCTGACCTCGGCCTTGACATCGGCCACATAGCGCCGCGCCTTGCCCATCAGCGTGCCCACGGTGCGCGCCACACGCGGCAGTTTCTCGGGGCCGATGACGATCAGCGCCACGGCGCCGATCAGCGCAATCTTGTCGAATCCGAAATCGATCATGCCGGCGCGTATTGCCGTCGCTGTCGCCGTGCCAGCATGGGCACGGCAGCCCTGGCCGGGCTCATGATTTCGTCTTGGCCTCAACGTCGACGGTATTGCCGTCGGTGGCCTTGCGGGCGGTCACCTGCTCAGGCGGGGTGGCCGCTGGGCTGGCAGATCCGTCGGCGGATGCGGTGCCATCCCGCACGCCATCCTTGAAACCCTTGACGGCCGAACCCAGGTCACTGCCCACGTTCTTGAGCTTCTTGGTGCCGAAGATCAGCACCACCACGACCAGCACGATCAGCCAGTGCCAGATGCTGAATGAACCCATGACGACCTCCTGTTGGCCCGCAGGCCGGAAAGCGAAAAAACCGAACCGCAGATTCTAGGCCAGTGCCCTGCATCAGCCGGCCTGGCCCGGCGGCATCACCCTTTGGCCCAGGGCCTGGGCCCGCCCATCACATGCAGGTGCAGGTGCTGCACCTCTTGCCGGCCGTCGTGGCCGGTATTGAGCACATGGCGGTAGCCGTTGGTCACACCCAGCTCCAGCATCAGGCGCGGGCTGAGCGCCATCAACTTGCCCAGCAGCGCAGAGTGGGCCTCGGTGACATCGACCATGCTGGTGATGTGCTGCTTGGGGATCAGCAGGATATGCACCGGCGCCCACGGGTTGATGTCGTGGAAGGCGAAGATCTCGTCATCCTCGTAAACCTTTTTGGCCGGGATCTGGCCGGCGACGATCTTGCAGAAGATGCAGTTGGGGTCGGTATGCATGGTGGGGAGTGTCAGCCAGCGGGGATGGAGCTCAGACCGGCATGGGCCGGCGGTCATTCAAGGCCATCCAGCCACGCAGGATGCGGTACAAAAACCACAAGGAGATGATGCCCCAGGCCACCCAGCCCGGTGCAATCAGCAGCAACCACAGCGGCGCGGTAACGGCGTACAGCAGCGCGGCAATCACCACGCTGCGGATGCGCCAGCGGAAGTGGCTTTCTTGCCATGAGCCGGCTGCATCACCCTTCTTGACCAGGTCCAGCACAAAGGCCAGCGCCAGCAGCAGCACACTGCCTTGCGCGCCCGGCACCACCGCGCCCACTGCCACGATCAGGTGCAGCAGGTAGCTGATGTGGCCGACGCTGCGCAGTGAGGACTCTGCCTCACCGCTGAGCACCACCATCTGGTTTTGTGGAGCGTTCATCAAAGGCCCTCTTTCTCACGGTTTGCTGCCTTGCGCAGCGCAAATTCTTCAATGCCGGACAAGCCTTCACGGCGCGCCAGCTCGGCCAGCACATCGGCCGGCTGCAGGCCAAAGTGGGCCAGCGCAATCATCGAGTGGAACCACAGGTCGGCCACCTCGTAGACGATTTTCTCGGGCACACCGTCCTTGGCGGCCATCACGGTTTCGGTGGCTTCTTCACCCACTTTTTTCAGGATGGCGTCGGTGCCCTTGGCAAACAGCCGGGCCACATAGCTTTTGTCGGGGTCACCCCCATTGGCCGGCTTGCGTGATTCGATCACCGCCGCCAGCCGGGCCAGCAGGTCTTGCGACAGGGGTTGTGGCAGGGGTTGAGGATCGGTCACGGTGATTTTTTGTCCGATTTTTTGTAGATCTGGGCGGGGTCTTGCAGCACCGGCTCCACCGTGGCCCAGCCAGCGCCGTCCAGCTGGCGAAAAAAACAACTGTGGCGCCCGGTATGGCAGGCAATGCCGGGCTCGTGCCCAAGCTGGCTGACCTTGAGCAGCACCACATCGGCGTCGCAGTCGATGCGCAGCTCATGCACCTGCTGAAAGTGCCCACTTTCTTCGCCCTTGTGCCACAGGCGCTGGCGTGAGCGGCTCCAGTACACGGCCTGGCCACGCTCGGCAGTCAAGGCCAGGGCCTCGCGGTTCATGAAGGCGAACATCAGCACATCACCGCTGCTGGCCTCTTGGGCGATCACCGGCACCAGGCCGTTGTTATCCCACTGGATGCTGTCAAGCCATGTCATGGGCGATGAGTGTAGCCAGCCGGTTTTTTCACGTTGTGATGCGCCATTTGCCTGATCTGGGGGCCGATGCGGCCGCTTCAAGCGCTGTGTTGCTGCAGCGGCAGCGCGGCGCTCAGGCCAGGTCGGTGCCGGTGTAGGCGCTGGCCAGCGCAAAGTCCTGCGCCAGCAGGCCCTGGCTGGGCAGCAGGTCGGCAGCGCTGCACAGGCGGGTGCCCCAGGCACCGTGGGCATCCCGCAGATGCACCTCAGCGCGCTGCTCGTCCTGGCTGATGATCCAGTAGGCACGCAGGCTGTTCAGGCGCTGGTAGGCGGCGCGCTTTTCACGCCTGTCGGTCTGGGCGGTGGAGTCGCTCAACACCTCCACAATCAGCGCCGCGTCTGTCAGCCGCTTGGCATCATTGGCCGGGCCTCCACCACAGTGCACCAGCACATCGGGGTAATAAACGCTGTCGGCTGCTTGCACATGCAGTTTCACGTCGTTGATGAAGACTTGGCAGGCGGTGCCGGCCAAGGCGTGCAGCAGGGCTGACGCGATGTTCAGCGCGACGCGGTTGTGCCGCAGCGTGCTACTCGTCATGGCATACACGTAGCCACCCAGGTATTCATGCCGCAGGGGCGATGTGTCCTCGGCCAGCAGGTAGTCACCCAGGTCAACCGGTTTGCGCAGGGCGTATGACATGCGTTCCAGTTTAGGCGGGCAAGATGGGTGATTCAAGCAGGGGGATTCAAGCAGCGGCTTCAAGCCGGTGGTTCAGCCGTGCAGCGGCCCGCTGTGGTCACGCTCATCGGCAAACCAGCGCAGCACCGGCACGGTGCCGGGCAGCACCGGCGCCACCACCACCGGCAGGCCGGACCAGGCCATTTGCTGCTGCTCGCGCATCTCAAAGCTGCCGGTCCAGTCATAAACCTTGCAAAAGTGCAGGCGCACCCGGGCGTGCGGGTAGTCAAACACTGCTTGCTGCCAGGGTTGCACCGTGCCGATGGTGACGCCGAGTTCTTCGTGCAGTTCACGGCGCAGGGCTTGCTCCAGCGTCTCGCCGGGCTCGAACTTGCCACCGGGGAACTCCCAGTAACCGGCGTAAACCTTGCCCGCGGGCCGGCTGGTGAGCAAAAACTGGCCCTCACGCCCCTGCGCATCACGCTGGATCAGCACGCCCACCGCCACCTCGGTGATGGGCCGGTTGCCCCGGTCCACACCGTCCACCGAGGTGATGGCGGCGGCAGCGGCCGCCACCGGCTCAGACACGGTCCAGGCCGTCGGGTGCGGGGATGTTGCTGGACAGGACAGCGGCAACGTCGGCAGCATGGTCACGCCCGGCCCAATCGCGGGCAAATTGATACGCCACCCGGCCCGAGCGTGAGCCGCGCTCCAGCGCCCATACCAGCGACGGTTGGCGCGCCGCGCTGATGGCCACATCCGCCGCGCCAAAGTGCCGCAACCACTGCGCCACGATGGCCAGGTATTCGGGCTGGCTGAACGGGTAAAAGCTGAGCCACAGGCCAAACCGCTCAGACAGCGAGATTTTTTCTTCCACGCCTTCACCCGGGTGCACCTCACCGTCGTCGGTGTGCTGGTACGTCAGGTTCTCCTTCATGTACTCGGGCAGCAGGTGGCGGCGGTTGCTGGTGGCGTAGATCAGCAGGTTGTCGCCGGCGGCGGCGATGCTGCCGTCCAGGATGGACTTGAGCGCCTTGTAGCCAGGCTCACCCTCATCAAAGCTCAGGTCGTCGCAAAACACGATGAAGCGCTCGGGCCGGTCGGCCACCAGGTCCACCAGGTCGGGCAGGTCGATCAGGTCGGCTTTGTCCACCTCGATCTGGCGCAGGCCACGTGCGGCATATTCATTCAGGCAGGCCTTGATCAGCGAACTTTTGCCGGTGCCGCGCGCGCCCGTCAGCAGCACGTTGTTGGCCGGCAGGCCGGCGACAAACTGCGCGGTGTTACGCACCAGGCGGTCTTTTTGACCGTCCACCTCCTGCAGGTCAGTGAGCGCGATGGGTGCAACCCGGCGCACCGGCTGCAACCAGCCCGCGGTGCCACGCTTGCGGTAGCGGAAGGCGGTGGACGCGGCCCAGTCAGGTGCGCTTAGCGCCTGGGTTTGCAGGTTCTTCAGCAGGGTTTCCAGGCGGGCCAGCAGTTGGTCGGCGCGCTGCAGCAGGGCATCAAAGACGGTGGGATTCATCTCGGGCAGTTTAGCCAGCACCTTGCCCTGGCCGCTGGCCCGGCCCGGCAGCGGTGGCCGGTTTCAGGCCAGACGCAGGCCGCTGGCGGCATCGAACAGGTGGGCTTTCTCGGCAGCCCAGGCCAGGCACACCGCCTGGCCCACGCTGTGCCGCACGTTGCCAGGCACGCGGGCGGTGAGCAGGCCCACCGCCGTGTCCACCTTGACATAGGTTTCAGGCCCGGTGGGCTCGATCATGGTCAGCAGGCCGGGCAGGCCGTCGTCGGCGAAGGCCAGGTCCTCGGGCCGCAGGCCGTAGGCCACGTCTTGCCCGTTGGCCGCCTGCACCGCCTGGCGCTGCGCGCTGGTGATGGGCAGCTTGGTGCCGTGGGCCACCAGGCCGGCATCGCCAAGGTGGGCATCGGCGCGGTGGGCGTCCAGCAGGTTCATGGCCGGTGAGCCGATGAACTCGGCCACAAACCGGGTGGCAGGGCGGCTGTAGATGTCGTCGGGTGTGCCGTACTGCAGCACCAGGCCGTCTTTCATCACCGCGATGCGGTCACCCAGCGTCATGGCCTCCACCTGGTCATGGGTGACGTAAACCGTGGTGGTGCGGGTGCGTTGGTGCAGCAGCTTGATCTCGGCGCGCATCTCCACCCGCAGCTTGGCATCCAGGTTGGACAGCGGCTCATCGAACAAGAACAGCTTGGGGTCCCGCGCCAGCGCCCGACCCATGGCCACACGTTGACGCTGGCCACCCGACAAGGCCGCGGGTTTGCGGTCCAGCAGGTGGCTGATCTGCAGCAGTGCGGCCACCCGTTGCACGGTGGCCTCACGCTGGGCTTTGGGCACTTTGCGCATCTCCAGCGCAAACGCGATGTTGCCGGCCACCGTCATGTTGGGATACAGCGCATAGCTCTGGAACACCATCGCGATGTCGCGGTCCTTGCTGGCCAGGTGGGTGATGTCGCGCTCACCCAGGTGGATGCTGCCCGAGGTGGGCACATCCAGCCCGGCAATCATGTTGAGCAAGGTGCTTTTGCCGCAGCCTGAGGGACCGACCAGGATCAGGAAGCCGCCAGCATCGATGGACAAATCAATGCCTTTGAGAATGTCAACCGCACCAAAGCTCTTGCGGACATTGCGGATGGCCAGTGCGCTCATCGTGTGTTTTCCTAACCCTTGACTGCACCGGCCGTGAGGCCACGCACAAAGTATTTTCCGGCAACGATGTAGACGAAGAGCGTGGGCAGCGCGGCAATCAGCGCAGCAGCCATGTCCACGTTGTATTCCTTGACGCTGCTGCTGGTATTGGCCAGGTTGTTCAGGCCCACGGTGATGGGTTTGCTGTCAGCGCCCGAGAACACCACGCCGTACAAAAAATCGTTCCAGATGTTGGTGAACTGCCAGATCAGCGTGACCACCAGGATGGGGGTGGACAGCGGCAACACGATGCGCAGAAAGATCCGCCAGAAGTTGGCACCGTCCAGCATCGCGGCCTTGATCAGTTCGTCTGGCAGGCCGATGTAGTAGTTGCGAAAAAACAGTGTGGTGCTGGGGATGCCGGCCACCACATGCACCAGGATCAGCCCGTACAAACTGCTGGCCAGCCCCAACCAGCCGAGGCTCTGGCTCATGGGCAGCAGCACCACCTGCATGGGCATGAACACACCAAACAGCATCAGCGCAAACATCCATTCGCTGCCGCGAAACTTCCACTTGCTCAACACATAACCATTGAGCGCGCCGATGGCCGTGGAGATCAATACCGCCGGCACCGCCAGCAAGGCTGAGTTGATGAAAAACGGCTTGAGGCCACCACACTCGATGCCGGTGCAGGCACTGGACCAGGCTTTGGCCCAGGCGTCAAAGCCCGGCGCGGTGGGCAGTGACAACAAGCTGCCATCGCGCACCTGCGCCATGTCTTTGAGCGAGGTGACCAGCATCACGTACAGCGGCGTCAAGAACCACGCTGCAAACATCAGCAGCACCGCCCACAGCGCAGCGCGTTGCAGGAGTCGGCTCACAACAAGACGCCGGGCCGCCCCAAGTCTTGTTGCTTCCCCCTGGGGGGGCGGGCGCCGCGCAGCGGTGACCTGGGGGGCAGTCATTTCTTCAGCCGCAGTTCAGAGTACAGATACGGCACCACGATGGCCGCAACCAGCGCCAGCATCACCGTGGCACTGGCCGCACCCAGGCCGATCTGGCCACGAGAAAACGCCATTGCGTACATGAAGGTGGCCGGCAAATCCGTGGCATAACCCGGCCCACCGGCAGTCAGCGCCATGACCAGATCAAAGCTCTTGATGGCCAGGTGGCTGACCACCATCAGCGTGCTGAAAAACACCGGCCGCAGTGACGGAATGATGATGCGCCAGTAGATGCGTGGCAGGCTGGCGCCGTCCACCTGCGCGGCCTTGATGATGGCGTCATCAATGCCGCGCAGCGCGGCCAAGAACAGCGCCATCACAAAGCCTGCGCTTTGCCAGATGCCGGCAATGGCCACGCAGTAAATCGCCTTCTCGGGGTTGATCAGCCAGTCAAACATGAAGCTGGTGAAGCCCCACTGCTGCACCAGATGCTCCAGCCCCAGGCCGGGGTTGAGCAGCCATTTCCAGGCCGTGCCAGTGACGATGAAGCTGATCGCCATCGGGTACAGGTAGATGGTGCGCAGCAGCCCTTCAGCCCGGATTTTCTGGTCCAGCAGAATCGCCAGCAGCAGGCCCAGCGCCATCGCCCCGCCGACAAACAACACGCCAAACACCGCCATGTTGGACAGCGCGACGCGGAAGCGGTCGCTCTGCCACAGCAGTGCGTACTGCCCAAAGCCGATAAATTCGTAATTGGGCAGCAGGCGTGAGGCCGAGACCGACAAATATGCATTCCACGCAATCAGCCCGTAGATGAAACAAAAGCTGAGGAGGAAGCTGGGGGCCACCACCAGCCGAGGCAGCCAGGGGGTTTTCAAGGCGCTGGCTGCTGACATGGTGGTGGCCCGGTGTGCTGCGTTGTGCCGTGCTGTGCGGGTTATCAGCCGCTTATTTGGTCTTGGCGGCCGCCACCAGCTTGGCTTGCGCGTCTTTGGCGCTCATCTTGTCGGTGTTCCAGAACTGGCTGACCACGTCCTTGATGGCGCCCTCGGTGGACGACGGCACAGCCATGCCGTGGGCGATGGACGGCACCAGCGACGCGGTTTTGGCGGTGTCCACAAAGTCCTTGGCCGAGGCCTTGGCGCAGTCGTCGAACTTGTCCAGGTTCATGCCCAGCCGCACGGGAATAGAGCCCTTGTTGAGGTTGAACACCTCTTGAAACTCAGGTCCCATGATGGCGGCGGCCAAATCCCGTTGCGCGGCCTGGTTGGCCTCGTTCTTGATCTTGAACATCGCAAACGAGTCGACGTTGAAGGTGAAGGCCTTGGCGGTGCCTGGGGCGGCCACACACACAAAATCTTTGCCCGGTGCCTTGCCAGCGGCAATAAATTCGCCTTTGGCCCAGTCACCCATCAACTGCATGCCGGCCTCGCCCTTGATGACCATGGCGGTGGCCAGATTCCAATCCCGGCCAGGGGCGTTTTTGTCGGTGTAGTCCTTGACGTGCTTGAAGGTGGTGAGCACCTTTTCCATCGTCGGGCCGGCCAGCGTGGCGGCATCCAGTTGCAGCAGGGCCTTTTTGTAGAACTCGGCCCCACCCACACCCAGCGCCACGCTCTCGAAGGTGGTGAAGTCCTGCCAGTTCTGGCCGCCGTGGGCCACGGGGATGATGCCGGCCTTCTTGAGGGCCTCGGCAGCGACAAAAAATTCGTCCCAGGTGGTGGGCACTTTGGCGCCGGCCTTCTTGAACGCCTCGGGGTTGGCCCACAGCCAGTTGACACGGTGCACATTGACCGGCACGGCGATGTAGTTGCCTTTGTACTTCATGACATCGCTGACCACCTTGGGCAGCAGCGTGTCCCATTTTTCAGCCTGGGCGGTGCTGTCGATGTTGGCCAGCACCCCCTCCTTCGCCCATTCCTGCAAGGACGGGCCCTTGATCTGCGCGGCTGCCGGTGCGTTGCCCGACACCACCCGGCTCTTGAGCACCGTCATGGCCGAATCGCCACCACCGCCGGCCACGGCAAAGTCTTTCCAGGTGTGGCCTTTGGCCTGCATCGCGGCTTTGAGCGCGCCGGCAGCCTTGGCCTCACCGCCGCTGGTCCACCAGTGCAGCACTTCCACTTCACCGGCTTGGGCCAGGTTGCAAGCAAGCGTGCAGGCCAGCGCCAGCAGGGAGGCGGTCAGTTTGACGGGGGATTGGTGCATGGTGTTGTCTCCAGAATTTTGGGAAGTAACAGCAGCCCGGTGTTACGTCACCGGGCCCGGCTTCAGGCGTTGATCAGAACCACCATTCCACGTGAGCACCAGCGCTGGTGCCGGATGTCTTGCTGGCCAGATTGGCCACACCGGTGACGTTGCCGGCTGCCGTGTTCCAGTGCGCGGTGGTCACGTACAGGCGCAACTCCGGGCGGCTCCAGAAGTCGCTGTTGATGGACAGCGTGGGCGCAATCGTCAGCTTGGTCAGGCGGGCGGCGGCCAGGCCGTCGGTCTTGTATTGCGAGGTGCCGGCTTCAGCCACCATCTTGAAGTTCTTGGTGATGCCGTAAGACACCCGGCCGCCCAGCGTGGTGGCGGTGGTCTTTTTGCCAGCGTTGTCTTGTGAGGTGCCATACAGCGCCAGCGCCTGGCCACCAAACTTGCCCACCTGCCAGTTGATGCTTTCAACAATGCGGAAGCTCTTGGCGGATTGTTTGCGGGTCAGGTCGCCAAAGTTGGATTCCAGGCTGGTGGACCCGGTGGCCATCTGCACCCACAAGGTGTTGTTGATGCCGGTGCCGGCCAGCTTGGCCTGGTCGTGGCGCACACTCAAACCGAACCCACCCGTGCCACCGGTGAAATCACCCTGGGTGACGGTGCCAAAGAAGTTG
>JANPOW010000078.1:0-5119 GCA_031428185.1 Betaproteobacteria bacterium | reverse complement strand
GTTTGGGGGCGGTGTTGGGCAACATGGGGCAGGCCAGGCCTACCACGGCTCCAGCCACGGCCGCAGCTCGGTCTCGTGGGTCCAGGCGTCACGCGGCTGCATGTGGATGTGCAGGTACGCCTCGGCAATGCTGGCCGGGCTCAGGATGCCTTGCTGCGCCTTCATCGCGTAACGCTCGGGGAAGTTGCTGCGGATGAACTCGGTATCAATCGCGCCATCAATCACCGGGTGGGCCACATGGATGCCCTTGGGCCACAGCTCACGCGCCATGCTTTGCGCCAGTGCACGCAATGCGTGTTTGGCGCCGGCAAACGCGGCAAAGCCCTCACGCCCACGCAGGCTGGCGGTGGCACCGGTGAAGATGATGGTGCCCCTGCCACGTGGCAGCATCACTTTGGCCACCTCCCGGCCCATCAAAAAGCCGCCAAAACAAGCCATCTCCCAGACCTTGAAATACACCCGCGCGCTGGTCTCGGTGATGGGGAAGCGCACGTTGGCGCCGATGTTGAACACGGCCACCTCGATGGGCGCGATGTCGCGCTCGACCTGCGCCACCAGCGCCACCATCTCGTCCTCTTTGCGGGCGTCGCTGCCAAAGCCGTGCGCCTGGCCGCCATCCGCGCGGATCTGGTCCAGCAGCGGCTGCAGCTTGTCGGCGCTGCGCCGGGTGACGCAGGCGATGTAGCCCTCACGCGCAAAACGCTGGGCAATGGCGCCGCCGGTGGCGTCACCGGCGCCGATCACGAGGATGGCTTTTTTGGCGGTCATGGTGGCTTGGTGCGGGGTTGCAGATCGGCTGCGCTCACTGCGTCGGCGCGGCCGCCGGTGATGCCAGCGGTTGGCCTTTTTCAACCACGTACACCCCCACCAGCTTGACCGGGCTGGCGCTGTCGTTGCGGGCGTTGTGCACCGTGCCGGCGGGCACCACAAAGCCCTCACCGGCGGCCACCTTGCGCGGCGCCTGGCCGGCGATCAGCAGCGTGGCCTCGCCTTCGGCCACGTAGCTGATCTCGTCACCCGGGTGGGTGTGCCAGCCGGCCACCGCGCCGGGTGCCACCTCGACCCGGGCGATCACGGCCTCGCGGCCGGGCACCGACACATCGGCGCGTGTCACCAGCACACGGGTCAGGCCTGGCGCCTGGGCCTGCAACAAGCCGGTGAATGCGGCCAGGGCGGCCAACGTGGCTGCGGCGGCGGCGGTCTTGCGGAGTGTGGTCATGGGGGCCTTTCGGGTGTGGGTGCTGGGGTGGGTGGGCTGCCTGCCTGCCTGCCTGCCTGCCTGCCTTGCGCGGCGCAGCGCCTGGCGCTGATTGTGGGCAGCCGCGCAGGCTTTGCACATGGCCTCATTCCCTGTGGCGCTGTTGGATTTGGGGGAGGGACCACCATCACCGGCGCCGTTCTGGTTCGCGGCTGATGACCTGAAGCTGCACGACGGCTACAAAGGGGGCGTGACCAGCGGGTTCCCCACCCAGGCGGAGCTGACGGTGGGGCTGCGCACGCGGTTTTGATGGTTGTTGGTTGTTGGTAGCGGGCTGCTGATGGGTGGCGGCCTGCACCAAACTTCGGGACGCCCGGGGAGGACGAGGCCACCGGGTGACCGGCTGCCTTCATGCCTGGGGCCTCTGGACCCGGGCAGGAGCGGAGTACAGCGCCCCGGCGGCCTGTGCTCGCTCCGACCTGATGTTTAGCGCCTGACACCGCGCCAAACAAAACGGTCAAAACACCCACAAATCGCCCACCGGCAACTCCAGCCAATAGCTGCCGGCATCCAGCGCACTGCCACCGTACGCCCGCAGCCGGGTGCCACCCAGGTTGAACAGGTGCTCCCAGCGGTCGCCCAAGAACATCGACGTCACCAGCGGCAGTTGCACGCGGTTGTCGCCCGGCCCGCCAACCAGCCGCACCCGCTCCAGCCGGATCATCGCGGTAGCCGGCTTGCCAACTGCGGGCACGCCGCCGCGCACGCTGCCCCACAGCACAGCGCCCTCCACCTGCAGCTGCGCCATGCCGTCACGCACGGCAACAACCGCAGCGCCAAGCTGGTTGTTGCTGCCCATGAAGTCGGCAGTGAACAGGGTTTGTGGGTTGCCGTACATCTGCTGCGGTGTGCCTTGCTGCTCGATCACGCCGTTGTTGAGCAGCAGGATGCGGTCCGACATCGCCATCGCCTCGTTCTGGTCGTGCGTGACCACCAGTGCCGAGAGTTGCATCTTGAGGATCAGCTCGCGCAGCCAGGCGCGGGCCTCCTCGCGCAGCTTGGCGTCCAGGTTGGACAGCGGCTCGTCCATCAAGATCACCGGCGGGTTGTAGACCAGCGCCCGGGCAATGGCCACCCGCTGCTGCTGGCCGCCCGACAACTGGTGCGGCAGCCGACCACCCAGCTGCCCCAGCCCCAGGTTGGTGAGAGCGGTGTTGACGCGCTGGGCCGTCTCATTGCTGGCCACCTTGCGCAGCTTCAGCCCGTAGGCCACGTTGTCAAACACGGTCTTGTGCGGCCACAGCGCGTAGGACTGGAACACCAGCCCCAGGTTGCGCGCCTCGGCCGGCACCTCCAATTTGGCGGCGCCGTCAAACACCGGGCGGTCCTCGATCTGCAACGTGCCGCGGTGCGGCAGCTCCAGCCCGGCCACTGCGCGCAGCAGCGTGGTTTTGCCGCTGCCCGATGGGCCCAGCAGCGACACCACCTCGCCCTGCTTCAGGTCCAGCGAAACACCCTTCAGGATGGCGTTGCTGCCATAGCTGAGGTGCAGGTCAGACACGCGCAGCTTCACGGTCGCTTCAGTCATGCAGTTTGACTCCAAAACGCAGGGCCACAGTCAGCCCGATGGCCACCAGCACCACGTTGACGAGGGACAGCGCGGCCACGGTGTCGGCTGCGCCGGTGGCCCACAGCGAGACCAGCAACGAGCCGATCACCTCGGTGCCCGGCCCCAGCAGGTAAACGCCGGTGGAGTATTCGCGCTCAAAAATCATGAATACCAACAACCAGCTGGCCAGCAGGCCGTGGCGCACCAGTGGCAGCGTCACATCGCGGGTCACCTGGCCCCGGCTGGCGCCAACCGAGCGGGCGGCTTCTTCCAGCTCCGGCCCCACCTGCAGCAGCGCGCCTGAGACCAACCGCATGCCGTAGGCCAGCCAGACCACCGAGTAGGCCAGCCAGACGCTGATGATGGTGGACCGCAGCGGCGCCAGCGGCGGGATGAACAGAAACACCCACAGGAATGCCAGGC
The DNA here is from genome assembly GCA_031428185.1 of Betaproteobacteria bacterium. Classification (GTDB taxonomy): domain Bacteria; phylum Pseudomonadota; class Gammaproteobacteria; order Burkholderiales; family Burkholderiaceae_C; genus Pseudaquabacterium. The sequence goes on along the minus strand of JANPOW010000078.1, from coordinate 1,889 downwards.
CGGCCAGCAGCCCGGGCACCGCGCGCGGCACCAGCACCAGGTAATCCACAAAGCGCGACCAGCCATCCACCTGCCGGTGGGTGGCCAGCGCCACGGCGGTGTAACAAGCCACAGCCAGGCCGCCGCCGATGACACCGATCAACACCGTGTTGAGGATGCCGCGCACCAGCGTGGGCTGCTCAAACACCGTCTTGAAGTTGTCCAGCGTGGCCACCTCGGCCAGGTTCACGCCCTCGCCCCAGTGGGTGACAAACGCCCGCAGCGCGATGCCCGAGAGCGGCACCACGATGCTCAGCACAAACCAGGTGGCCAGTATTGCCGCCGCCACCCAGCGCCAGCGGCCCAGCGGCAGCGGCCGCTGGCGGCCGGCCTTGCCTTTGACGGTGACGTATTTGCCTGCGCTCTTGAGCAGCACCCGCTGCAACATCACCAGCGGGAATGTGACGGCCACGATGCACACCGCCACGGCGGCCATCAAGTGGTAGCTGGGTGTGCCCAGTTTGTTGGTCAGCTTGTACAGGTAGGTGGCCAGCACCAGGTGGCCCTCCGGGTCACCCAGCACCAGCGGCAGGCCGAAGATCTCGAAGCCCAGAAAAAACACCAGCACGCCCGAGAACAGCAGCGACGGCGTGACCATCGGCAGGCTCACATCACGCGCCACCTGGAACGGGGACGCGCCGCTCATGCGCGCGGCTTCTTCAACGTCCGAGCCCAGGCTTTTGAGTGCGGACGACGAATACAGGTAGACGTGCGGCACGTGCGTCAGGCCGGCAATCACCGCGATGGCCGGCATCGAATACACGTTCCACGGCACACCGCCAAACAGGGCCTTGGCCCAGACCGAATAAAAGCCCACCGGCCCGGCCGAGACCACGTAGCCAAAGGCCAGCACCATCGGCGAGACAAAGATGGGGATCAGCACCACCGGCTCCAGCCAGCGCCGGCCGGGCAGATCAGTGCGCACCATCAAGAAGGCCAGGATGCCGCCCAGCGGAACCGCGATCAGCGCCATGCCGCTGGCGATGATGAGCGAGTTCTTGAAGGCGTCCCCAAAGTCGCTGTCCTCGAAAATGAAGCGGAACGCGCCCAGGCTGATCGTTTTGCCCGGCATGAAGAAGGGCGCGCTGAGCAGGCTTTGGTAGAAGATCAAACCCAGTGGCAAAAACACCGCCAGCGCGGTGATGCTGATGACAGCGATGCGCGGCCAGCGGATGGCGCGCCCGCGGCTGCGGATGACGCCGGGCGGGGCACCACCGGGCACCCCACCCGGCACCCCACCCGCCGCACTCAAGCTGGCCTGCACTTACTTCGCACCTTTGATCGCGCCCTGCCACTGCTTCAAAAAGTCCAGCCGCCTGGTCTGGTCGAGGTAGGCCAGCAAATCCGCGCTCACCGGGATCGGCTTGACGCTGGCGCCCAAGGTTTTGGCCAGGCCGGCGGCGGTCATTTCGCCCTCCACATCGGCGCGGATCGAGCCCAGCTCGGCCTGGTTGGCCACCAGGGTCTGGCCACGTTTGGACAGCATGTAGTCCAGCCACAGCTTGGCGGCATTCGGGTTCTTGGCGGTCTTGCTGGCAAACATCACGCGCGACATCACCAGCGTGTAGTCCTTGGGGTAGACGATGCCGATGCTGGGGTCTTTCTTGGCGCGCAGTGCGGCGTAGCTGGCAAAAATGTTGAAGCCCAGCAGGTTTTCGCCCGAGCTGATGCGCTCCATCATCGTGCCGGCACTCGACTGGAAACGCGGCCCGGCCGCACCCAGCGCGCGGATCAAATCCCAGAACTGCGGGTTCTGCTTGCTGTCCTGGCTGATCAGCATGAAGCCGACGCCGGATTTCTCCACGTCGTAAGTGGTGACCTTGCCTTTCAACTTGTCGGCCTTGCTGGTC
>JANPOW010000077.1:0-9647 GCA_031428185.1 Betaproteobacteria bacterium | reverse complement strand
GTTTGCCGGTGACCTGGTGCGCATGTACCTGCGCTACTTAGAGCGCCAGGGCTGGCGCACCGAGGTGCTGAGCGAGAACGTCTCCGACCTGGGCGGCTACAAAGAGATCGTGCTGCGCGTGGCGGGCCAGGACGTGTACGGCGCGCTCAAGTTTGAATCGGGCGGCCACCGCGTGCAGCGCGTGCCGGCGACAGAATCGCAAGGCCGCATCCACACCAGCGCGGCCACCGTGGCGGTGCTGCCCGAGCCGGACGAGACCACCGAGATCACCCTCAACCCGGCCGACCTGCGCATCGACACCTTCCGCGCCAGCGGCGCCGGGGGCCAGCACGTCAACAAAACCGATTCGGCCATCCGCGTCACCCACCTGCCCACCGGCCTGGTGGCCGAATGCCAGGACGACCGCAGCCAGCACCGCAACAAGGCCAAGGCCCTGGCCGTGCTGCAAGCCCGGCTGCGTGACCGCGAACGTGCAGAGCGTGACGCCAAAGAGGCCGCCACGCGCAAAAGCCTGGTGGGCAGTGGTGACCGGTCAGACCGCATCCGCACCTACAACGTGCCGCAAGGCCGGCTGACCGACCACCGCATCAACCTGACGCTGTACAAGCTGGGCGCCATCCTGGATGGTGACCTGGGCGATGTGGTGGCCGCACTGCAGGCCGCACAAGCGCAAGACCAGTTGGCGGCGCTGGAGAGCGGTGCGTGATGGCCGACAAGCCAGACGGCGCAGCGCAGCCGCTGACGGTGCAGCAAGCGCTGGCCCAGGCCGCCACCACCGGGGTGGACAGCCTGGACGCGCAATGGCTGCTGGCCCACTTGCTGCAACAAGCCCGCACCTGGCTGCGCAGCCATGCAGAGGCCCCACTGCCCAGCGCCATCGCCCAGGCGTTTGCCAGCGGCTGCCAACGCCTGGCCGCAAACGAGCCACTGGCCTATCTGCTGGGTGAGCAAAGCTTTCACGGCTTGCTGCTGCAAGTCACGCCGGCGGTGCTGGTGCCCCGGCCCGACACCGAAACCCTGGTCGATTGGGCCTTGGCCCTGCTGCCCAGCCTGGCCACATCCAGCCCCCGGGTGCTGGACCTGGGCACCGGCAGTGGCGCGGTGGCGCTGGCCGTGGCCCAGCGCTGGCCGGCAGCGCAGGTCGGCGCTACCGACGTCAGCCCCGCCGCGCTGGCCGTGGCCCAGGCCAACGCCCGGCGCCTGGCGCTGCCCGTGGCCTTTGCCGCAGGCGATTGGTGGCAGGCCGTGCCCGCGGGCAGCCAGTTTGATCTGCTGCTGTCCAACCCGCCCTACATCGCGGGCAATGATCCGCATCTGCCCGCACTGCGCCATGAGCCGCTGCTGGCCCTGACCCCGGGCGGTGATGGCCTGGGCGCCTTGGCCGCCATCATCAGCGGCGCGCCCGCCCACCTGGCCAGGGGCGGCTGGCTGTTGCTGGAGCACGGCTGGGACCAGGCCGCTGCGGTGGCCGCCCTGCTGCAACACGCCGGGTTCAGCCACATCAGCAGCCGCGCTGACCTGGCCGGCCGGCCCCGCTGCAGTGGTGGGCGCTGGGCCGCACCGGGCTGAGCGCCACAGGCAGCGCGCCAGCCAAGCGCCGATCAGCCGCCAAATCGTCACGCAATTCGGTCCCCACACCGGTGCGCCAGCGGCGTACGATGGTTTCACAGTGGCCCGCCACCGGGCCACACACCACCGTCACGGAGCCCTGCCATGCCCACCATCCCGTCTTGGTGTCTTGCCGTGCTGGCCTTGTCCTGCGGCGCCGCAGCGGCCCAGGGCGGTGGCTTGGTCTCACCACCGGCCGGCCTGGGTGGTGCGTTCTGGCAAGCCCGGTTTGCGCGTGACAGCCAGTTGCCCAGCACCGGCCCCAGCCTGCTGTATGGCCTGCCCAACCAGGCACCACAAACCGTGTTGCTGATGCGCGACTACCAGCTCAGCACCCTGCGCCTGGGCCAGACCGGCGGCCTGCGCCTGACGGGTGGCCTGCTGATCAACCTGCGCCCAACCACCGTGCCGGGCAGCGGCAGCGACAACAGCAGCGCCCAGCCCTATGCCGGCATTGGCTACGCCAGCGGCAACCTGCGGGGTGATTGGGGCGTTAGCGCTGACCTGGGGCTAGCAGCCCAGGGCCTGGGCTCGGCCCGGCTGGACCGCTTGCTCAACGGCAATGGGGCCCTGAGCGTGGACGGCTCGCTGCGCCTGTTGCCGGTGCTGCGGTTGGGCGTCAACATGGCGTTTTGACGCCGGCCTGCGGTTTGGGCGGACAGGCCGGCGGCCAACGCAGGGCAAATCCGGCAGCGGCCACCTCACGCCGCGTGCCGGTATAAAGTACGTTTTTCTCCAATCCCGCCAGGCCAGACCATGAGTGACGTGCAACATCGAATCGACAGCATCGTGAAGGGCGGCCATGTAGTGCTGTTCATGAAGGGCACGGCCCAGTTCCCGCAGTGTGGTTTCTCCGGCAAGGCCATCCAGGTGCTCAAGGCCTGCGGTGTGTCGCAGATCAACACCGTCAACGTGCTGGAAGACAACGACATCCGCCAGGGCATCAAGGACTACGCCAACAGGCCCACCATCCCGCAGCTCTACGTCGACGGTGAATTTGTCGGCGGCTCCGACATCATGATGGAGATGTACCAGTCGGGTGAGCTGCAGCAACTGCTGAGCAAGTGAGCTTGAGCCCCCGGCCGCGTCTGGTGGTCGGCATCACCGGCGCCAGTGGCGCGGTCTACGGCGTACGGCTGCTGGCCCGCGCCCGGGCCTTGGGGCTGGAAACCCACCTCATCGTCACCGCCTCGGGTGTGGTCAGCGCCCACCACGTCTGGGCCTGGGCCGCACCGCACTGGACGCGCTGGCCGACCACGCCTACGCCCCCGGTGACATCGGCGCCTGCGTGGCCAGCGGCAGTTTTGAGGCCGCTGCGATGGTGGTGGCTCCCTGCTCAATGAAGACGCTGGCCGCCGTGGCCCACGGCTTGTCAGACAACCTGCTGACCCGCGCCGCCGATGTGACGCTGAAAGAGCGCCGCCGCCTGCTGCTGATGGTGCGCGAGACGCCGTTCAACCTGGCCCACCTGCGCAACATGACCGCCGTGACCGAGATGGGCGGCATCATCTTCCCGCCGCTGCCGGCCTTTTACCACCGGCCCACCAGCATCGACGCGATGGTGGCCGACACGGTGGAGCGGGTGCTGCAACTGCTGGGTGCGCCGGGCGCCGCGCCCACGGCTTGGGGCGGTTTGCGAGGCTGAATTGGCGCTGGCCTAAACCGCCCAGCGCTGGCGGTTGGCCATCACTGCATTCGGATATTCGGTCCGGCCCCGGCTGCCGTTGTAGCGGCCCAGCGCCAGAAACAAATCACCCCGCTCACGGTCCAGATAGTGGCGCAGGATGACGCAGCCAAAACGCAAATTGGTCTGCATGTGGAACAGCCGCGCCGGGTCACCGTCGCCAATCTGGCGCGCCCAGAACGGCATCACCTGCATATAACCGCGCGCACCGGCGCTGCTGACGGCGTATTTGCGGAAACCGCTTTCCACCTGAATCAAGCCCAGCACCAATGACGGCTCCAGCCCGGCGCGTGTGCTCTCGTACCACAGGGTTTCAAGAAACTCGATGCGGGTGGCCGACTCGCTTTTTTTGCGCTGGAGGCGCTCGCTCATCAAGCCTAACCAGCGCAAAAAATCCAGCCGGTCCTGCGGTTTGGCAAATGCCGGCTTGGGCGGTGCGCTGGCGGTCACAGCGGCGGACAAAGCCGAGCGCACCGCATCCGCCAGCGCTTCTTCAGATTGCGGGCCGGCCAGTGCCGGCCGGGCGCCACACAGCGTGGCCGCCACGCCTGCCGCACCCACCAGCAGCGTGCGCCGCTGCAGCAACCCGGATATCCCCACGTCAAGCCCGCCTCAATGAGCCAAGCGGCCCTTCACCAGGCCGGCTGCGTCGCTCAGGTTGACCACGCTGGCCGCCGCCTCGCGCCGGCCTTGCAGCTCTACCGTGCCAGCCTTCAGGCCCCGGTCGGAGATGACCACGCGCTGCGGCACACCCACCAACTCCCAGTCGGCAAACATCGCGCCGGGGCGCTCACCGCGGTCGTCCAGCATCACGTCGATGCCGGCGGCCAGCAACTCATCGTGCAAGGCATCGGCGGCGGCTTTGACCTCGGCTGATCGGTCGTAGCCGATGGGGCAGATCACGGCCGCAAACGGCGCCAGCGCCACCGGCCAGACGATGCCGCGCTCATCGTGGTTTTGCTCGATCGCCGCACCCAGGATGCGGGTGACGCCGATGCCGTAACAGCCCATTTCCATGAACTTGGGCTTGCCGGTTTCGTCCAGAAATGTGGCGTTCATGGCCTTGGAATACTTGGTGCCCAGGTAGAACACATGGCCCACCTCGATGCCGCGCTGGATGGCCAGCACACCTTGGCCGTCGGGTGACGGGTCACCGGCCTGCACATTGCGGATATCGGCGATCACGTCTGGTTCGGGCAGGTCACGGCCCCAATTGACGCCGGTGAAGTGGGCATCGGCGGCATTGGCGCCACAGACAAAATCGCTCATCGCGGCCACGGTGCGGTCGGCAATCACCTTGACGGGTTTGCGCAGGTTGATGGGGCCCAGATAACCCGGCTTGCAGCCAAAGTGGTCGTCGATCTCGGCCACGGTGGCAAAGCGGAAACCCACCTTCAGCCCGTCCAGCTTGCCGGCCTTGATCTCGTTGAGCGCATGGTCACCACGCACCAGCAACAGCCACACCGTGGTCTTGGCGATGTCGCCGGCCGCGTTTTTCTCGTCTGTGGCCAGCACCAGCGATTTGACGGTCTGCGCCAGCGGCAGGCCCAGCAGCGTGGCCACGTCTTCACAGGTGGCCTTGCCGGGTGTCGGGGTCTTGACCATGACCTGGGCGGGTGCAGCGCGGCTGGTGATCAGCGACAGGCCTTCAGCCAATTCGATGTTGGCGGCAAAAGCACTGGTGGGGCAGTAGACGATGGCGTCTTCACCGGTGTCGGCAATCACCTGGAACTCATGCGACGCATCACCGCCAATCGCGCCGGTGTCGGCCGCCACCGCGCGGTACTGCAGGCCAAAGCGGTCAAAAATGCGTTTGTAGGCGTCGAACATCACCGCATAACTCTTGAGCGCAGCGTCCTTGTCTCGGTCAAACGAGTAGGCGTCTTTCATCGTGAACTCACGCCCACGCATCACCCCAAAACGCGGCCGCCGCTCATCGCGGAACTTGGTCTGGATTTGGTAGAAATTTTTGGGCAGTTGCTTGTAGCTGCGCAACTCCTGGCGGGCGATGTCGGTCACCACCTCCTCGCTGGTGGGCTGGATGATGAAGTCGCGGTCGTGCCGGTCTTTGACCCGCATCAGCTCAGGCCCGTAGGCCTGGAAGCGGCCGGTCTCCTGCCACAGCTCAGCGGGCTGCACCACCGGCATCAGCAGCTCCACCGCGCCGGCCCGGTTCATCTCGTCGCGGATGATGGCCTCGACCTTGCGGATCACGCGCAAGCCCATCGGCATGTAGTTGTAGATGCCGGCGCCCAGCCGCTTGATCATGCCGGCACGCAGCATCAACTGGTGGCTGGCCACCTCGGCGTCAGCGGGCGCTTCTTTCAGGGTGGAGATGAAGAACTGGGAGGCTTTCATGGGGGCTCGTGTGGGCAGATGCGGGCAGATGCGGGCGGGCGGGGCGGCGGCATGGGCTGCGCGGCGGGCCGGCAAAGCACCTGTCTGCACACCCTGGGCTGCGGCGCAAAAATTGCGGCGCTGCGTGTGCAGGGTAGTGCGGGTTAGCGAGGGTTCGCGGGCCGCACTGCGCCGGTGCAATAATGAAATCAATCCATGAATTGAGGTCAGATTATGCTCGACAGGGAAGGCTTCAGGCCCAACGTCGGCATCATCCTGCTCAACTCGCGCAACCAGGTGTTCTGGGGCAAACGGCTACGCACACACTCGTGGCAGTTCCCCCAGGGCGGCATCAAATACGGCGAGTCTCCTGAGCAGGCCATGTTGCGCGAGCTGCATGAAGAAGTGGGCCTGCACCCCGAGCATGTGCGCATCCTGGCGCGCACCCGCGACTGGCTGCGCTACGAGGTGCCCGACCACTTCATCCGCCGTGATGCGCGTGGTCACTACCGCGGCCAAAAACAAATCTGGTTTTTGCTGCGCCTGATGGGCCGCGACAGTGACCTGGACCTGCGCGCCACCGACCACCCCGAGTTTGATGCCTGGCGCTGGAACGATTATTGGGTGCCGCTGGACCTGGTGATCGAGTTCAAGCGTGATGTTTACCAGATGGCTTTGGCGGAGTTGGCGCGCTTTCTGCCACGGGTCAACCACCACAACCGCTATCTGCGGGCCGGCATGCGTGGTCATCACCTGGACGATGAGGACTTCCGCGGCACCGACCATGCGGCCTTGATGCAATTGGACGCGGATGCCTTGCTGCTGCGGCCAGACACCGGCATGGCGCCGGGCCTGCCACCCGGCTTGGCGCAGGACATGCCGCAAGACCGCGACGCCTGAGGCTTGCCCCTCAGCTGCTGTCGCTGCCACCCCAGGGCAGCATCAGCGCCAGCAACAGCAGTTGCTGAAACTCGGGCTCAAAGCGGTCGATGATGGCTTGTGGATCAGGGCACAACGCTGCGTCGGTGATCAGGCCGAACTGCACCCCACCACCGTAACTCAGGATCGACACGCCCACGCCCACATCACCTGAGGCGGGCACCCAGAACATGGTTTGGCGCAGCGTGGCGCCGCAGAACTTGAGCGGCACTTTGGGGCCGGGCACGTTGGTCATCACGGCCGTGGTCTTCTTGGAGAACAGGCCCAGCACCAGGTCTTGCACCGGCTTGATGAACAGGCCGGTGGCCGCCAGCACGCCAAACGCCAGCAGCGGCTGGAAGCTGCCTTTCAACTGCGCCATGCGCGCCCGCACTGCGTAGACGCGCTGCACCGGATTGGCAATGCCGATGGGCAGCACCAGCGGCGCCAGGCCAAATCGGTTCCCCAGTTTCCAGGCCTGCTCCAGCGGCCGCAGGTTGACCGGCACCATGGCGCGGATCTCGGCACCGGTGGGGTCATCGCCCTGCGCACGCAGCCAGCCACCGATGGCGCCCGAGACACAGCTCAGCAGCACATCGTTGATCGAGCAGTTCAGCGCCCGGCCCACCACCTTGACCACCTCCAGCGGCATCGGCTCGCCCCAGGCCACCACCTTGCGGCCGCTGGGCTTGCCTTTGAGCCGGGTGGGTGAGTCGTCGCCCATCAGCGCCAGCGCGGCCAGATCACCGGCCACCTGCAGGCCTGTGCGGGCCATGTCCAGCGAGCCTTGCAGCGTGTGCTTGGGGCCGGCCAGCATGTTCAGCGTACGGGCCACACCACTGCCGGAGCGGTCTAGCGCGCGCACCGCCAGGTCGGTGAGGGGCTTGATCACCGCGTCCGACAACCAATCGCCGTCATGCGCCTCGTGCGGCGCCTGCGACGGCCGGCGCCTGGGCGGTGCGTCACCACCGTCGGTGATCGAGTTCATCACCGAGATCAGCGCAATGCCGTCGCCGATGCAGTGGTGGATGCGGGCGATCAGCGCACAGCCCCCCTCATAGTGCTCGACCAGGTGGAACTGCCACAGCGGATGTGCCGGGTCCAGCGCGGTGGCGGCCAGGTCAGCACACAAGGCCTGCAGCGCGGCGCGCTCGGTTTGGCCGGGCGCCAGTGGCAATGGCTGGGCCAGCACATGGCGGGCCACGTCAAAGTCAGCGTCCTCCACCCATGCCGCGCCCATCGCATCGGGCACCGCCTTGTGGCGGAAGCGCTCGTACTGCAGCAAGCGGGTGCTGATGCGCTCCCGCAGCGCGCCCAGCGTGATGGCGGGGGTGAGCAGCCAGATGCCCACGATCATCATCAGGTTGACATCGTTGTCCATGCGCAGCCAGGCCGTGTCCACACGCGACATGCGGTGTTCGGCCAGGCGCGGGGCCGGCACCGCTTGCCGGCGCGTGTCCGGGCGGGGTGGGCGGCGCCCTGCCAGGCGGGCATCGGATGCTGTCATCGGGCGCTGTCTCCTGCCGGCGTCGGGCCGGGCATGTTGTTGGATGTGGTGGTGCCTGGCCTGTGCCTGGCCTGTGCCTGGCCTGTGCCTGGGCGGGCCACGATGCTGGGTAACATCAAAAGCGTCAAGGCCGATTTTCACGCACAGGAGACACGCCCGTGAGCAGCATCCAGACCCAGTTTGAGCAAGCCGTGGCCGACAGCAAGGCCTTGCCCGAGAAGCCCGACAACATGACCCTGCTGAAGATTTACGGCCTGTACAAGCAGGCCAGCGCCGGTGACGTGGACGGCAAGCGCCCCGGCTTTACCGACATGGTGGGGCGTGCCAAGTGGGACGCCTGGAGCGGCCTGAAGGGCACCAGCAGCGGTGCCGCAATGCAGGACTACATCGACCTGATCGAATCGCTGAAGTAGGCCCAAGCCGGGCCGGGCGCAAGTGGTGCTGGCCCCACCATGAAGACCCGCACCCACGCGGCGCGGCGCTGTCGTTACGATGAAATCACATCAACCGCGGGCCCCCAAGGCGCTGTGCCAGCCGGGGCCGGATCGAGGCGCCCCATGACCCATCCCACCACCCAACAAGCCCGGGCCCACTGTTGGTCCGCCCGCGCCGTGCTGGCCTTGTGCAGCGCCCTGCTGCTGGCCTGCAACGGCGATGACAGCCCGCCCCCGCCGCTGCCCATCACGCTGGCTGCGCTGTCCAGCAAGGCCGACTTGGTGAGTGATGGCAGCGTGCTGCTGTCGGTGCTGCTGCCGGCCAACAGCACACTGGCCGAGCTGCGCTGGCGCGCCGCCACCGCCGCCGGCAGCCAGGCGCTGACGGCCCAGTGGGTGGCAGGTGGCGCGGCCGGCAGCAGCCGGGTGCTGGTGCAAGGCCTGGCCCAGGGCAACCAGCAGGTGCTGGTGGACGCGCCCGACGGCCGCGCTGCAGGCAGCCTCAGCGTGGTCAACCACCCGCGCAGCGGCCCGGTGTTTTCAGGCCCCCAGCTCACGCCGTTTGAATGCCGCACGGTGGACGCCGGCCTGGGCGACGCGCTGGACGCCGCCTGCGCGGTGGCCACCCGCTACGACTGGTTTTATTTCACCGCCAGCGGCGAGCGCAAGGTGCTGGTTGACCCGCTGGCCGCCCGCCCGGTCGATGTGGCCAGCACCACCACCAGCGCCGGGGTGAGCGCGCCCTTCATCGTGCGGGTGGAGTCAGGCACGCTCAACCGCTCGATCTACCGCATCGCGGTGCTGGACAACCCCAGCGTGGCCGGCAGCTGGAACAGCGCGGCCTGGAACCAGCGGGTCGTGATCCGCGTGGGTGAATCGACCGGCGCGCAATACAACCAGGGCAGCAACAACTTTGCCGATGTGTTCAAGGACAGCCGCGCCGTGCAATCACTGGCACGCGGTTTTGCCTACGTTGTCTCGTCGCTCAACGTCAACAAGACCAACGCCAACGATGTGCTGGCGGCCGAGACCATCATGATGCTCAAGGAGCACATCAGCAAGCAGTACGGCCTGCCACGCTGGACAGCCGGCTGGGGTGGCTCGGGTGGGGCGATCCAGCAATTGCTGGTGGCCGACAACTACCCCGGCCTGCTGGACG
>JANPOW010000076.1:0-5264 GCA_031428185.1 Betaproteobacteria bacterium | reverse complement strand
GTCGCTTGATCCCGCTGGCGCCAACAGCAAGGCCAACACCAGCGGCAACGCCGCCGAGCGCCGCGCCGCGCTGGGCCTGCTGGCGCACCGTGCCGCACCCGACGCCCCGGTGCTGCGTGGCGCCGTGGCCTGGCTGCTGCTGGCCGCCGGCCTGGAGGCCCTGGGCCCGGTGCTGGGCAAAGCCTTCATCGACAACCACCTGCTGCCGCAGCTGGGCCAGCGGGTGTCGGGCAGCATGCCGGGTGGTCTGCTGCAAGTCGCCGGCCTGCTGGGCGGTGCGCTGCTGGCCGGCTGGCTGGCCAGCGTGCTGCGCTACTGGCAACTGGTGCGGCTGGCGGGCGTGGCCATGCGCTCGGTGCAGCGGCTGCGTGGCCGTGTCTACAGCCATGTGCTGCGCCTGCCGCTGGCCTACTTTGACCGCACGATGAGCGGCCAGTTGGTGGGCCGCATCACCAACGACACCGAGGCCGTCAAAGCGCTGTATGTGCAGATGCTGTTTGTGATGCTCGACAGCCTGATCATGCTGGCCATCACCTTTGGCGCGATGGCGCTGCTGGACTGGCGCTTGATGGCGGTGGCCTTGCTGCTGGTGCCGGCGGTGCTGGTCATCGTGTGGGCCTACCAGCGCTGGTCGGCCCCGGCCGTCACCCGCACCCGGGCACTGCGCAGTGACATCAACGCCCAGACCGCTGAGTCCATCGCCGGCATGGCCGTCATCCAGGCCAGCAGTGCCTCCGCGCGTTTTGCCACGCGCTACGCTGCCACCAACGCCGCGCACCTGGCCTCACGCCAGGATGAGCTGCGTGCCAACGCCTGGCTGCTGCGCCCGGCGCTGGATTTTTTGAAGCTGGTGTTGATGGCCGCGGTGATCGGCGTGGTGGGTTGGCGCACCGGGGCGGCCAGCCTGACGGGCAACACCGCAGCCACCACCTTGGACCCCCTGGCCGTGGGTGTGCTGTATGCGTTTGTCAGCTACATCGCCCGCGTGGTGGAGCCGCTGATCCAGATCACCATGCAGTTCTCGCAGTTGCAGCAGGCGGTGGTGGCCGCAGCCCGGCTCAACACCTTGCTGCAGCAGGCGCAGGCACCGAGCGTTTTGGCGACGGCCGGAAGCGCCACCGGCAGCCCCACCGGCAGCCCCACCATCACCGCCGGCCACATCCACATCCACAACCTGCACTTTGGCTACCAGCCCGGCCGGCCGGTGCTGCACGGGCTCAACCTGCACATCCCAGCCGGCCAGTTTGTCGGCATCGTGGGCCACACCGGCAGTGGCAAAAGCACACTGCTGTCGCTGCTGCTGCGCTTTTACCCGGCGCCGGACGGCGCGCTGTGTTTTGACGGCCACTGCATCAACACCCTGCCCGACGCCGAGATGCACCGCGCCGTGGGCCTGGTGCCACAAGAGCCGTTTTTGCTGGCCGCCAGCGCGCACGACAACATCACGATGGGCCGGCCGCTGGGTGCGGCCCAAGTGCAAGCCGCCGCCGACACCGCCGGCGCCAGCGCGTTGATCCAGCGCCTGCCGCAAGGCGACGCCACCCCGCTGGGCGAGGGTGGTGCACGTTTGTCGGTGGGCGAAAAACAACTGATTGCCATGGCCAGGGCACTGGCCGGCACACCCCGCATCCTGCTGCTGGACGAGGCCACCGCCCACATCGACAGCGAGACTGAAACGCGGGTGCAGCAGGCGCTGGCCGCGCTGCGCGGCCATGTCACCGTGGTGGCGGTGGCGCACCGGCTGTCCACCATCCGGGCGGCCGACCAGATCATCGTGCTGGACCACGGCCGCATTGCCGAGCGTGGCCAGCATGCCCAGTTGATGGCCATCCCCGGCGGCATCTACCAGCGCCTGGTGCTGTTGCAGCAACTGGCGGCTGACGCTGACACCCGCGCGCCCCAAAGCCCCGCCACCGCTTGACCCCACCGCCATGCCGCGCCCACCCAGCCTGCTGCACCAGCCCGACTTCCGCCGCTTCTTTTTGTCCCGCATCGCCGGCACCGCGGCCGGCCAGATGCTGCTGGTGGCACTGGGCTGGCAGATGTATGACCTGAGCGGCAGCGCCTGGGATTTGGGCTGGGTGGGGCTGGCGCAATTTGCCCCGGCGCTGCTGCTGGCGCTGCCGGCCGGCGCCCACGTGGACCGCAGTGACCGGCGCCGCGTGCTGGGCACGGTGCTGGCGCTGCAGGTGCTGGTGGCGCTGCTGCTGGCCGGGGCGTCCGCCGCCGGTTGGATGGGGCGTGAGGCGCTGCTGGGCGTGTCGCTGGCGCTGGGCGGGCTGCGCGCCTGGCAGATGCCGGCCTCACAAGCGCTGCTGCCACAACTGGTGCCCTTGCAGCGGCTGCCGCAGGCGCTGGCTTTGTCGTCCGCCGCGCTGCAGGGCGCCATCATCAGCGGGCCGGCGCTGGGTGGTTTTGTGTATGCCGCCGGGCCGGCGGCGGTGTACAGCCTGGCGGCGCTGGGCTTTGCGGTGGCTTGCACCTGTGTGCTGGGCATGCACCTGCGGCCCGCTGCGCGGCTGCATGAGCCGATGTCCGTGGCCACCCTGCTGGCCGGGCTGCGCTTCATCGGCCAGCGGCCGGTGGTGCTGGGCGCCATCTCGCTGGATTTGTTTGCCGTGCTGCTGGGCGGCGCGGTGGCGCTGCTGCCGATTTTTGCGCGCGACATCCTGCACACCGGGCCGTGGGGCTTGGGCCTGCTGCGCGCCGCCCCGGCGGTGGGTGCGTTGGCCATGTCGCTGGGCCTGGCGCGCTGGCCGGTGCAGGGCCGCAGCGGCGCCTGGCTGCTGGGCGCGGTGGCGCTTTACGGTAGCGCGATGGTGGGGTTCGGTCTGTCCACCAGCCTGTGGCTGTCGATGGCGCTGCTGGCCGTGTCGGGTGCGGCCGACATGGTCAGCGTGGTGATCCGCCAAAGCCTGGTGCAACTGGCTACGCCGGACGCCATGCGCGGCCGGGTGAGTGCGGTCAACGCGGTGTTCATCGGTGCGTCCAACCAGTTGGGTGAGTTTGAATCCGGCGCCACGGCGGCCTGGTTGGGGCCTGTAGCATCGGTGGTCTGGGGCGGCCTGGGCACCGGGCTGGTGGTGTTGGCGTGGATCGCCATCTTCCCGGCGCTGGCCAGGCATGACCGGCTGCTGCCCACCACCAAGCCCCACAGCCAAGCCACCGGAGCAAGCGCTTGACCGCAGCCCGCACACCCAGCATCAGCGCCGGATTTGGCGACGCCGACATCACCGCACTGGCCCGCCTGCTGGACAGCTTTGGCGTGACGCTGGGCCTGGCCAGCAGCGACGGCCGGGTCAAGGTCTATGTTGAGCCCGGTAGCTGCCCGGCGCTGCCGGCGCCGCGCCACGGCAGCCGTGTCGGGTCGGTCACGCTGGCCGACGGCCGCCGCCTGGTGCTGACCGAGCGTGACCGCGCACCCGCCCGTGCGCCCAGCCAAGCCGGCGACACACTGGCCGGCATGGCGGCCGGTGCAGACCAGCGCCAGCCGGCTGGCACGGCCACCCGCGCGGCCAGCAACCCGGGCCCGCTCGGCACGGCATCCGGCACGGCATCCGGCGCGGTGCCCAACACGGCATCCACCGACGCGACGGCAGCAGCGCCCACATCGGCGCCTGCCACGTCGGCGTCCGCCGCGGCGGCGCCTGCCACGTCGGCGTCCGCCGCGGCGGCGTCCAGCAGCACGACCAACAGCGCCGCCAGCGCCGCCATCGCGGCCAGCAAGGCCAGCCACCCGGCACCCGCCGCTGGCTGGCCCATTGGTGAGCGCCGCGCCGGCGCTGACGCCGCCGAGATGCGCTTCCGCCTGCTGGCCGAGCACTCCATCGACCTGATCGTGGCGGTGGACGCTGACCTGGCCATCCGCTACGCCTCACCCGCCACCACCAGCCTGCTGGGTTGCATGCCGGTGGATTTGCTGGGCCGCACCCTGGCCGAGCTGCTGGCGCCCGAGGACCGCGCCGCCTTCATCGCCCGCCACTTCACCAACGCGGCGCGGCGTGGCCAGGGGCCAGACCTGTTCAAGGCCCTCAAACGTGACGGCAGCACCTTGTGGGTGGAGGCCCGCGTAGCCGCCCTGCCACCCGGCAACGGGCTGGGCGATTTCCTCGTCACGCTGCGTGACGCCGACCAGCGCAAACGCGCTGAACTGGCGCTGGGCCAGGTCAATGCCGAGCTGGCCACGCTGGCGTCCACCGACGCCCTGACCGGCCTGCCCAACCGGCGCCAGTTTGATGCCACGCTGCACAAAGAATGGTTCCGCGCGCTGCGCGAAGCCACACCCCTGGGCCTGCTGATGATCGACGTGGACCGCTTCAAACCGCTGAATGACCGCCACGGCCACCAGGTGGGCGATGCGTTTCTGGCGCGGGTCGGTCGGGTCATCCACCAGAACGTGCGGCGCGCCGGCGACATGGCCGCCCGCTACGGCGGTGAGGAGTTTGCGGTGGTGCTGCCCGGCACCTCAGCCACCGGCGCGCTGGAGATTGCCGAAGTCATCCGCCGCGCCGTGGCTTGCGCCGACACCCATGATCTGGTGGACGGGGGCTACCCCCTCAGCGTGAGCATCGGCGCTGCCGCCGTGGTGCCGCTGGCCGGTGGTGGGTCGGCCATGCTGGTGCACAGCGCCGACGCCGCGCTGTACGACGCCAAACGCAATGGGCGCAACCGGGTAGAAGTGCGGCAGTGATGGGGCGGTCGTGAACGGGTGGCAGTAACGCTGTTGAATTGATGGCGCCACAGTCGTTGCGTGCTTGCACGAGCGCGCTGCACACACCTTGTCGCCCATAGCGGTCATGGTGGCCTGTAACGTGATCGCGATGACCGCTTGCCATGGTTGATAGCTCGCTGGAGAGCCTTGCGCGTCAACCAGTTTCCGCCGTGCAACGAAGCACAAGCCCGAAGTACTGGCGCTTGACAGTGCGCTGTACGTCATCTGTTTTTATTAAGAGCCAGCGTTAAAAAGCGAAAAAGCTTCCCACGGATTTATTGGCAGAGTAGCATAAATATTTATAGCTACATCGATTCGATTTGATCAATCTTGATTCGAGTGTTTTGTTCTGCACATTTTTAATTCAAACAAAATTGAGTGAAACCTAAAATGCCCAGCCGAGCTCGAAACCTCCACAATGACTACCTCAGTTTTTTCAGCCCGTCGTTTTTTTGGTAAATTAGTCATTTAATCCCGACGCCGAATCGCACGGGCGTATTTATACTCGTCGTTTTTTTATTTTAAGGTGGCGCCAACGCCCAAGGGAAATTTT
>JANPOW010000075.1:0-5663 GCA_031428185.1 Betaproteobacteria bacterium | reverse complement strand
GCCACCGTGCTGCCAGCCACCAGGCTGGCGCTGATGCCACGCAGCACGGCAATGCCGGCGATGGTGGTGGAGACGTTCTCAAGCACCAGCACGGCTCACTCCCCGATCACGTTCTTGACCACGATCGGATCACGCAGCACTTCGTCGGGCGGGCCATCAGCCGCCACTTGGCCGGCAATCCAGGCGGCCAGCCGTGTGGCGTAGCGGCGCACGATGTCGATGTCGTGCTCAACAAAGATGCTGGTCACCTGGCGCTCGTCCAGTGCCCGCATCAAGACCGCCATCAACTGGTGTTTCTCGTCGCTGGACACCCCGCTGGTGGGCTCGTCCATGATCATCAGCTTGGGTCGCAGCACCAGCGCCATGGCCACGTCCAGCAGCTTGCGCTGGCCCTCGGGCAGTGCGCCAGACAGGTCATGTGCCCGCCCGTGCAACTGCAGCAACTCCAGCGTGGCATCCACCTCGTCGGCGTCCACCGCCTGGGCCAGTGGGCGCCAGATGCCGGGCTGCCGTTTGACGGCCGACGCCGCCAGCAGCAGGCATTGCCGCACGGTGTGCTCTGTAAACAACTGCGGCAGCTGAAACGAGCGGCCCAGGCCGCGCCGTGTGATGGCGCGTGGGCTCTGGCCGGTCACCTCGGCGCCGTCAAAGTAGACCTGGCCACTGGTGGCCCGGATGTAGCCGGTGCAGATGTTGATGAAGGTGGTTTTGCCGGCGCCGTTCTGGCCCACCACGGCCAGGCGCTCACCGGGCATCAGGTCAAAGTTGATGGCGTCGGCCGCCACCACGCCGCCAAACTTGAGCGACAGGCCCCGGGTGCTGAGCAATGCGCCGGGTGCGCCGTGTATACCGTGTGCAGCGTGCGTAACGCGCGTGCCGTGCGTGCTGCTCATGCTTGCGCCCCCTTGCTGCGCAGGTGTTTTTCAAGCAGGCCGAAGATGCCGGTGGGGGCGGCAAACACCATCACGATCAGCACCAGGCCCAGCACCTGTTGCCAGGCACCGGTCAGCAGCGCGGCGGCATAGAGCTTGACAAACTCAAAGACAAACGCGCCGATGAAGGCCCCCACCGCATGGCCCGCGCCACCCAGGATGGCGATAAACACCACCTCACCCGAGCGCACCCAGTAGCCCATGTCGGGTGTCACCAGGCCTTGGGTCAACGCAAACAGGCTGCCACCCAGGCCACACAAGGTGGCCGACAGCACATAGCCGCCCCAGAACACCCGCTTGGCCGAGATGCCCAGGTATTCCAGCCGGGTCTCGTTGGTCTTGATGGCCGCCAGGGCCTGGCCGTTGATGCTGCCAAAGTAGCGCTGCACCGCCAGGCCCGCCAGCACCGCCAGGGCCAGGGCCAGCAGCAGCAGTGCGGTCTCGAAGGCCTCACGTTCGAGCTGCACAAAACCGAAGGTGGGGCGGTCAAAACGCAGGCCGTCGGTGCCACCGGTGAGCGCGCCAAACTTGCCCAGCACCGAGAACAGCACCATTGAAAACGCCAGGTTCAGCATGCCAAAAAAGATGCCCCGGTAGCGCACCATGAACAGGCCGATCAGCGCACCCGCACACGCCGCGCCGGCCGTGCCCAGGGCCACCAGCAGCAGCGCGTCCAGGTTCCAGGCACGCCCGCTGAAGGCCACGCCATAGCCCGCCAGGCAGGCAAACATGGCATGGCCGAAGGACACCTGGCCGGCGCGGATCAATACGATCACGCCCAGCACGGCCAGCCCGTTGGACAAGGACAACAGCACCGGCGTCTTGAGCCAGGGCAGCTTGAGCGTGAGGCCCAGCACCAGCACCAACAAGGCCACCACCAGCAAACGCAGACGGACAGAACCCATGGCTCAGATCCGCCGCGCGGCAACGGTGGAGAACAGGCCCTCGGGCCGGACCAGCAGCACGCCGACCATGATCAGGTAAGGCATAAGCACTTCCACTTCAGGCAACAGGTACACGGCAAACGAGCGTGCCAGGCCAATCATCAACGCCGCCAGCGCGGCGCCGCCGATCTGGCCCAGACCGGCGGTGGCCACCACCGCGAATGACAGCACCATCATGTCGGCCCCGATGCCCGGCGTGAACGATGTGGTGGGTGATGCCAGCGCGCCACCCAGTGCGCCCAGCGCGCCACCCAGCGCACTCGTCAGCCAGGTGACGCGGTTGGTATTGACGCCCATCGCGGTGGCCACCTCGCGGTTGTGGGTGACGGCTGTGACCTGCCGGCCCAGCGCGGTGCGCCCGAGAAACCAGCGCAGCCCCAGCAGCGCGGCCAGCGCCACCAGCGGCAGCACCAGCAACTGGTAACGGGTGTAGGTGACACCGGCCACTTGCAGCGTGCCCAGTTGGTTGACCACATCCGAGACAAACACCGGCTGCACACCCCAGATCAGACGCTGCAAGTCCTCCAGCACCATGAAGGCGGCAAAGGTGACCAGCAATTGCAGGATGGGGTCTTTGTCCAGGATGCGGCGCAGCAGGGCCCACTCCAGCAGTGTGCCCAGCAAACCACCGATGACGATGGCCGCCACAAACAAGGCGGGCAAGCCCAACCAAGCAGGCAAGCCGAAGCGCGTGATGGCCAGGCCCAGGGTGGCGGCAAAGTAGCCACCCCAGGCATACAGGCTGCCGTGGGCGATGTTGAGGATGCGCATGACGCCGAAGATCAACGTCAGGCCCAGGGCGACCAGAAACAGCAGTGCCGCGTACGACACGCCGTCCATCAGCGCCAAAGCGATCAGGCTTGCGTCCATCAAATGGCAATCAACTCAAGCCGTTGGCGCGCTGCAGCACGCCGCCGTGCGCCATGCCGGCAGCACCACTGCGCGGGCGGCGCGCACAACCTGCAGCCAACAACAAGGCGCAGACCGCGCTCACTTGAAGTCGTAGGACTTGAGCCTGTCACTCTTGAGAATGGCCGGGTTGATGGTCTTGATCCATTCGAGCGACATCTGGCCGGCCGGCGCGGTGACCATGTCCGCAGGCACCAGCATCATCTTGTCCATCACCGCAAACGGGTACTGCGGCAGCCGCTTGGTGATGCCCAGCAACTGGTCTTCGAGACCTTGGCCGTCGTCGCGCATCTTGATATCACGGCCGTAGGCTTTGAAGGTCATCTTGCGCATGGCCTCAGCCACCTGGTCCGGCCCCGGCCACTTGCCCCCGTTGGCCTTGATGGCCGCCTCGTAGCCCGTCTTCAGGCCCACCAGCGCCTGGGCCATGTGGTAGGTGGGGTAGATCGGATACGCACCGGTCTTGGCGCGGAACTTGGCGACGAAGTCCTTGTGCTTGGGGTCGTCGCGCGTCTCGGGGTGGGCCCAGTAATGCTCACCACGGCCACCGGCAATGATGCCGTCCGGCACCGCCGCGCCCAGCCGCTCAAGTGAGCTTTCGATCAAAGGCATCACGAACAGCGCGCCCTGCGTGAACAGGCCACGCTGGCCGGCCTGGCGCACAAAGGTGTCCAGGTCACCACCCCAGGATGTGTTGAGCACCACGTCGGGCTTGAGTGCTTGCAGGCGGCTGATCTCGGTGGAGAAATCTGCCGCGCCCAGCTTGGGGAACATCTCGGCCACCACCTTGACATCGGGCTTGAAGACCCGCAGAGCGGCAAGAAAAATCTCCCACGAGTCACGGCCCCAGGCGTAGTCCTGGTTGACCACCGCGATGGTGTTGAAGTTGGGCCTGGTCTTGAGCAGGTACAGCAGCGTGGCCACCATCTCGGTGGTGGCATTGGCCTGGGTGCGCACCACGTATTTGTAGCGCTTGTTCTCCAGCACTTTTTCAGTGCCGCAGTCCCACATCACGTTGAGCACTTTCAGGTCTTCAGCCACCGGCGCAATGATGTTGCAGTTGCCGCTGGAGATGGCCGACAGCATGGTGCGCACACCTTGCTCTTGCACCAGGCGGCGGTACTCGCTGAGCAGCTTGTCACCGCCCACACCTTCATCAATGAAGCTGGCGCTGACCTTGACACCACCAATGCCACCGGCCGCGTTCATCTCGTCGATCAACAGCTCGGCCGCTGCTTTGGCCGGCACGCCAAACACCGACGCAGCACCCGAGGTGAAGGTGGTGATGCCGATCTTCAGCTCGGGGGGCTTGTCTTGCGCCACGGCGTGGCCCGCGGCAGTGAGCAGGGCGGCAGCGGCCAGCATCAATCGAACAGGCGTCATGGGGGGTTGTCTCCGGTCAAGGCGTCGGGCGGTGCGGCGAGCAGCGGCCGCACCGCCCGGGAGTATCAACACGCATAGCGATTAAGGGAATCTGCAAACGCTGAAGCGCGGCTTATCGGCCCGTTAAGCAGGGTTTACGCTAGCCTTGATGCGTGTGCCAGCAGGCTGCACCGGCCTGGCAACGGCGGTGTCAGGCGTATTTGCGCAACTCCAGCTTGCCGATCTGGTTGCGGTGCACCTCGTCCGGCCCATCGGCCAGGCGCAGCACACGGGCCATGGCATACGCATGGGTCAGGCCAAAATCGTTGCTGGTGCCACCACCGCCGTGGGCCTGGATGGCCCAGTCGATCACCTTGCCGGCCATGTTGGGCACCGCCACCTTGATCATTGCAATCTCGGCCTTGGCCACCTTGTTGCCCACCGTGTCCATGCGGTGGGCCGCGTTCAGGGTCAGCAGGCGGGCCTGCTCGATCAGGATGCGGGACTCGGCAATGCGCTCCAGCGTGACGCCTTGCTCGGCCACCGTTTTGCCAAAAGCCACCCGGCTCAGCGTGCGGCGGCACATGCGCTCCAGCGCACGCTCGGCCAGGCCCACCAGCCGCATGCAGTGGTGGATGCGGCCCGGCCCCAGCCGGCCTTGGGCGATCTCGAAGCCGCGCCCCTCGCCCAGCAGCAGGTTGCTGGCGGGCACCCGCACGTTCTCAAACCGCACCTCGGACGCCCGGTCGGGCATGCCGTAAAAACCGAACACCGGCAGCGGCCGGATGACCTGCACACCCGGGCTGTCCATCGGCACCAGGATCATCGACTGCTGCCGGTGCCGGTCGGCCGCGTCAGGGTCAGTTTTGCCCATGAAGATGGCGACCTTGCAGCGCGGGTCAGTCGCGTTGGTGGTGTACCACTTGAGGCCGTTGATGACGTAAGCATCACCATCACGCACGATGCTTGATTCGATGTTGGTGGCGTCGCTGGACGCCACACCCGGCTCGGTCATGGCAAAACACGAGCGGATCTCACCGGCCAGCAGGGGTGCCAGCCACCGGGCCTGCTGCGCTGTGCTGCCGTAACGCGCCAGCACCTCCATGTTGCCGGTATCAGGGGCCGAACAATTGAACACCTCGGGCGCCAGAAACGAGCGGCCCATGATCTCGCAGAGTGGTGCGTAGTCCAGGTTGCTCAACCCGGCGCCATGGCTGGACTCGGGCAGGAACAGGTTCCACAACCCCGCCGCCCGCGCGATCGGCTTGAGCTCCTCGACCACCGGATGCACCTCCACGGCCCCAGCGTCTCGGCCTGCTCACCGTGGCGTTTTTCATTCGGGTAGATGTGCTCGTCCATGAACGCCACCAGGCGCTGCTGCAACTGCTGGACTTTGGGCGTGGGGTCAAAGGGCATGGTGGCCTCGTGGGGTGTCGGGTGGGGTGTCGTGTGGGGTGTCGGGTGCTGCGGCCCACCAAAGGAGCCTGTCGGGCTTGGGGAACGTCGGCTGCGAAAC
>JANPOW010000074.1:0-8030 GCA_031428185.1 Betaproteobacteria bacterium | reverse complement strand
CGCCAAAACGGCATGCGGTCGGTCAGGATCTTCAGGTTGTTGAAAAATTCATCCCCAAAAAACAGCGGTGGTGGCAGGCTGAAGATCTCGGTGCGTGAATGGGTGGCAAACACAAACATGACATAAAACGGCGCCAGCATGATGAGCGAACCCAATCCGACAATGGCGTAGGCGACCCAGGGGGCGAGCTTGTCGGCCTTCATGGCATCGCCGCCCGGGTGCCTGAAGGCCGTGCGCAGCCCGCGCGGTGGGACGCAAATGCAATGCGCGTGGTCGCCGTCACATCAACCCCCTGCGCTGCGTGGCTTGAACGCGAGGTTGGTCAACCACGTCAGCGCCGCAACAACAATGAACAGCAACCACGACATCGCGCTGGCCGCGCCGAAATCATTGAAATCAAAAGCCGTGCGGTAGAGGTAGAGGGCAGTTGTCATGCCCGCCTGGTCAGACCCACCGCGCCCGCCAGTGAGGATGAACGGCTCCTCAAAAATCTGCAGGCCACCGATCACACTCAAGGTCACGCCAAAGAAGACCATGGGTTTGAGGCTGGGTAGCGTGATGAAGAAAAACTGCTGCAGCCGGCCAGCGCCATCCATCGTTGCGGCCTCATACAGGTCTTTCGGGATGGTCTGCAAAGCGGCCAGATACAGCACGACGTTGAAGCCGACAAAGCGCCAGAAGACGATCAGCGCGATGGCAGGCTTGATGTGCTGCGGCACACCCAGCCAGTCGATGGGCTCAGCGCCAAACAGCTGGTGCAGGCCCAGGTTGACGAGGCCAAAGTCTTTGGAGAACAGGCTGCTGAACAGGATGGCAATGGCCACCGTGCTGGTGATGTAGGGCAGGAAATAGGCGCCCACCACACCATTGCGCAGCCCTTTGAAGCTGGTGTGGATGAACACGGCCAGCGGGATGGCCACCAGGTGTTGCGGCACACCGGAAGCGACCGCCAGCCAGGCCGTGTTGGTCAGACTCTTCCAGAACCATTCGTCCTGCAAGACAAAGGCGAAGTTGTCCAGCGCGACAAATTGCATTGCGCTCAGGCCACTGGTCGGCTCCCAGCTTTGAAAGGCCAGGTAGAGCGAGAAGGCGAGCGGGAACATCCCGAACACCAGGAACAAAAAAACAAACGGGCTTAGCAGCACGTAAGGCGCGATCTGAGGCGAAATGCGCAGGACTGCCGGCAGTTTCATTTCAGGCTTTCCGGGCTCAGCGCTTGGCGCGCTTGTCCAGCAGGCGCGCTGCGTCGGCCAGCGCCGTGGTGATGTCCTTGCCCTGGTCCAGCACCTTGTCGAGTTCGGTGTCGATGACCTCTGCCGCGAAGGCGTCTTGCTTGTGCACGCTGGGGGCGGTGATCTTGCGTGTGGCCTCGCGCCACAGCAGCCGTGCCGGTTGGCCACCGAGAAAGGCGATCGGCAGCTCGAAGAACGGGTCGTCATAGGCCGACAGCAGCGCCGGAAAGGCGTCCTGACTCTTGAAGGCGGCCAACTGCTGGCTGCGGTCCAGCGTCATCATCTGAATGAACTGCCAGGCCAAGGCCTTGCGCTCCGCCGGCGCGCCCCGGGCGATGGCAAAGAAGGTGCCACCGTAGGCCGCAAAAGCGCCTTCGGGCAGTTGCGCCGCGCGCCATTTGCCAACCGTGTTGGGCGCCAGCCAGTTGTTCAGATGCCCGGCCAGCCAGGCGCCCGACATCTGCGTGGCCAGCGTGCCGCGTTTAAAGCCTTCACTCCACTCGTTGGACCAGGTGGAGATGCGGGCGTCCAGCTTGTTGCGGCGGATATCTTGTGCCAGCTTGAAGGCCCGCACAAAGCGCGGCGACGTCACCAGCACGTTGCCGTCCTGGCCAAAATAAAGCCCGTCGCCGGGCTGGATGCCGGTGCGGATGAGCAAGTCCTTCATGTCGCGGGCGTGGGCCAGCAGGTGGGCGCCGGTGTTGCGTTTGATCGTCACACCGGCTGCGACGTAGCTGTCCCAGGATGCTGTCAGTTCGGCCTCGGTAACGCCGGCTTTGTCCAGCACGTCTGTGCGCAGCAGCAGCGTGCCAGGGCCGATGTCGGCTGGCGCGGCCACGATGGCGCCATTGCGGTTGGTGGCCTGGGCCAGCGCGTAGGGCACAAAGCGGTCGACGAAGCGGTCGATGTTGTAGGGCAGCTTGCGCAGGTCGTCCAGCCCACCACCGGTTGCGAAGCGGCCCACGTAGCCCACCTCCAGCGCCATCACGTCGGGCAGGTGTGATCTGGTCGACAACGCCGTGGTCATGGCGGTGTGGTGGTCGGCAAACTCGCGGCTGACCACCTTGATGTCCACCGTGGGGTGCAGTTTTTTCCAAGCCGGGATGGCGGCCTTGACGATCTCGTCCACCGCTGGGAAGGCGGCGACCGTCAGCACCTGCTGCGCCAGTTGAGCCAGCGTCGGCGGGGCTGCCAGCGCGCAGGCCGCCGCCTCGGCCAGCCAGCGCCGGCGGTGCAGCAGGCTGCCGGCCTTGTGGTTCATCAATGCGCTCCGCGAAATCATTAGGGCGCAGTCATGGTGTCATGAAAGCGCTTTCACAATTTACGGGGCCAGGGCCAGGCTGTCAATCCGGGGTTATCGCGCAGCGCCCGTGCGCCGCCTGCAGGGTCATCAACGAGCGCGCAGTTCGCGGCTGCTCTCGCGGGCGATGAAGCGCGGCGCGGGCAGCTTGACGGTGGGCATTTCACCTGCCAGCAATTGCAGCATGGAGGCAGCCGCAATTTGCCCCATTTCGTAAACCGGGTGGTGCACCGTGCTCAGTGGTGGAGCGGTGTACAGCGCGCCTGCCAGGTCATCAAAGCCGACCAGCGACACGTCGTCGGGCACGCGCAGGTTGCGCCGGTGCAGCGCCAGTGCCGCACCAAATGCCATTTGATCGTTGGCGCTGAAGATGGCGGTGAAGTCCTCACGGCTTTCAAGCAGGCGTTCTACCGCCATGCGGCCGCTGTCTTCGGTGTACTGGCCGGGCAGCACCAGGTCTTGCGCAAAGGGCAGCCCGGCGGCCTGCAGGGCGGTGCGGTAGCCGCGCAGGCGTTCCTTCGCATCGGGGTGGCGCGGGTCACCGGCGATGAAGGCGATGCGCCGATGGCACAGGCTCAGCAGGTGCTGTGTGGCCAGCCGGCCGCCTTCAAAGTTGTCGAAGTTCAAGGCGTAAAGGCCTGGTGACTTCAGTGTGCGGCCGGTCACCACCAGCGGCATCTGCTGGGCATAGGCACCCAGCGCATCGTCACTCAAACGGCCGGTGAGCACGATGATGCCGTCCACCCGGCGCGAGCGCAGCATGTCGATGCAGCGCACCTCGTGCGCGGCATTCCAGTGGCCGCTGACAAACAGCGGGCAATAGCCGGCGCGGCTCAGTTCGTCCTCTACACCGCGCAAGGCGCCGCCAAAAAACGGGCTGTCGATAGTCTGCGTGACCACGCCCACACTCAGGGTGCGCCCACCGGCCAGGCCACGCGCCACCGGGTTGGGCACAAAGCCCAGCCGCGCGATGGCCTCATCGACCGCAGCGCGCTTTTCTGCGGCGACCACGGCGGTGCCGTTCAGGATGCGCGACACCGTGCTTGGTGAGACGCCGGCGGCATGCGCCACCTGCTCCAGCGTCACCCGGGTATCAGTACTCGCCGCGGCGCTGCCCTTCCGGCCTGCGGGTGCCACGGTCTTGGTCTTCATGCCACGATCCCTATTGAATGCCCGGCAGTTTAAGCGTCACTGCAGTGGCCACATGCCGTGGCGATCAGCCTTCTCGAGCAGTCAAGCTTGAACATGCGTTGGAGATCGACCCTTTTTTCGTGGGCTGACCAGGGCGTCGGGCTTGACCACCCTGCGCATCGACGGCCTGCTACGCGGCCGGATCGTGTTTGCGTCACGGCGGCTGTCGCGGGCGGGCAAAGCTGCGCGTGCAAGCACGGTCGTAGGCGGCGCGGGCCTGCGCGCCCAAGCCAGCATTTGCGGCCGCTTCGATCTGGGCTTGCCAGGCCGGTGCTTCGCCCAGATTGAGCAACAAGCCGCGCGCCCGGGGGCTTTGCAAGGACGCCGCGCGCAGGCCGGCGTTGGGCATTCGGGTTCACGGCCGGGCCGCTTTTGGCGCGGGCTGTCCAGGCGCAGTGCCACCGTCGCCAGCGTGTTGGCGTTGGGCATCAGCCCGGCATGCCACGGCACCTGCAACCGGCTTAATCTTACTGTGTTAATAACGACGTCCATGTTGCCTCCGAGTTCGAGAAGGACTTTGTTATTAACACAGTAAGACTAGGCTGGTCAGGTGCAAAACTTCCGTGTACGCCAACAACAGGCAGCATCATGGCCACCACGACGCACAGCGCACGCATCACCGGCCCGGTACCTTGTGGCGCCGCCAGCTGCCACCAGGGCAACATCCCGCTTGGGCCTTGTTTGGTGGAACGGCTGGGCAACCAGTTGATCGACATCATCTGGGGTTCGCGCGGCCAGCGTTCGGCTGCCTTCGCCTTGGAAGGACATCGAGGCGGCGCAGCAGCACGGCAATCTGATCCTGCTTGATTGACGCCATCAGGATGCCGCGGCCGGTGCATCGGCAGCAGCCGGCATGCCGGCCCTTCGATCCTGGCCGCAGAAGCATGGGCAGCGTTCGCTCTGCCGCACGGTGCACCCGCCATGTCCTGCTTAGTCTGGCGCAATGGACACGGTCGATTCAACAGGACCGGTTGCCTGCGTTCAGCCACTGAAAAGTGGTTTCATCAAACCAGGGGCTTCAGCGTGAAGCTGCGCAGCTTTGCCGGCCTCGTCGGTCCGTCTGTGCTGGCGCTGCTGGCGCTGCTGTCGGTGCTGTCGGTGCGCAACTGCGTGCTGCAGATGGAACTCGTCACCGTACAGCAAACCGGGCCTGTCGGTGCGCACCAAGTCACCACGCAGCGCGCCCAAGTGGACGCCAGCGGCAAAGCCGTGCAACTCTGCCGCTGGGTGGGGCTGGATTGCTACCGCACGGTGCTGGGGCTGGACTCCTACCACGTATTGCTGCAAGAAAGCAACCCGTACAAGGCCAGTGCTGCGTCAGTGCTGACCATCATCGGCATTGCGCTGCTGCTCATCCCGCTGCTGCGCAAAACGTGGCGCAAACAAAGGCAGGGGGGCTGAGTGCGCAAGTCGGCTTTGGGCCAAACGCTTCTCTACACCGCTCTGGTTCTGTGGCTGGTACTGGCCGCCGTGCCGGTGTTGTGGACGGCAGTCATCTCGCTGCGCAGCTATGTCGATGCGTTTTCAGCGCCGCTGAAGTGGCTGGCGCCCATCACGTTCGAGAACTACCGGGGCTTGTGGATCGAGCGCGAGTTCTACCGCAACTTCGGCAACACGGTGGTGGTCACCCTGGGCACGGTGTGCACCTCGTTGACGGTGGGTTGCCTGGCCGGCTACGGCTTGTCGCGCTATCGGGGCAGCCTGGGGTTTTGGTTGCTCTTCGTTGCGCTGGTGTTCCGTGCACTGCCGCACGCCACGCTGCTGCCCAGCTTCCGTGCGTTGTTTGACGCCATCGGCATCCGCAACACCACGTTGTCGCTGATCTTCGTGCTGGTGGCGCTGTTCCAGAAGCAGATCGTCTCCGGCCTGACCCAAGGCGCTGTCAAAGGCTGACAGACCCCGTCACCTCAACACCCATCACCATGAACCTGACACCCGCAGAAGCGCAGCGCCGCCACATCCGCCGCAGCCAGTACCGGTCCTGCGACGACGCCTTCATCGACGTCCGACTGCCCGGCAGCACGCCTAAAGAAAACTACGCCATCATCGGCCAGGGCGTGACGCAGAACCCCGGTCAGAGGGTGAACTTGCGCGAGCCGCATGGCTTCAACATCGGCGCAGCCGGCATGGCCCCGGGCATCACCAACAACCTGCACCTGCACTTCACGGCCGAGGTCTTCATCGCCTGTGAAGGCCGCTTCACACTGCGCTGGGGCGCGGCCGGTGACGAAGGCCAAGCGGTGCTGGACGAAGACGACGTGATCTGCATGCCGACATGGATGTTCCGCGGCTTTTCCAACAACGGCAACAGCCATGGCTTTTTGATGACGGTGCTTGGGGGCGACGACACCGGCGGCATCATCTGGAGCCCCGATGTCATTCACCGCGCCCGCGACACCGGTCTGTACCTGGGGCGCGACAACCAACTGATCGACGTGCCAGAAGGGCAGGCGCCGCCGCCTGACGACGCACTGCTGCCCCTGATGCCGCCGCATGAGGTGGCGCTGCTGCGCCGCTGGTCTGTGGCCGAGATGATGGCGCGTTGCGTGAAACCGGCGCAGCGCGACTTCCGCGCGGCCACGCTGGACGCCGTGCTGCCCGGCCACGGCTGGCAGCTGGCCCCGGTGATCGGCTGGGGCCTCAGCCAGCACCGCAGCCACCGACCCGCCATCACCGACCCACAAGGCTTTTCTGTCGAATGGCTGCGCGTGGCTGCGGGCCAGCGCAGCGCGCCATTTTTCATCGACGAGACGGCTGTGCTGGTGCATGCACGCGGCCCGTTGCAAGTCGCCCTGAACACGGGTGACCAGCAAGTGCTGACCGACCTTGGCGCGTGGGATACCTTGTCGTTGCCGGCGGGCTGTTGGCGGCAGTTCATCAACACCGGCGCGCAAGACGCCGAGGCCTTGCTGGTGGTGGCTGGCGACAGCCCCAAGACAGTGCATTTCAACAGCGATGTGCCCACCGCTGCGGCGGCGCTGGACACCACGCTGGACGCCGGCGGGCGCCTGGCACGCCTCAGCCTGCTGCCACCGGCGATGACGGCGTGAACGCAACGCCGCTGGTCGCCCTGCCGGGCACCTTGCCTGACGGCCGCAGCCTGGCGGCGCTGTTGCAGGGACTGCCGACCACGACGACGGTGTTTGGCACGGGCCACCTGGTCCCCATGCAGCAAGTGGCGATGGCCGCTTCCCACCTGCACCCGTTTTTGGCCCGCCTGGCCACCCTGAAGGAGGCCTGCCCGTGAAAACCAACCGCCTGCTCGAACTTTTCAGCGCCGGAAAATCTGCCGTGGCGGGCTGGATGAGCTTCGACTCTGCCTATGCCGCCGAACTGGTGGGCAGTGCCGGCTTCGATGCCGTGGTCGTCGACTGCCAGCACGGCATGGCCGGCCACGCGCAAATGCTGGCGATGCTGCAAGCGCTATCGCACACACCAGCCGTGCCCATGGTGCGGGTCAGCCAGAACAACCTGGCCGAGATCAACCGGGCGCTGGACGCTGGCGCTTATGGCGTGATCTGCCCGTTGGTGAACTCGGGCGCCGAGGCGGTGGCTTTTGGCCGCGCCTGCCGCTACCCCATGGGCGGCATGCAAGGCGATCATTCTTTTGGCCCGGCACGCGGGCTGCTCGTCGGTGGTAGCGACTACCCGCAGCACGCCAACGCGCAAATTCTGGCGCTGGCGATGATCGAAACGCGGGCCGGGCTGGAGGCAGTGGAAGCCATCGCTGCCGTGGCGCTCATCGACGGCCTGTTCATCGGCCCCAGCGACCTTGGCATTGCCCTGGGCCTGGGCCCGGCCGCAGCGCACACGCACCCGGTGCTGGCAGCGGCCATCACCCGCATCCAGCAAGCTTGCAGCGCGGCCGGCAAGGTGACAGGCATTTGGTGCGGCAGCGCCGAGATGGCGCGCGACATGCGGGCCCAAGGCTTGCAACTGGTGGTTCCAGGGCACGACGCCATCTGGCTCAACGCCGAGATCGCCAGGCGGCTGGCGGCTGGCGGCGCTGCAGGTGTAGTCAATAGTCGTCCGGCCGTCCGCCTGGGCAGCGCGCTGCTGTGCCTTTGGCCCGCCACGAGCGGCTTGATCCCGACATTTCACAATGAGCAGGTCGGTAGCCATTCAATCGCGGCGCTTCTCGCGTCGCGCAGACACTACCTGCTGTTGACGCCGACCGAAAACTGACCCACTTACAGCCATAGTGCTGATCCAAATTTGACCCGGGTGTTCAACCTACCCTGCCTCTTTCTTGAGCAGGGGACGAGGAGTGATCACCATGGCCATGATTGGCAAGGTCAAGCGGATGT
>JANPOW010000073.1:0-12880 GCA_031428185.1 Betaproteobacteria bacterium | reverse complement strand
ATCCCCCAAGGCCAGCGATCAGCCCTGAGCGAGGCCGGCACCCACCTGCGCCTGCTGGGCCTGCGCCAGCCGCTGGAGGTGGGCCGCGCCTACCCGATGACGCTGATCTTTGACCGCGCCGGGCCGCTGCAAACCTTGCTGACGGTGGACTACGCGCGCTTTCTCTGAGCCGGCAAAAGACCACTGCCATACCCCCCATCCCACCCAGGAGCAGCACCATGACCCTTGCCAGAACCCTTGCCGCCACCCTTGTCTTGAGCGTCGCCGCGCCGGTATTTGCCAACACCACCATCACGCTGGATTTTGAAGCGGCCAGCAGTTTTGCCTCGGTTGGCGCGCTGGATGCAGCGCAAGGTGTGCGCTGGACCGACCCCGCCTTGGCACTGGCCAATGACGCCCTCGGCCCGTACTTCTTGAATGGCAACACCCCGGGCAGCAGTGACCCGCTGGCCGGCACCGTGATGTTCATCAGCGGTGCTGAGCCCGGCGCCACCCTCAATCTGGCGGCCGGTGGTGGCCTGCAGGGCATCACCGGATTTGTCGGCCGGGTGGCGTTTGACTTTGCGTCCACGGCGGATGGTTTGAACCTGGTGCAGGTGTTTGCCGGGCCTGATGGCAGCGGCCAGCGCCTGGCCAAGATCAGCCTGAGTGAAAACCAGCTGGATTCGGGCTGCACGGGATCGGCTTTTTGCCATTGGCAAACCGTGACCATGACATTCAGCGGCACGGCGCAGTCGCTGGTGTTCTCCAGCAACGGCGGCAACATTGCCTACGACAACATCAGCCTGAGCGCCGTGCCTGAGCCGCAGACCGCCGTGTTGCTGCTGGCTGGCTTGTTGGGGCTGGGGTTTGTGGCGCGCCGCCAGCGCAACTGTCGGTGTGTGCCAGTGAATCGGTGTCCCGCTAATCGCGACGGCGAAACGCCAACCAGCCCGCCACCACGGTAAAGCTCAGCACGATCAGCGCCACGATCAAGAAGCCGTGTTTGCTGTCGGCAAGCGGGATGCCGCCCACGTTCATGCCCAGCAGGCCGGCAATGATGTTGATGGGCAGGGCCAGCACGGTGACCACGGTCAGCGTGAACACGCTGCGGTTGGTCTGCTCGCCCACCTGGGCGGCAATCTCCTCCTGCAGCAGCTTGATGCGCTCTTGCAGCGCGGCCAGGTCACGCAGCACGAGTGAGAACTCCTCGGTAGCCTGGCGCAGCCCGTCCAGGTCATGGTCGGCCATCCAGGGCGGTGGCTGGCGCAACAGGCGGAACAGTGCACCCGGCTCTGGCGCCAGCAGGCGCTGCAGCCGCACCAGCACCCGGCGCAGTTTGCCCAGGTCGGCACGCTTGCGTTGCAGTTGGCCCAGTTGCAGGCTGTCCTCGATCAGGTCCACCTGGCCGGTGGCGTTCCGCACGATGCGCACCAGCACATCACCCTGGTCTTGCAGCAGGCGGTTCAGCAATGCCGGCGCGGTGGCAAATTGGCCGCCGTCCTTCACCGCCTGGCGCAGGCGGTCGATCGAACGCAGCGGGTGGGTGCGGGCGCTGATGGCCAGGCGCTGGCTCACCGTCACCCAGAGTGACGCAATCTCGGACGGCTCGAACGAGAACTCGTAGGCCACATCGTTGACCACTGCGATCAGATGGTCCGATGCGTCCTCGATGCGGGTGGAGCGTGAGCCCTCGTGCAGCGCCTCAAAAAAAGCCGGCGCCAAGGCCAGGTGGCTGCGCATCCAGGATTCGGCCGCTGCGTCAGCCAGGTTGAAGTGCAGCCAGACAAAGCCGCCTTGCTCAGGCGCCAGCGGCGCGGCCAGCCAGGCCAGTGCCTGGTCCAGTGTGATCGGTTGGCCGGCGCTGTTGGCGGCAAACAGGTAGCCGCAGATCAAGCCGTTGCGGTCAGAGCCGTAGGGGGAGGGCATGGGCATGGGCACGGGCATCACGCCATAAATTGTGCCCATCCAGTGTGTCAGCCGCTGCGCCGTCACAGCCAGGTCACCCGCAGCGCCCAGCATGCGCAGCACTGCGGAGGCCTGGCATGCACACCAAGACGATTGAGCTGATTTACTTCAACGCCGGTGGCGGCCACCGCGCTGCCGCCCAGGCGCTGCAGGCGGTGTTGGCCCAGCAGCAGCGGCCCTGGCGGGTGCGCAGCATCAACCTGGTGGACGTGCTGGACCCGCTGGGCAGCTTTCAACGCCTCACCGGCATGGCGCCGGAAGACCTGTACAACAAGCGCCTGGCCAAGGGCTGGACACTGGGCCTGGCGCAAGAGTTGAAGCTGCTGCAGGGCTTGATCCGCCTGGGCCACAACACGCTGGTGCAGCGGCTGCAGGCGCACTGGCTGCGCAGCCGGCCCGACATGGTGGTCTCGCTGATCCCCAACTTCAACCGGGCGCTGTGCTGCAGTTTGGGCGCTGCGCTGCCGGCCGTGCCGTTTGTGACGGTGTTGACCGACATGGCCGACCACCCGCCCAACTTCTGGATCGAGCCAGACCTGCCGCAGCACCTGGTGTGTGGCAGCGCCCGGGCGGTGCAGCAGGCGCTGGCAGCGGGCTGTGCGCCGGCGCGCATCCACCACACCAGCGGCATGGTGCTGCGGCCCGACTTTTATGCCCCGCTGCTGCAAGACCGCCGCGCCGAGCGGGCCCGCCTGGGCCTGCACCCCGACCAACCCACCGGCGTGGTGATGTTTGGTGGCCATGGGTCAATGGCCATGTTGACCATCGCCCGTCAACTGCCCGATGTGCAACTGCTGCTGATGTGCGGCCACCACAGCACGCTGGCCGACAAACTGCGGGTGCTGCCGCCCAGCGCGCGCCATGCGGTGGTCGGCTTCACGCCGCAAGTGCGCCAACACCTGGCGCTGGGTGACTTTTTCATCGGCAAGCCCGGCCCGGGCAGTCTGAGTGAAGCGGTGCAGCAAGGCCTGCCGGTGGTCACCCTGCGCAACGCCTGGACCATGCCGCAAGAGCGCTACAACACCGACTGGGTGCAGGCCACGGGTGTGGGGCTGGTGGGCAGATCGGTGCGCAACATCCGGCCCGTGGTGCTGGATTTGATGGGCCGCCTGGCCAGCTTCCAGGCCAGTGTGCAGCAGGTGCACAACCGAGCCGTGTTTGAGGTGCCGGACATCCTGGCCAGCATCCTGGCCGGTGGCGAGCGCACCTTGGGCAGCGCCGTGGCGATCAGGCCGCCAGCGCCTGCCGCAACAGGGGGTGCAACTCAGCCAGCCAGCCTGGTGGGCTGATGCTGCCCCGGCCAATGCCCTGGTGCTCAAAGCCGTGCTCGGCCAGCAGGCCGGGCTCATACAGATTGCGGCCGTCCAGCAGCACGGGGTGGCGCATGCGGCGCCGCAGCGCGGCAAAGTCGGGGCTGCGGAACTCACGCCATTCGGTCAGCACCAGCAGGGCGGACGCACCGTCGGCCACGGCCAGTGGTTCATCCAGCAACTGCAGGCCGGCTTGCCCGGCCCAGTGCTGGCGCGCATTGGCCAGCGCCACCGGGTCATAGGCGGCCACACTGGCACCGCTGGCCAGCAGGGCGTCGATGATGTCCAGGCTGGGTGCATCACGCAGGTCATCGGTGCCGGGCTTGAAGGCCAGGCCCCAGACGGCGAAGCGGTGGCCACGCAAATCGTCGCCAAAGCGCTGCCGCAGCCGGTGCACCAGCAAGCCACGCTGGCGCTGGTTGACGCTGCGCGTGGCGGCCAGCAGTGGCATGTCCATGCCGGCCAGTGCAGCCATGTGGGCCAGCGCCTTCACATCCTTGGGCAGGCAACTGCCACCCCAGCCGCAGCCGGCATACAAGAAGTGGCTGCCGATGCGGCTGTCACTGCCAATGCCGCGCCGCACCTGCTCGATGTCGGCACCCAGCGCCTCGGCCAGGCCGGCCAGCTCATTCATGAAGCTGATGCGGGTGGCCAGCATGGCGTTGGCCGCGTACTTGGTCAGTTCGGCGCTGCGCAAGTCCATCACCAGCAGGCGGTCGCGGTTGCGCAAAAACGGCGCATACAGGGCGCGCATCAGCAGTGCAGCCTGCTCGCTGTCGCAGCCGATCACCACCCGGTCGGGCCGCATGAAGTCGTCGATGGCCGCGCCTTCTTTCAAGAACTCGGGGTTGGACACCACCGCAAACGGCAGCACCACCGCGCGCTGCGCCAGTGCGGTGTGGATGGCGCTGCGCACCTGGTCCGCCGTGCCCACCGGCACGGTGCTTTTGTCCACCACCACTTTGTAGTCATGCATGTGCAGGCCAATGGTGCGGGCAGCGGCCATCACATGGCTCAAGTCGGCCGAGCCGTCTTCGGCCGGTGGTGTGCCCACGGCGATGAATACCAGCGTGCCGTGGCTCACCGCCACGGCGGCGTCGGTGGTAAAGCGCAGCCGGCCAGCGGCAGCATTGCGCTGCAGCAGCGGCGCCAGGCCGGGCTCATGGATGGGCACCTCACCTTGCTGCAGCAAGGCCACACGCGCTGCATCCACATCCAGGCAGACCACGCTGTTGCCCATCTCGGCCAGGCAAGTTGCTGTCACCAGGCCCACATAACCAGCACCAAAAACGCACACTTTCATGGCCGCTCCCCAGGGTTATGAGCATGTTGCGCAGCCAGCGTGACAGGCGTGCAACGGGGCGGTGACGCTGCAGTGACCGCGCGCTGCCAACATGGCGCCAGCTCAAGCCGGCAATTGCATCAAGGCCTGCCCCATGCGGACGCCCAGCCCCGGCGCGATGCCAGGCGCCAACGTGCAGCCACGCGGCGCAAACACGATGATGGTGGAGCCATGCTGGAACCAGCCCATCTCCTGGCCCTTGGCAAAGCGGGCCTCACCCGGCAGCTCATGCGGGCCGGGGTAGCGCACATGCAACAGCGTGTCCAGCCAGTGCAGGCGGATGCTGGCCACCAAAATGGCCGCCACTGGCACCAGTGCTAGCGGCAAGCCACTGCCGGCCAACGTGGTGTGGATCACCGCACGCTCGTTTTTGCAGAACAGCCGCTGCACACGTTTGAGTGCAATCGGGTTGACGTTCCAGGTGTCACCCGACAGGTAGCTGACATGGTGCACTGTCAAATCCTGCGGCGCATGGAAGCGGTGGTACATGCTGGACGTGAGCCGCAGCGTGGCATAACAACCATCGCGGTAGGTCTCGGCGGCCACCGGGTTGTGGCCCAGCAGGTCGGGCAGGGTGTAGGGGAAACCTTTGGCCTGGATCAGCGTCACCCCGTCCAGCGCACCACAGGCACCCACGATGGCGTCGCTGGGGCTGCTCAACACGCCGGGGTTGGCATCCACGGGGCGCGCACCGGGCTGCAGCTCTCGGATGAAGCAGTCATGCAGGCTGCTGAACTGCTGCTTTTTGGCGTCCGACAAATCCAGCTCGGCAAACATCCGCCAGGTGGCGATGGACAGCCGGCACAGCCACGGGTTGCGCACTTGACTGAACCAGCCCATGAAGCGCGTGAGTGCAATGCGTGGCACCCGGTTGGTCAGCAAGAAGTTCAAGTCTTCCTGCTGCAGCAGCTTGTTGCGCCAGGCGCGCAGGGCCAGGGATGTTTTCATGAGAGTGTCAAAGCCGCTTGTTAAACCCGGGGTGTGCCAACTGATGCGCCTCTCGGCGCCTTGTGATGAACGAGACCTTTGCCCTGACAGCGCTGGCCCTGGCCAGCCTGGGCGCGCTGGCCGCCGTGCTGCCGCTGGCGCACCGCCGCTTGCAGTTGTCGGCGGCCAAGCACCGCTCGCTGGCCGGCCATGTGCGCCTGGCCAAGCGCATCGCCGCGCAGGTGCCGGGCTATGCCTACGACGAGGCACGGTTTTTCAGCGCCGATGGCGCACCGGCCGCAGTGGCCACGCAGCGCCGTGCCGGCCTGCAGGCGCTGGCCACGCTGTACCGCCAGCGCTTTGCGCTGTCCACGGCCGCCACCGCCGAGGCTGCTGCTGGTTTGTCGGACCTGCAATTCACCGGCAGCTACCGCGTGCCGTTCCAGTTCAGCCCCTACTTGCGCCAGCACCTGCGCATGCCGGCGGTGGTGGCTGCGTCGGCCGGTGTGCAGGTGCAAGACCTGGACGGCAACTGGCTGTATGACCTGGCCGGGTCGTACGGCGTCAATGTGTTTGGCCACGACTTCTACAAATCCTGCATTGCCGAGGGCAGCGCCCGGGTGGCCGCGCTGGGCCCGGTGCTGGGCACCTACCACCCGTGTGTGGCAGACAACGTGCAGCGCTTGCAGCGCATATCGGGCTTGGACGAGGTGTCCTTCCACATGAGTGGCACCGAGGCCGTGATGCAGGCCGTGCGCCTGGCGCGTTATCACACCCGCCGCACGCACCTGGTGCGTTTTAGCGGCGCTTACCACGGCTGGTGGGGCGGTGTGCAGCCCGGCCCGGGCAACCCGGTCAAGCCACGCGACAACTACACCCTGAAGGAGATGGACGCTGCCACGCTGCGTGTGCTGGCCAGCCGCAGCGACATCGCTTGCGTGCTGGTCAACCCGCTGCAGGCGCTGCACCCCAACCAGGGCGCGCCGGGGGATTCGGCGCTGCTGCACAGCGGCCGGCGTGCGGGCTATGACAGGGCGGCCTACACCGCCTGGTTGCAGCAGTTGCGCCAGGTGTGCAGCCAGCGCGGCATCGTGCTGATTTTTGATGAGGTGTTTCTGGGTTTCCGCCTGGCTCCCGGTGGCGCGCAAGACTACTTTGGCGTGCGCGCTGACCTGGTGACCTACGGCAAGACCCTGGGCGGTGGCCTGCCTGTGGGGGTGCTGTGTGGCCGCAAGCATCTGATGAAACGCTACCGAGAAGACCGCCCGGCTGACCTGTGTTTCGCCCGTGGCACCTTCAATGCCCACCCGTATGTGATGGGCGCGATGCAGGTGTTTCTGGAGCGGCTGGACACGGCTGCCGTGCAGGCCATCTACCCCGGCCTGGATGCCCGCTGGGACGCCCGTGCTGCAGCCTTGAACCAGCGCCTGCGGGATGCCGGCCTGCCGGTGCAGGTGGCTAACCTGCAATCGGTATGGACGGTGTTCTACACCGCACCGTCGCGCTACAACTGGATGCTGCAGTTCTATCTGCGCTCCCATGGCCTGGCCTTGAGCTGGGTGGGCACCGGCCGCTTGATCTTCAGCCTGAACTACAGCGACGCTGACTTTGAGGCAGTGGCGCAGCGCTTTGTGGCTGCAGCGCAGCAAATGCAGATCGATGGCTGGTGGTGGCAAGCGGCGGGCCTGAGCGACAAAGCGATCAAGCGCAGCCTGTTGTGGGAGATGTTGGTGCATCGGATCTGACCGTCCAAAAAAAATGCCGGACGCTCAGCGCCCGGCTTGCCGTTTTGGGGCGGCGCCGGATCAGCCGCGTGGCCGCCCGGCAGCATGGCTTGCCGCGTGGTCCATCGGGTCGATCAGCTCACCGCGCAGCAGCGCCAGCGGGGCTTTGTGGTACAGCCACACATCGTGAAAGGGGTCAGTCAGGATCTTGCTGGCCCAGACCAGCCCGGTCTGCACATCACGCAATACAAACAAGTGCAGGGTGCGGGCCAGCAGCCCGGCTGCGCCCAGCAGCAGCCAGACCCAGCCCACGTTGTGCAGGTAGCTGCCAAAACCGCTGTGCG
Source organism: Betaproteobacteria bacterium (assembly GCA_031428185.1). Lineage (GTDB taxonomy): Bacteria > Pseudomonadota > Gammaproteobacteria > Burkholderiales > Burkholderiaceae_C > Pseudaquabacterium. The sequence continues at coordinate 5,286 of JANPOW010000073.1, read as the reverse complement.
GCGCGGCCAGGCCGCTCCAGGCCCAAAAGCCCCACAGCCCGGGCTGGGCTGCCACCAGCAAGGGCGATGCGGCCCACAGTGCCAGCAGCACCAGCTTGCGGCGCAGGTTGTAGCCCACCTTGATGTGCTCTTTGTGGGCCTGGGTCGCCTGGTTGACATGGTCGTAGCCGGTGGGCTCAAAGAAAAAATGCCCGGCCTGGCGGGTGCTCATGGACACCGTCCAGGCCAGCAGTGCGGCCAGTGGTGGGTCTACCAGCAGCAGCGCGTAGGCCACCAAAAAACTCAAGGCCGACACCAGATGCAAGGTCTGGTTGATGCGGCTGTGGTGGTAGTAGCGGTGGTCGTCCCAGCGCTGCTGCGCAAGTGCGTGCAAGAAGGCAGTCATGGTCTGGTCCTTGAGGTCTGCAGGGGTAGATGGCACCACGCGTCGGCACCGGCGCCATGTTGCAAAACCGGCGTGACGCAGGCATGACGTGGTGGTGACGCCGGCATGCCGCCGCAGCGGCGCGTCATCAAACTGTTGCGCATGGGCCGCACCATGTGGGCCTCAACCGGGACTGCGCCATGCCAACCACCGTCAAGCCGGCCTTGCCTGCGCTGCCAGCGCCACTGCCCTTTGGCAACAATGTGCCCGTGTTGCCAGGCCCGCTGCGCATCAGCGTGGTGACGGAGACCTACCCACCAGAAGTCAACGGGGTTGCCGTGACGCTGGCGCGCACCGTGCAGGGCCTGCACGCGCTGGGCCATCAACTGCAACTGGTGCGGCCGCGCCAGCACACCGCTGACAGCGCAGCCCCGCAGCACCGGTTTGATCAAGTGCTGGTGCGCAGCCTGTGCATCCCGCGTTATGCGCAACTCAAGATGGGCTTGCCGTCGCGCCGCACGCTGCTGGCGCAGTGGCGCCAGCGCAGGCCGGACGTGGTGCACATCGCCACCGAGGGGCCGCTGGGTTGGTCGGCATTGCAAGCGGCCAGGGCGCTGGGCGTGCCGGTCACGTCGGACTTCCGCACCAACTTCCATGCCTACAGCCGGCACTACGGCGTCGGCTGGCTGGGCAAGCCAATCCTGGCTTACCTGCGCAGCTTTCACAACCGCACTTTGACCACCATGGTGCCCACGCAGGCCCTGGCGCACACCCTGGCCAGCCTGGGCCTGCAGCGGCTGCAGGTGGTGGGGCGTGGGGTGGACACCCAGCGCTTTTCGCCCGACAAACGCAGCGGCGCACTGCGCGCCAGCTGGGGTGTGGCCGCGCACACGCTGGTGGTGGCTTGTGTTGGCCGGCTGGCGCCCGAGAAAAACCTGGATGCCCTGCTGGCCGCCTTTGCGGCCGTGCACACGGCCCGGCCCGACAGCCGCTTGTTGCTGGTTGGTGACGGCCCCTTGCGCGCCGCGCTGCAACAGGCCTGCCCACACGCCATCTTTGCCGGCCTGCGCAGCGGCGACGACCTGGCGGCGCACTACGCGTCGGCTGATTTGTTTTTGTTCCCCAGCACCACCGAGACCTTTGGCAACGTCACGCCCGAGGCCATGGCCAGCGGCCTGCCGGTGGTGGCGTATGCGCAAGCGGCCGCCGCCCAACTGATCCACCACGGCCACAACGGCTGGCTGGTGCCGCTGGACCAGACGCCGCTGTTCACCCAGCAGGCGGTGGCCGCTGCGCTGGACCCGGCGCTGGCCCGTGTGCTGGGCCGGCGCGCCCGCGCCACCGCACTGCTGCACGGCTGGGACCACATCGTGGGCCAGGTGGATGCCGTCCTGCGCCAGGCCGCAGGGCAGCAAGGCCAACCGGCCAGCGCCGCTTCACGGCCTTGTCATCACCTTGCCGTGCCGGCGTCACACGGCGATGTGACGATGGCCGGCCATGCAGAGCCACGACGCAACTGTTGATGTGAATGCCGCTGTGGGGGCCGCTGTGGGTGCTGCCGTGGCTGCCGCCCACGATGACGACCCGACCGACAAAGCGACCACGGTGCCGGGCCAGCGGCCTGATGGCGCCACCTTGCACTACCGCACGGTGTGGATCTCTGACCTGCACCTGGGCACCCCCGGTTGCCAGGCCCGCGCGCTGCTGGACTTCTTGCGGCGGGTGGACTGCGACACGCTGTACCTGGTGGGCGACATCATTGACGGCTGGCAGTTGCGCCGCAGCTGGTATTGGCCACAAAGCCACAACGACGTGGTGCAAAAAATCCTGCGCAAGGCCCGCAGAGGCACCCGCGTGGTGTTTGTGCCGGGCAACCACGATGAGTTTTTGCGGCGCTATGTGCAGCACACCTTTGGCGGCGTGGAGGTGGTGGACGAAGCCGTGCACATCACCGCTGACGGCCGGCGTTTGTGGGTGACCCACGGTGACTTGTTTGACGGCGTGATCCAGTGCGCCAAATGGCTGGCCTACCTGGGTGACAGCGCCTACGGCGTCACCCTCAAGCTCAACCAGTGGTTCAACAGCGTGCGTGCCCGTTTGGGCCTGCCGTACTGGAGCTTGTCGCGCTACCTCAAGGCCAAGGTCAAGCGCGCGGTCAGCTATGTCAGTGATTTTGAGGTGGCCGTGGCCCGAGAGGCCAAAAAGCGCGGCATGCACGGCGTGGTGTGTGGCCACATCCACCATGCCGAGATGCGCGACATCGACGGTGTGCTGTACTGCAACGATGGCGATTGGGTGGAGAGCCTGACCGCGCTGGTGGAGCATGCCGACGGCCACCTGGCCATTGCCGACTGGTCGGCCCAGCGCAGTGGCCGTGTGGTGCGGGCGGCCACGGCGGCCAGCCCTGCACATGGCGCCGCACATGGCCCCGCACACGGCACCGCGTCGGGCCGGCTCAAGCCGCTTGCAAATAGCGGCTTGCCAACTGGGCCAGCGCCGTGTCCGTCAGGCCCAGGCGCACACGCAAATAGCGCTTGATGCCGCCGTGGTCCTGGTCCACGGCCTGCAATGCCGCATCCAGAAAACTGTCCTGCACCTGCCACAGCACGGCCATCACATCGGCCGGTGTGTCGGTGGGTGGCAGCGGTGGGTGCTGGTAGTGCAGATTGGTCAGCAAAAAATCCTGCCGCACCACATCACGCGGCACGCCCAGAGCCAGCAGGATCAAGGCGGCGGCCACCCCGGTGCGGTCTTTGCCGGCGGTGCAGTGGAAGACCAGCGGTGCGTCGGCCTGCAACAGGTGCGCAAACAGTTGGGCAAAGCGGTGGGCCTGGTCGTTGATCAGGTGGCGGTACAGGTCCTCCATCAGCGCGACCATCATGGGCACGGTGGCCTGCTGGCCGGCGGCCAGCAGGTGCTGCAGGTGTTGCACCACGCTGGGCTCAATGGCCAGGGATTGCTGCAGCACACCGGGCAGTTGATTGGGTGTGGCGTCGCGCTCGGCCAGGCCGCGAAAGTCAAACGCTGCGCTCAGGCCCAAGGCCGCCAGTGCGGCCTGGTCATCCGTGGTCAGCCCACCCAGGTGGGCGGACCAGAACAGCCGGCGCCAGCGCACCGGGCGCCCGTCGTGGCCAGGGTAGCCGCCCAGATCGCGGAAGTTGGTGGTGCCTTGCAGGCGCCAGACACGCTGAGGATGGTGGGGCATGGTGTGTGCTCAATCGCCTTTGAAACCAGTGGCCTTGACCAGCGCCGCCCAGCGAGTGGCCTCGGCCTTGCGCATGCGCTCGGTGTCGGCACGCGGGCTGCCAAACACGCCAAAGCCCGCCTCCTGCAGCTTGGCGCGGGTGTCCGGTGCCTGCACGGCGGCCACCACCTGGCGGTTCAGCAAGTCCAGCACCGCTGCCGGTGTGCCGGCCGGCGCAAGCAGCGCAAACCAGGTTGAAAAATCGACCTTGGGCCAGCCAGCCTCGGAGAAGGTGGGTACATCTGGCAACAAGGCTGAGCGTTGCGCCGCAGTGGTGGCCAGCGCGCGCATCTTGCCGCCCTTGATCTGTGCTGCGCCGAGCGCGGTGGACACAAACGCCGCCGCCACATCGCCGGTCACGATGGCGGTCAGCGCGTCGCCGGTGATGCGGTAGTGGATGGGCTCGATCTTGAAGCCACCGGCCTCGGCCAGCATCTCGGCGCCAAAGTGGCCGGGGGTGCCGGCGCCAAACGTGCCAAAGTTGGTCTTGTCGCTGCGCGCCTTGGCGGCTTTCACCAGGTCGGCCACCGTCTTGTAAGGGGATGTGGTGGGCACCACCAGCACAAAGTCGGCCCGCACCACCTCGCTGATGCCCACCAGCTCACGCGCCGGGTCGTAGGGCAGCTTGCTGAAGGCTGCTGGCGCGATGCTGATCGACCCCACCTCACCCAGCAGCAGGCTGTAGCCGTCGGCCGGGCTCTTGGCCACGCTCTGGGTGGCAATCTGGCCACCGGCGCCGGGCTTGTTGTCCACCACCACCTGCTGCTTGAGCAACTCGGCCAGCTTTTGGCCCAGCAGCCTGGCCACCACGTCCGGCCCGCTGCCGGGCGGGAAGCCCACCACCAGGTGCAACGGCTTGTCGGGGAAGGTGTCGGCGCGCAGTGGCAGTGGGGCCAGCGCCAGTGCGCTGGCAGCGGCCAACACCCGGCGGCGGGTGGTTTGGGGCATCGGGGTGTCTCCTGTGGGCATGGGCTTGGGTGGTGCTGCGCCGCCGGCTGGCGTCAAAGCACGGCCGTTATTTGACCTTGCCCAGCGCCACGCGGAACTGCTCCAGCTTGGCCTCGTAGGCTTCGGCGTCGCCATAGGCCAGAAACCGGTTGTAGCGGCCGTGTGTGCCCAGCACCTTGTGGGCGTGTTTGATGGGGCAGAAGTACTGCTCGGTGCGCGCCAGGATCTCAGCCATATAGCCCATCAGCCCGTTGCCGTATTCGCAATAGGTGCAGTGGAACTTCTCGATCAGGTTGAGGTAGGCCAGGCGGCGCCGGTCAAACACCAGGTAGTCACTGCGGCGCACCCGGCTGATGCCGTAGATGGGGAAACACAGCCACTGGTAGAGGCTGACACACAAGTCCAGCAGCAGCAGCGGCAGCACCATGCCGTAGATCAGCGGGCCGGTCAGCAGGTTTTGCGGCCGGTTGGTGAGCAGCCAGCGCCACAGGCCAAGCTTGAGCTTGTTGTGCGCCTCACGCACCGAGCGCTCAAACTCCACCCGACGCCCCTTGATTTGGAAAAACATGCGGTGCTCTTGGGCATGCACGGCGGTTTGCAACTCGGCTTCCAGTGTGGCCATCTGCTGCAGGATCTGGCTGATGCGTTCATTCATGGGCTGCAGCATAGGCGTGTGCTGGCTTCAGGGCGCTTTGCCGGCCGCCACACCCACCGCAGCGCCGCCCGCCCA
>JANPOW010000072.1:0-11517 GCA_031428185.1 Betaproteobacteria bacterium | reverse complement strand
GCCGCCGGCCACGGCAGCGACAGCCCCGGCGGTTACAGCGGCGGCGGCGGCGGCGGCGGCGCCAGCAGGCACGGCCGCTGCGGCATCGGCTGCCGGGTCGGCCGCTGCATCGCCGGCCGGCGGCGCATCAGCTGGTGCATCGACCGGTGCCGCATCGGCCTTGTCGCCGCGCAGTTTTTCCAGCGCGTCGGTCATGCGCTGGGCCCAACCGGTCTGCTCACCGCCCAGCACCTGCTCGGTGTGGGTGGCCAGCGCGGCGATGTGCTCTGGGCTAGCCTGCTCCTCGGGCGACAGGGCGGTCCACCAGCCCAGCAGGTTGTCCAGGTCGGTGGCGGTCTGGTTGTAGCTGACCAGCGTGGTCTCGGTCTGCTGGTAGGCCAGGTAGGCCATGGCCGCCGTGCCCAGCGCGGTGCTCAGCGCGAGCCAGATGACGGCCGGCCCGCCGATGGCCGCCAGCAGGGTGCCCAGCGCGCCGGCCGCCAGCGCCGCGAACTGCCAGCGCTTGAAACTGGTCTCCAGCTTGACGGTCTTGCTGCGGTACCAGCTGCGCTGCTCAGTCAGGCGCAGCCGCACGTACTGGTCGGTGCTGAGCCGGCTCAGGCCGTCATCACCGGCGCTGGCGTGCGGCGGGATCGGCCCGGCATAGACCGGCAGCGCGGTGGTATTGGCCTCGGTCTGGGCCAGGCCACGGGTGATGTCTTCCACCGCCTTGGCCAGTTGTTGTTCACGCTTGTGGTCAGCGCTGTAGCCCTCGGCATGCAGGCGGAACAGGTAGATCTCGCGCTTGATGGACTCGGCCGCTGCACGCATCAGCACCCAGCGCTTGCCGGGCTTGAAGCGGTTGCTGGCGGCAATCAGCAAGGTGCTGGTGATGGGCACCAGGATCAGCACCAACCACAGCGCCTTGCGCAGCAGCCACTGCGGGTCGGGCGCGTTGTTGGCCGGTGGCTCACCCAGCAGAGTGTGCAAGATGGTCAGCAGCACCGCGGCCACGGCCAGGGCCAGCACCCAGTTCTGCAACCGCTTGAAGTCAGCCTGCTGGCAAACGGCGGCCTGGTCGAGCGCGCAATCACGGCGCCAGGCCGGGCGCAGCACACTCTCACCGCCCGATTGGCGCAGCACCTGGCGCGCCAGGGTCTGCACCGCCGCGCCAACGCAGGCACCCCCGCCGGCACCCCCCCTGCCACCCACGCTGTCGCCCAGCGTGATGCAGGTGAGGCGGCCGTCGGCCAGGATTTCGGCCAGCAGCGGGTCGTCCGCGTCGGCCTGGCCGGCACGCCACTGCCGGGCCAGGGTATCGGCCGCGCCGCCGCTGCCGTCCACCACCAGCACCGGCCAGCCACGCCGCACCGCCTGCAACACCTCGGGCGCGGTGGACACATCGCCGCCGATCACCACCATCAGCACCGGCTTGCCGTCGGCCACGGCGGCGGCCAGGTCGATGCGGGTACGCAAGGCGGCCACTGCGTCGCTGCCGGGCAGCAACAGCAGGTGGCTCAAGCCGGGTGCCAGCGGCAGGCGGGCCGGGTCGGCGGCAGCGCCCGGCAGTTGCACCTGGCTTTGCAAGGCCACCCCCAGCAGCGCGGGGCCGCTGCCGCTGTCCACCAGCGCACGGCCCAACAGGCCGACCAGGCCTTGGTCAGCGGCCGGGGCAATGCACAGGGCGCCGGCCTCACGGCTGGCGCGCAGCAGGCCGCGGCCCACCAGTTGCTGCAGGCGCGGCAGCAGGGGCGGCTGGGTTGCACCACTGGCGGCCTGGCCACCGGCCAGCAGCAGCACCGCCCCCCTGGCGGGCAGGGCCAGCGCATCGGTCAGGGTTTCCAGCGTGTCCCCCGCGGCGGCCTGCACCTGGCGCAGCGCGCGCCCATCACTTGCCAATAGGTTGTCTGCAGTGGCCATGGGACGTGCTCCGTGTGATCGGGTGGTGGGTGGGCCGAGGCGTTGCCCGCCCTGCGTTGCGGCCGGGCCAGGTGCCAAGCCACTTTACCGCGCACCCGTGCAGGGACAGCACGCTGCCGCAGCACGCAACAAGGGGGGCGTTGGGGCCAATCGGCTTGGCGCGGGCTGCCTGTGTGAGGCGCCGGTCACGGCCGCGCCGCTGCGGCGTAGGACGACAACCCAGCGTTTAGCACTCAAAGGCAGAGAGTGCTAGTATTGCCGGAACCAAGTCAGCCCAGGATCCTCATACCCCACCATGAACCCTCCTCTTGCCACCACCGCGCTGTCCGTGCGTGACCCGTGGGCGCTGGTGCCCTCGCTGGGCAATCTGGACGCCTACATCTCGGCCGTCAACCGGCTGCCGATGTTGACGCTGGACGAAGAACGCCAGTTTGCCCGCCGCCTGCGCGACGAGGCCGACGTGGCCTCGGCCGGTCGGCTGGTGTTGTCGCACCTGCGGTTGGTGGTGTCGGTGTCACGCCAGTACCTGGGCTACGGCCTGCCGCACGGTGACCTGATTCAAGAAGGCAACATCGGCTTGATGAAAGCGGTGAAACGCTTCGACCCCGAGCAGGGTGTGCGGCTGGTGAGCTACGCGCTGCACTGGATCAAGGCTGAGATTCATGAATACATCTTGCGCAACTGGCGCATGGTCAAACTGGCCACCACCAAGGCGCAGCGCAAGTTGTTTTTCAACCTGCGCTCGATGAAACAAAGCCTCAAAAGTGCAGCCAGTGACGCGGACGCGCACCGCAACACCCTGTCACCGGCCGAGGTGGCGCACATGGCCCGCACACTCAACGTCAAAGAGGCCGAGGTCATCGAGATGGAAACCCGGCTGTCCGGCGGCGATGTGGCACTGGAGCCGCAAACCGACGACAACGAAGAGAGCTTTGCCCCAATCGCCTACCTGGCCGACGAGACCCGCGAGCCGACCCGGGTGCTGGAGGCGCGGCGCCGCGACGCCATGTCGGGCGACGGCCTGGTGACCGCGCTGGAGGTGCTGGACGCCCGCAGCCGGCGCATCGTGGAAGAGCGCTGGCTGAAGGTGAATGACGACAACTCAGGTGGCATGACGCTGCATGACCTGGCGGCCGAATACGGTGTCAGCGCCGAGCGCATCCGCCAGATTGAGGTGGCGGCGATGAAGAAGATGCGCAAGGCGATGGAAATTTGACCCACCCCCGCAACGCCCTGCGGGCGCTCCCCCTCAAGGGGGCAACGCCAGCAGCCCGGCAAAGCCGGCTCTGCGGCGTTTGCTTGGTCAACCAGCGTGTCGGCTGATCGACGGTCTCAAACCTTCTCAGCCAGCAGCAGCTTCAAATCATCGGTCAGCGCCTGCGCGCCACTGCCGTAGCGGGTGAACAGGCGCACCTTGCCTTGCGCGTCAAACACATACGAGCCAGCGGTGTGGTCCACCGTGTAACTGGTCTCGGTCTTGCCGGGCACCTTGGCGTAAAACACCTTGAACTCTTTGGCTGCGGCCTTGGTGTTGTCCGGCGTGCCGCGCAGGCCGATCAGGTCTGGCCCGAAGTTGGCGGTGTAGGCCTTGAGCAGCGCGGCCGTGTCGCGCTCGGGGTCTAGCGTGACGAAGATGCCCTGCACCCGGGCGCCATCCGGCCCCAGGCTGCGCTTGACCTGGGCCAGTTCGGCCATGGTGCTGGGGCACACGTCCGGGCACTGGGTGTAGCCAAAGAAGACCACCACCACCTTGCCTTTGAAGTCGGCCAGGGTGCGGGGCTGGCCGTCGGCGTCGGTCAGGGCCAGGCTGCGGGCGTACTCGGCGCCGGTGATGTCGATGGCCTTGAAGGCGGGGCGTGCTGCGCCATCGGCACCCGGGCGGCTGCAGGCGGTCAGCAGCAGCGCCGCGGTGATGGAGGCGGCGGTGACAAGGCGCAGCAGGCGGCGGCGGGGCACGGCGGTTGGGTGGGTCATGGGTGTTGTGGCGGTCATCAATACCAGGGCATCAGATAGTGGTCCACCAGCAGTGCCAGGAACAGCAGCGACAGATGCCAGATCGAGAAGCGGAAAGTCTTGCGCGCCAGCGCGTCGCTGTAGTTGCGCCACAGCCGCCAGCCGTAGGCGATGAAGCCACCGCCCAGCAGCACCGCGCTGGCCAGGTAGACCCAACCGCTCATGCCGATGATGAAGGGCAGCAAGGTGGCGGCAAACAGCACCAGGGTGTAGAGCAGCACGTTGAGCCGGGTGAAATCTGAGCCGTGGGTGACCGGCAGCATGGGCAGGCCGGCGCGGCGGTAGTCCTCCACCCGGTACAGCGCCAGGGCCCAGAAGTGCGGCGGCGTCCACAAGAAGATGATCAGGCACAACACCAGCGCCTCCGGCCCCACGTCAGCCCGCATGGCCGCCCAGCCCAGCACCGGCGGCATGGCGCCTGAGGCCCCGCCGATCACGATGTTTTGCGGTGTCATGGGTTTGAGCACCACGGTGTAGACCACCGCGTAGCCGACAAAGGTGGCAAAGGTCAACCACATCGTCAGCGGGTTGACCCACCAATACAGCAGCGCGCTGCCGGCCGCGCACAGCACCGCCGAAAACAGCAAGGCCTGCATCGTGCTGAGCTGGCCTTTGGCGGTGGGGCGCCAGGCGGTACGGGCCATCTTGCTGTCGATCACCTGCTCAACCAGGCAGTTGAAAGCCGCCGCCGCGCTGGCCACCAGCCAGATGCCCACGGTGGCGGGCACGGCCAGCGCCAGGTCGGGCCAGCCGGGTGCGGCCAGCAACATGCCGATCAGTGCGCAAAACACGATCAGTTGCACCACCCGGGGCTTGGTCAGCGCCATGTATTGGCGCCATTTGGGCATGGCCGCGCTGGGGCCAGAGTCAGGGCCAGGGCTGGGCGTGGGCAAGGGGGCGGATGCGGTGGCAGTCATCGGGGGGTCAGCAGGGTCAAGCGGCGCGGGTGGTGGACGCATCCGGCCGCTGGAAGTGGGAAGCGGCGGCGGTGCTGGTGGGCACCACGGCGGTGTGCGGGTTGACCGGTACGGCGGCGGCTTGCGAGCCGGCCTGCAAGCGGGCCAACAACGATGTCAGCAGACCCACCAGCAGCGCCGCGCCAGCACTGTGCGCCAGCGCCGCCACGATGGGCCAGCCCAGCACCACATTGGACAGCCCGCTGCCAGCCTGCCACAGCAGCGCTACGGCCAGCGCCAAGCCGTAGCGCCGGGAGATCGCGTCGGGCTGGCGCCACAAGCGCCAGGCCAGCACCACCAGTGCGCCCAGCACCAACACGGCCAGCAGGCGGTGGGCCATGTGGATGGCGATCAGCGCGTCAAACGGCAAGAACCCACCGTGGCCGGCGCGGCCCAGCTCACGCAGGATGGTGAAGCCCTGGGCCGCGTCCATCGCCGGCCACCACTGGCCGTTGCAGGCCGGGAAACCACTGCAGGCCAACACCGCATAGTTGGTGCTGACCCAGCCGCCCGATGCAATCTGCAGCACCACCAGCGCCAACACCGCCGCCACCCAGCGGGGTGCGGCCGGCCAGGTGGGCAGCGGCAGCGGCCGGTTGCGGAAGGACTCGTGCTGCAGCAGCAACAGCGCCAGCAACACCAGCGCACCCAGCAGGTGCAGCGTGACGATGGCCGGGTAGAGCTTGAGCGTGACCGTGTACTTGCCAAACAAGCCCTGCACCACCACCCACACCAGCGTGGCTGCGGCCCACCACGCTGAATGCGGCAAGGCCTTGCGCGCGCGCCAACTGGCCACTGCCGCCACCAGGATCAACAAGCCCACGGTCATGGCCAGGTAGCGGTGGACCATCTCGATCCAGGCCTTGGCGCTGGTCACTGGGCCGCTGGGCAGCAGGGCTTGCGCGGCGCTGATCTGCGCGTGCGCGCCCGACGGGCTGGCAGCACCGTAACAGCCTGGCCAATCGGGGCAGCCCAGGCCCGAATCGGTGAGCCGGGTGAAGGCGCCAAAGACGATCAAATCGAAGGTGAGAAAGAGTGTCAGCGCGGTCAGCGCGGCCAGCCGGTTGGTGATGGACGCACCGCGCTGGCGCAGCCACCACCAGGACAGCGGCAGCAGCGCCAACAGCCCGGCCAGCAAGGCCAACTTGACCATCGGCAGTGTGGTTGTCAGGTCAGTCACTGGCACTTTGCGTGGCCGACTTCAGGGTTTGGCCGGCGCCGGGCTGCTGGCGGCGGGTGCCTCGATCAGCGCCTGGCGGCCGGCTTTGTCCCAGCCGGCCGAGCCACGCAGCAAGCGGTCGATGTCGCGTTTGAGCTTGCTGGGGTCGGCATTGGCAGGCGCACGCATCATCCAGTCACCCAGCGGGTCAACGATGTAGAGGTGATCCTCCAGCGCCTGGCCGGGTGCGGGCTGCAGCCAGGCCTGCACAGCCGCGCGGGGCAGGCGCAGGATGTTCATGGCCGGGCTGGCCAGCAGCGCCTGCTGCAGGGCGGGTGACAGCGGGGTGTCGTCGATCACCAGCCAGAGTTTGTCGATGCGGTCGGCTTCACGGCCGGTCATCTCACGCAGTTGGCGCTGCAGGAACAGGCGTTTCTCGCAGGCGGCCGCGCAGGCGCCGCTGTCCACCACCACCAACAACCACTGGCCGGCCAAACCGCGCAGCGGCTGGGGCTGGCCTGTCAGCAAACGGCCAGCCATCCGGGGCATGGGCACGGCGGGCTGGATCAGCGTGCTGTACGCCGTGCCGCCTTGTGGCCGCAGCACAAAGTAGGTGAAGTAGCTGGCGATCACCGGCGCGGCGCAGACCAGCAGCACCAGCGCCATCTTGAGCCGGCCATTGCTGCGCGCCGGGGCGTTTGTGGCTGCAATCGCCAGGCCGGGCTGCGGCAGCGAATGCACGGTCAGGCCCAGCGGTTCAGGAGGAGATGACATGGCGCACGCGGCGGGGGCGGAGGAGTTGGAACCAGACATAAAGGCCGGTGATCAGCGCAGACAGCGCAAACCACTGGAACGCATAACCGTGGTGTTTGCCCACATCAACCGCCGGCAGCGGCCAGTGCCGCAGCAGGGTGTCGCCGGCCGCTTGCACGGTGGGCACGGCTGTGGCGGCCGGTGGCGTGCCAGGCAGCGTGTCCAGCTGCTGCACCGATAACGGGCGCAGTGCAATCCCGATCTCGGCCGCAAGCGCCGCAACGTCCAGATTTTGCCGGATTGCGCCGGTCTCCGCCCCACCCAGCGCAAACAGCTTGGACGGCGGCGGGGCGATGCGGCCGTTGACGCTCACCTCGCCGGCCGGTGTGGCCAGTGGCGCCAGCAAGCTGCGGTCATTGAAATCACGCGGTCGCCAACCGCGCTGTACCAGCACCGCATCGCCCGGCGCCAGCAGCAACGGCGTGATGACAAAAAAACCCTGGCGTGCATCCATCTGCCGGTTGTCCAGATGCACCGTACGGTCTGCCAGCCAGCGGCCTTGCAGGCGCACTGGCCGGTAGTGCTGGGCCTCGGCTTGCCGGGCCGTGTGGGCAAGATCGGCTTGCGGCAGCACCGACAACGCGCCGCGCGACTGGATCTGCGCCTGCAGCGCCAGCTTTTGCTGCGCCCGGTCAAGTTGCCAAATGCCCAGGCGCGCCGTCACGCTGGCGCAAAGCACTGCGGCGATCAGCACCAGCAGCCGCCGACCCATCAGCCCCCGGCTCAACCCAGCCACGGCCACCGCCGATAATCTGTCGCCATGAAAACCGTGATCGTCATCACCCTGGTGCTGGTACTGGCGTCGCTGGGCGGCGCAGGCGTGTTCATGCTGCGCAAGGGTGGCAACAACCAGAGCCGCGACAAGCGCATGGCACGGGTACTGGCCTTGCGGGTCGGGTTGTCGATCGCGTTGTTCCTGTTCATCTTGCTGAGCTGGTTCATGGGCTGGATCCACCCGACCGGCCTGCCAACCGGGCGCTGAGCGCGCCGGCCACAGCACCTGCAGCCAGCCTGCGGCCGCCGTCAAGAAAAAACGCCGCTCGCGGCGGCGTTTTGAGTGGTGCAGCAGGCGGTCAGAGCCAGTACACCAAGAAGTACAGGCCCAGCCACACCACGTCCACAAAGTGCCAGTACCAGGCCGCACCTTCAAAGCCAAAGTGCTTCTCGGGGGTGAAGTGGCCGTTCATCAAGCGGATGGTGATGAACAGCAGCATCAGCATGCCGACAAACACGTGGAAGCCGTGGAAGCCGGTCAGCAAGAAGAAGGTGGAGCCGAAGATGCCCGAGGTGAGCTTCAAGTTCAGCTCATGGTAGGCATGGATGTACTCATAGGCCTGGAAGCCGACGAAGGTGATGCCCAGCAGCACGGTGATCCACATCCAGCCGATGGTCTTGGCGCGTTGACCGGCAATCAGCGCGTGGTGGGCGAGGGTCAGCGTCAGGCCTGAGGTCAACAGGATGGCGGTGTTGATGGTGGGGATGGGCCACGGACCCATCACGCCAAACGGCTCCACCGTGTTGGCCGGTGAGCCGGTGATGCCGCCGCCGGCGCTGGGCCAGATGGCTTTGAAATCGGGCCACAGGATGGCGTTGTCCAGGCTGCCCAGCGCCGGGATGGAATGCACCCGGGCCCAGTACAGCGCGCCAAAAAACGCAGCGAAGAACATCACCTCGGAGAAGATGAACCAGCTCATGCTCCAGCGGAACGAGACATCCACCCGGTCAGAGTACTGGCCGCTCTCGCTCTCGCCCACCGCCTGCTTGAACCACACAAACAGCGTGCCCAGCCAGATCACCATGCCCGCCATCAGCGAGTAAGCACCCCAGCCGGCACCGTTGACCCACTGGCCTGCGCCCAGGATCACGAAGAACAGGCCCAGGGCCGCCATGGCCGGATAGCCCGACGGGTTGGGCACGAAGTAATACGGGGTCACCCCATGGGGCGCTGCTGCGGACATCTTGTGTGTTCTCCTGGAAACCTGGGATTCAAAAAAATGAGGCCGGCGGGTGGGGGATTGCTGGCAGCGCTTATGGGCTGGTCAGATGGCCACGCCACTGCCCACCACCCACTTGACCAATACCACCAGCACGGTGACAAACAGCGCCGCGCCGATGACCCCGGCAATCACCACATGCACCGGGTTGAGCTTGGCCACGTCCTGGGCGTAGTCGGCCGAGCGGCGCACGCCAAAAAACGACCACGCCACCGCCTTGGCCGTCATCAGGAACGAGCCCTTGCGGGCTGCCGGGTTGCCATCGGGCTGCGTCATGAGGCTTTGCCCGACATTGCGGCACCGGGTAGGACAGCACCTGGTAGACCTGCGCCCTGCCCCGCCACCTTGCCCGCCACCTCAAAAAAGGTGTACGACAAAGTGATGGTGGTCACGTCTTTTGGCAGTTTGGCGTCCACGTAAAACACCACCGGCCATTGCTTTGTTTCACCCGGCTTGAGGGTGTATTCATTGAAGCAGAAGCACTCCACCTTGTTGAAGTGGGCACCGGCCTGCATCGGCGCGTAGCTGGGGATGGCTTGTGCCGCCAGGGTGCGGTTCTGGATGTTTTTGAACTCGTACATCACGGTGACCATTTCGCCCGGATGCACCTTGACCGAGTTGACTGCCGGTTTGAAATCAAACACGCCACGCGCATTGGCATCAAATTCAATCGTCACGCTGCGCGTCAAGTCAACCTGGGTGCTGGCCTTGCGGCTGCCTGCACCGCTGGTGACACGCTCACTGAGCGACAACACGTTGATGCCCAGCGCCGCGCAGATGGTCTTGTACATCGGCACCAGCGCATAACCAAAGCCGAACATGGCCAGCGCAATGATGCCCAGCTTGCCCATCATGCGGCGGTTGTCGCGGTGCAGGCCAGAGAGCAGCGAGGGCAGTGCCATGGAATGGATCAGCGCAAACGTGTGGCAGCGGCAGCAGCCGGGTCAGCGACCCAGCAGCACCATCTTGGTCATGAAACCAAGAAAGAACACCAGCGCCACCGACGCCAGAATCAAGGCCAGCTTGCGGTTGGCCTTGCGTTGGTCGTTAGGCGGGCCGGCCATCACCTGTCTCGGCATCAAGCCAGCACCCGGGTGGCGGTGACATCCAGCTTGGGCGGGGTCTCGAAGGTGTGGAAGGGCGCCGGTGACGGCACTTCCCATTCCAGGCCTTCAGCCGCTTCCCAGGGCCGCTGCGGTGCTTTGACACCCTTGCCACGCATCATCGGCACCACCACAAACAGGAAGAAATAAACCTGCATGAAACCGAAGCCGAAGGCGCCGATGGAGGCCAGCATGTTGAAGTCAGCAAACTGCATCGGGTAGTCGGCATAGCGCCGTGGCATGCCGGCCAGGCCCAAAAAGTGCATCGGGAAGAAGGTGACGTTGAAGAAAATCAACGAGCCCCAGAAATGGATCTTGCCGCGTGTCTCGTTGTACATCACGCCAGTCCACTTGGGGCCCCAGAAGTAGACGCCGGCAAACAGCGCATACAAGCTGCCCGCCACCAGCACATAGTGAAAGTGGGCCACCACGTAGTAGGTGTCTTGCAACTGGATGTCGATGGGCGCCATCGCCAGGATCAGGCCGGTAAAGCCACCGATGGTGAACACGAAGATGAAACCCACGGCCCACAGCATGGGCGTCTCAAAGGTCATCGAGCCACGCCACATGGTGGCGATCCAGTTGAAGATCTTCACGCCGGTGGGCACCGCAATCAACATGGTGGCGTACATGAAAAACAACTGGCCGGTCACCGGCATGCCGGTGGCGTACATGTGGTGGGCCCAGACGATGAAGGACAGGATGGCGATGGACGCGGTGGCGTAGACCATCGACGTGTAGCCAAACAGGCGCTTGCGGGCGAAGGTGGGGATGATGGCGCTGACGATGCCGAAGGCCGGCAAGATCATGATGTAGACCTCGGGGTGGCCGAAGAACCAGAAGATGTGCTGGTACATCACCGGGTCACCACCACCGGCCGGGCTGAAGAAACTGGTGCCAAAGTGGCGGTCCGTCAGGGTCATGGTGATGGCACCGGCCAACACCGGCATCACCGCGATCAGCAGGTAGGCGGTGATCAGCCAGGTCCAGCAGAACAACGGCATCTTCATCAGCGTCATGCCCGGGGCGCGCATGTTGAGGATGGTGACAATGATGTTGATCGAGCCCATGATCGATGAGGCGCCCATGATGTGCATCGCAAAGATGCCGGCGTCCATCGACGGGCCCATCTGCAGCGTGAGCGGGGCGTACAGCGTCCAGCCTGCCGCCGGTGCACCACCGGGCATCGCAAACGAGCCCACCAGCATCAGCGCAGCCGGGATCAGCAGCCAGAAGCTGAAGTTGTTCATGCGCGCAAAGGCCATGTCGGCGGCGCCGATCTGCAGCGGCACCATCCAGTTGGCGAAGCCCACAAAGGCCGGCATGATGGCGCCGAACACCATGATCAGCCCGTGCATCGTGGTGAACGAGTTGAACAACTGCGGGTTGAAAAACTGCAGCCCGGGCTGGAACAGCTCGGCGCGGATGCACAGCGCCAGGATGCCGCCAATCATCAACATGGTGAACGAGAACAACAGGTACATCGTGCCGATGTCCTTGTGGTTCGTCGCATACAACCAGCGCCGCCAGCCCTTGGTCGGGCCGTGATCATGGTCGTCGTGATGCTCGTGGTCGTGCGA
>JANPOW010000071.1:0-8624 GCA_031428185.1 Betaproteobacteria bacterium | reverse complement strand
CGCCTGCCGCACGCCTGCCACGCGGGCCACCTGGGCCAGCACCTGCTGCAGGCGGGCGGCATCGGACACCTCGACGGTGAAGGTCATCCAGGCGGTGCCGCCACGCGTGTCCTTCACCGACTGCGTGTGCACGCCGTTCACGTTGACCTTCTCCTTCGCAAACACCTCGGAGATGTCGCGCAGCAGGCCCGCGTGGTCGTTGGCCTCGACCGCCACGTCCACCGGGTAGAGCGCCGTCTTGCCGACGCGCGGCTCGCCCCAGGCCACCGGGATCACACGCTCTTGCATGCGCTGCGCGATGTGGCGGAAGTTGCTGCAGTCGGCGCGGTGCACCGCCACACCCTTGCCGCGCGTGACAAAGCCGCCGATGGCGTCGGGCGGCGCCGGCCGGCAGCAACGCGCCAGGCTGGTCAGCAGCGACTCCACGCCCACCACCAGCACGCCGCCGCGGTCGCCGCTGCGCTGGCTGGTGAGCCGGCGCAGGGCGATGGCGTCCTCGTCGGGCGCGGGCTCGGCGGGCCGCAGCAGCTGCTCGATGTGACGCAGCGAAAACTCGTCCTTGCCCACCACCTCGAACAGCGCGGCCGCGTTGCGGAAGCCCAGTTGCGTGGCCAGCTCGTCGAGCTTGACCGCCGTGCGGCCCTCGCGCTGCAGCAGCTTCTCGACCGCCTCGCGGCCGCGCGCCACGGTCTGCGCCTGCGCCTGCACGTTGAACCAGGCCCGCACCTTGGCCTTGCCGCGTGCGCTGGCCAGGTAGCCCAGCTCGGCGTTCAGCCAGTCGAGTGACGGCCCGCCCTCCTTGGCCGTCGTGATCTCGACGGTCTGGCCGTTGGCCAGCGGCGTGTTCAGCGGCACCATCGCGCCGTCGATGCGCGCGCCGCGGCAGCGGTGGCCCAGGTCGGTGTGCAGCGCATAGGCAAAGTCCACCGGCGTGGCACCGGCGGTCAGCTCGATCACCGTGGCCTGTGGGGTGAAGACATAGATGCGGTCTTCAAAAGATGGCCCCTGCCCGCCCGCCGCAGCGGGGTCGGCCCCGCCCTGGCCCGCATAGTCGCGCTCCCAGGCCAGCAACTGGCGCAACACCGCCTTGCGCGCTTCGGCCACCCGTACCTCAAACTCACCCGCTGCCACCACACCGGCGTAGCCCTTGCTGCCGGCCTCCTTGTAGGCCCAGTGGGCGGCCACGCCGTGCTCGGCATGCTCATGCATGGCGGCAGTGCGGATCTGCACCTCAACGGCGCGGTCGTCGTCGCCCAGCACCACGGTGTGCAGGCTTTGGTAGCCGTTGGCTTTGGGCCTGGCGATGTAGTCGTCGTACTCGCCGGGCACAGCGCGCCAGCGTTCATGCACGGCTGACAGCGCGGCATAACACGCAGGCAGATCGGCCACCACCACGCGCAGGGCCCGCATGTCAAACACCTGGTCCAACGCCAGGCTTTTGCCCTGCATCTTTTTCCAGATGCTGTAGAGGTGTTTTGGCCGGCCCAGCACGTCGGCCGCCAGGCCGGCACCTGCCAGCAACTGCTGCAGTTGTGCGCGGGTGCGCTCCACGCCCTCTTCGCGCTGCAAGCGTTTTTCAGCCAGCAGTGTGGCCAGGTGTTTGTAGTCGTCGGGCTGCAGGAAGCGGAAGGCCAGGTCTTCCATTTCCCACTTGATCTGCCAGATGCCCAGCCGGCTGGCCAGCGGCGCAAACACCTGCTGCGACTCTTGCGCCAGCGCCACCGGGCACGGGGTTTTGCTGGCAGCAAACCAGCGCAGCGTTTGCAGGCGGGACGCCAGCCGCAGCAGCACCACCCGCAAGTCACGCGAGAAGGCCAGCAGCATCTTGCGCACCCGCTCGGTCTGCCGGGCGCGCTGCTCAGGCCCCACCTGCGCCTCACGCGCGGCGCGCTGAATCTGCACCAGCTTGCGCGTGTGGGCCACCAGGCCGGCGTAGCTGCTGCCAAAAGCCTTGGCCACCACCTCTTCAGGCCGCTGCAAAAAATCACCGGCGTAGACCAGATACGCCGCAGCCCGCAATGCCGGGCCACCGCCGATGCTGGCCAGGATGGCGGCCACACCGTCGGCATGGCCCAGGGCGTCCTCACCGGTGTCGAGTTGGCGGCCGGTGAGCAGCGGCTCGGCAAACACCCGCGCACGTTGCAGCGCGTCAAGGTCGGTGTTGGCGTCGGTGGGTTGCGCGTTGCCGGGCGGCGTGCTGGCCAGCGCAGCCGATGCGGCATGCGACTGCACGTCCGCCAGCGCCACGATGGCCGAGGACAACGGCCCGGGCAACACGGTGGCCGTTTTCATGGTGCGCGCAAGAACTCCTGCAGCACCTGCACCTGCTCGGGCTGCACCAGGGTAGGCGCGTGGCCAACACCGTCAAACGTGACCAGCCGCGGCTTGGGGCCACGCAGGGTCATGGCCTGGGCGGTGGCAGCAGACAGCAGATCTGACTGCGCACCCCGCAGCAGCAGTGTGGGGCAGCGCAGGCGGTCATAGGCCTGCCACAGCGCGGCCTCACCCAGGCGCGCAAGCGCTGGCGTGGTCAGCCGAAATGGCACGCCAATGGCCGGGTCGTAGTGGGGTTTGAAGCCAGTGCCGCTTGGCCCTGGGTCCGGCCGTAGCTGCGGCCGGGTCAAGGCCAGCCATTGCGCCCGGGTGTGCGGGCCAAAGCCCTGGCTGATGGCCTGCAGCGCATCGGCCGCAGCGTCCACGCTGGCCCAGTGCGCCGGCTGGCCCAGGTAGGTGCCAATGCGCTGCAGCGCCACCGGCTCAATGGTCGGCCCCACATCGTTGAGCACCAGGCGGCTGATGGGTGAGCCGGGCAACGCAGCCAGCCCCAGGCCGATCAGCCCGCCCATCGAGGTGCCCAGCCAGTGCACGGTGGATGCGTCCAGCCGCGCCAGCAGGGTGACCATGTCGGCCACGTAGGCGGGGATGTTGTAGCCCGTGGGGTCAGCCAGCCAGTCACTCTGGCCACGCCCCATCACATCGGGGCAGACCACCCGGTAGTCGCTGCACAGTGCGGCGGCCAGGGTGTCAAAGTCGCGGCCCTGGCGTGACAGGCCGTGGGCACACACCAGCACACGCGGGTTGCTGGCGTCCCCCCACTCCCAGTAGGCCATGCGGTGCAGGCCCTGGCTGCCAAGGCATTGAACGTGCTTGAGCCTGGCTTGGCTGGTGCTGTTGTCCGACCGGCGGTCGGGCGTGTTGTCAGCGGCTGGGTGGGTCTGCATGCCCATAATCATCGCAGCAACCGTCATCACTGATCTCTGGAGAACCTGAAATGCTCAAGGGCAAAACCGCACTCATCACCGGCTCTACCAGCGGCATCGGCTTAGGGCTGGCCGTGGCCATGGCACAGCAAGGCGCCAATGTCATGCTCAACGGCTTTGGCGATTTTGACGCCGCCAAGGCGCAGGTGGCGGCTGCCGCTGTTGACGGCGCCCGCGTGTCCTACCACGGTGCCGACATGAGCAAGCCAGCAGAAATTGCCACGATGGTGCAGGCCTGCGTGGCTGAATTTGGTGCGCTCGACATCCTGGTCAACAACGCCGGCATCCAGCATGTGGCCAATGTGGAGGACTTTGCGCCCGAGCGCTGGGACGCCATCATCGCGATCAACTTGACAAGCGCCTTCCACACCACGCGCCATGCGTTGCCCGGCATGAAGAGCCGCAACTGGGGCCGGGTGTTGAACATCGCCTCGGCCCACGGCCTGGTGGCCTCGGCGCAGAAGTCCGCTTACGTGGCGGCCAAGCATGGGCTGGTGGGTTTCACCAAATCGGTGGCTCTGGAATGCGCCACCACGGGCGTCACGGTCAACGCCATCTGCCCGGGCTGGGTGCTGACACCGCTGGTGCAAAAGCAACTGGACGCACGCGCCGCCGCGGCCAAAATCTCGATGCAGGAGGCAACAAACCAACTGCTGGCCGAAAAGCAGCCCTCGCTGCAGTTCACCACGCCGGAGCAACTGGGCGGGCTGGCGCTGTTTTTGTGCTCACCCTCGGCCGACAACGTGCGCGGTGTGGCCTGGGCGGTGGACGGCGGCTGGGTGGCGCAGTAGGCGCCAATCGCACCCGCGCCGCACCAGCGCCGCACCCGCGCCGCACCGCACCAGCGCCGCGCC
This sequence comes from Betaproteobacteria bacterium, assembly GCA_031428185.1. Classification (GTDB taxonomy): domain Bacteria; phylum Pseudomonadota; class Gammaproteobacteria; order Burkholderiales; family Burkholderiaceae_C; genus Pseudaquabacterium. The sequence continues at coordinate 4,510 of JANPOW010000071.1, read as the reverse complement.
AGCACCGCACCAACGCCGCACCAGCGCCGCACCGCACCAGCGCGGCGCCAGCGCGACCCCAGCGCCGTCTCAGCGCGGCGACAACTGCACGCTGCCGCTGACATTGACCGTCAAGGTGGCCTTGCCGGCCTCTACCGGCTGCGACTCATCGGCCACCGACGCGGTAGCGCTGCGCGCCATGCGAAACAGGGGCTGGCCACCCGGGGCTTGCACATCACCACTGCCCACGTTGATCTCGCGCAGGCTGTAGCTGCCAAAACCAAAGCGCTTGGCATAGGTGTCGGCGCGGGCCTTGAACTTGTCGATGGCGCGTGCGGCCACATCGGCCTCGGTCGCCTCTCGCACCTCGCGTGACAGGCCAAACACCACCCGCGCCACCGTCATGCCGGTATTGGCGGTGCCACCCGTACCACCCAGCCGCCCGGCCAACTGGCTGATGGCGGCAATGTCGTGCCCTCCAGCAGCAGCTCGGCCCGCCCTTGCCAACCGTTGATGGCATTGCCACCCGTGGGCTTGGTGGTGTACCGCGGGAACAGTGAAAACGCGCCGGTGCGCACCTCCACCTGGCCGGGCCGCACGGCCTTGCGGGCTTCGCTCAATGCGCTGTCCAGGGTCTGGCGCAACTGGGTCTGCACCGCTTGCGCGTCGCTGCCTTCACGTGTGGCCTGCAGGGTGATGGTGAGCAGGTCTTGCTGCACCTCGGCACTGGCATCGGCCGCCAGCACCAGCACGTTTTGCGGCGCGGGCAGCGCCACCATCTGGGCGCTGGCGGGGCTGGCCAGGCCGATCAACACGCCAAGCCACACGGCGTGGCGCAGTGCAGAAGCGCTGATGGGGGTCACGGGAGTCATCGCAGTCCTTGAACGAGAAAAGTGTGGGGCCGGCCAGCGCTTGCCAGGCCCGCATCGGGCCGCTGCCGGGGCCATGTTGCGCGGCGTTTGTCACGGCTGTCTGGCAGGCCAAGCGTCTGGCTTGTCGCAGTTGTAACAGAGGGTCAACCCTGCAGGACTTGCCATCTGACCGGCCTGCACAATGCCGCTGTTACAAATCAGGAGCCCGCATGTCCACCGCCGCCAACGCCAGACCAGACCGCATCGTGGTGGTTGATGACGATGCCCGCATCCGCGACTTGCTGCGCCGTTATTTGTCGCAAGAGGGCTTTGAGGTGTTGCTGGCCGAAGACGGCAAAGCGCTGAACCGCCTGCTGACACGCGAAAACGTGGACCTGATCGTGCTGGACTTGATGCTGCCCGGCGAGGACGGTTTGTCGATCTGCCGCCGCCTGCGTGCCGCCAACGACCTGACACCCATCATCATGCTGACAGCCAAGGTGGAAGACGTGGACCGCATCGTCGGCCTGGAGGTGGGCGCCGACGACTACATGCCCAAGCCCTTCAACCCGCGTGAGCTGCTGGCCCGCATCCATGCCGTGTTGCGCCGCAGGCCGGCACAAGAAGCCCCCGGCGCGCCCAGCAAAGAGGCGATGGTCGTCAACTTCGGGCCGTTTGAGTTTGACTTGTCGCAACGGCGCCTGACCAAGGACGGCGAGGCCATCGCGCTGACCACCGGCGAGTTCTCGATGCTCAAGGCGCTGGTGCGCCACCCACGCCAACCGCTGTCGCGTGACAAGCTGGCCCAATTGGCCCGTGGCCGCGACTTTGAGCCGTTTGACCGCAGCCTGGACGTGCAGGTCTCGCGCCTGCGCAAGCTGATCGAGCCCGACGCCGCCCAGCCGCGCTACATCCAGACCGTGTGGGGCGTGGGTTATGTGTTTGTGCCGGATGGTGCGGCGTGATGCAGCCGCTCATGGGTGGCCTGGCCTGCACCCTGACCAGCACCCGCAGCAGTGGCGGCAACCGGTTGGCCCGCAGCGCCTTGTTGCCAGATCGGCCATGTTGATGGGCGCAACAACCCGGCCCGTGCCGCGGCCGCCCGGCAAGCTGGCACTCAGCCTGTTCTGGCGCACGTTTGCATTGCTGCTGGTTTTGCTGGCAGCGGTGGTCTTTGCCTGGGTGCAGACCCTGCGCGAGCTGGACAGCGAGCCGCGTGCGGTGGCGCAGAGCGCCCAGCAGCTGAGCAGCGTGGTCAAACTCACCAGCGAGACGCTGCGCCTGCTGGACCGCGCCAGCCGGCCCGCGCTGGTGCGGGCCTTGAGCGCCCGCAGCGGCCTGCTGCTGCAGGCCCGCGCTGCCAACGATGTGTGGAGCCCACCGGCCACCGACAGCTTCACCCAGCGCCTGGACACCGAGCTGCGCAGCCGGTTGGACGACAAGCTGGTGCTGGCCAGCAGCCTGAACGGCCAGCCCGGGCTGTGGCTGGGCTTTAGTGTGGACCGCGAAGCCTGGTGGCTGCTGTTGCCACCTGAGACGCTGCAGCACACCAGCAGCGAGCGTTGGCCCATCTGGTTGGCGCTGGCAGTGCTGATCACGCTGGCCGGCCCGGCCCTGATTGCGCGGCGCGTCAACCGGCCCTTGCGGGCGCTGTCATTTGCGGCCAGCAAGATCCGCGGTGGTGAATACGACTCCCGGCTGGACGAAACCACGCTGACCAGCGAGATCCGCGAGGTCAACATGGGCTTCAACCGCATGGCGCGTGAGCTGGCCAAGGTCGACGAAGACCGCGCCGTGATGCTGGCCGGCATCAGCCACGACTTGCGCACCCCGCTGGCCCGGCTGCGGCTGGAAACCGAGATGAGCGTGGGCGAGGAGGAGGCGCGCAACAACATGGCGTCCGACATCGACCAGCTCGACGCCATCATCGACAAGTTCATGGACTACGCCCGCCCCGGTGCCACCCGGCTGCGGCCGGTGCTGCTGTCCAAGCTGATCGACAAGGAGGCGGCCAGCTTCCGCGACCCGGGCGAGATCCGCATCACGTCCAAGGTGGCGATCGACCTGGAGGTGCAGGCCGACGAGGTGGAGCTGGGCCGTGTGTTTGCCAACCTGTTCGAGAACGCCAGGCGCTACGGCCGCACCGACGACACCGGCATCGCGATGGTCACCGTCAGCTACGTGCGCACCGGCGGCTGGGTGATCTGCACCGTGCGTGACCAGGGGCCGGGCGTGGCCAAAGAGAAGCTGGGCCAGCTGACCACGCCCTTCTTCCGTGGTGACGCGGCCCGCACTGCGGCCACCGGCGCCGGCCTGGGCCTGGCCATCGTTGACAAAGCCATGCAGCGCATGGGCGGCCAGGTGGACATTGCCAATGCCGCCGATGGTGGCCTGGTGGTGCATTTGCGGCTGCGCCAGTCGCGGCCGGTGCGCTACTGACCGCTGCGGCGCAGCCGCCTGTCAAGCCGCAGACAACAAACACACGGCCCGCGCCTCAATCGCAAGGCCCTCGCCCACCGGACCCATCTTCTCGGCCGTTTTGGCTTTGACGTTGACTTGGGCCCCGGCCACGCCCAGCAGGCTGGCAATGCGCGCCACCATCGCCGGCATGTACGGCGCCAGCTTGGGCGCCTGGGCGATCACCGTGGCGTCCACATTGACGATCAACCAACCCGCAGCCCGCACCCGGCGCGCGCACTCCGTCAGCAGCACGCCGGAATCAGCCCCTTTGAAGGCGCTGTCGGTGTCCGGAAAGTGGCGTCCGATATCCCCCAGCGCCGCAGCACCAAACAGCGCGTCGGTGATGGCGTGCAACAGCGCGTCAGCGTCCGAATGGCCCAGCAAACCGTGGCTGTGCGGGACGGTGATGCCACCCAGCACCAGCGGCCGGCCGCTGACGAGTTGGTGGGTGTCCCAGCCTTCGCCCAGCCGCAATGCCGGCAGCGTTGGTGGTGTGCTCATCTGTGGCTCCCGGGTTGATAGCAGCCGCTCGGCCAACACAAAGTCACCCGGCCAGGTGACCTTGAAGTTCTCGAACTCGCCCAGCACCAGGCGCGGCTGGTGGCCTAGCGCCTCGATGGCGCTGGCTTCATCGGTGATGTGGGCGCCGGCATCACGCAAGGCCAGCGCCAGCGGCCCCAAGCGGAACATCTGCGGTGTCTGCGCCGCCCATTTGCCCTGGCGGTCAAGCGTGCCGGCCACCCGGCTGGGGCCACCGGATGGGCCAGCGGCATCGGCTGACTTCAAGGTGTCGGCCAGCGGCAGCGCCAGCAGGCCACCCACCGCGTCGGCCAGGCAGGCATCAATCAGCCGGTCCACCCAGGCCGGCTGCAGCCGGCAGCGGGCGGCGTCATGCACCAGCACCCAGTCCTGGTCTTGTGCGCCGCGTGCACGCAGTGCGGCCAGGCCGTTGGCCACCGTCACCGCCCGGCTGGCACCGCCGACCCGGGCAATCCAGCACTGCAGGCCGGCAAACGTGGGCACCTGCTGCTCAAATTGGTTGTCCTCAGGCGCCAGCACCACCAGCGTGGCCTGCAGCCGTGCCACGCCGGCCAGCGCGGCCAGGGTGTGGGCCACCAGCGGCCGGCCGGCCACTGCGGCGTACTGCTTTGGCGCGGCGCTGCCGGCGCGGCTGCCGGTGCCGGCACAGGGCACCAGGGCAAAACAGCGAGGCTGCGCTT
>JANPOW010000070.1:0-5041 GCA_031428185.1 Betaproteobacteria bacterium | reverse complement strand
TGATTTCACGGCCTTCAGCAACGGACATGCACCAACAGCGGAAAGCCATTCGTCCTCAGCAATCGGCGAAGCTTCAAAGCCTGGGCGCGCGAGGTAGACGTGATAGCTCATGTGAACCGCACCGGGTTTCGAGGAGGCCTGTTGGCTTGAGTCAGACCGGGTTGGCCTGACTGTGTTGGGTTCGGACTTCCTCTTTTCCAGCCCCCCGCAGGGGCCGCCGGAGGCACCCCCGGTTGGGCCATGTACTCATGGTTCAACCCTCCTGCAGCGCCGCCGTTCGGGCAGGCTTCGTTGAGGCGGATCCTTGAGCTTGCTGGCGCCAGTAGTTTGCCTCGGCTTCGGCCGGCGGGATGTAGCCGATGGGTTCGAGCAATCGATGGTGGTTGAACCACGAGACCCACTCCAGCGTGGCGAGTTCGACCGCCTCGCGCGTCTTCCAGGGCCCCCGCCGGTGGATGATCTCGGCCTTGTACAGCCCGTTGATCGTCTCGGCCAGTGCGTTGTCGTAGCTGTCGCCGGTGCTGCCCACCGAAGGCTCGATGCCAGCCTCGGCAAGCCGTTCGCTGTAGCGGATGGAGACGTACTGCGAGCCCCGGTCGCTGTGATGCACCAGGTCGCCTTGGCGCTCAGCGCGCCGTGCATACAGCGCCTGTTCCAGCGCGTCGAGAACGAAGTCGGTCTGCATCGAACTGCTCACCCGCCAGCCGACGATGCGCCGCGCGAAGACATCGACGACGAAGGCGACGTACACGAATCCCTGCCAGGTCGAGACGTAGGTGAAGTCGGCCACCCACAGCTGGTTCGGCCGCTGGGCCTTGAACTGCCGATTGACGCGGTCCAACGGACACGCCGCCTTGGCGTCGGGCACCGTCGTGCGCACGCCCTTGCCGCGGCGCACACCTTGCAACCCGAGTCGCCGCATCAGACGTTCCACCGTGCAGCGCGCCACTGCCACGCCTTCGCGCAGGAGTTGCCGCCATACCTTGTCGGCGCCATAGACCCGCAGGTTCGCGTCGTACACGCGCTGCACCTGCGGCATCAGGCTCGCGTCACGCTGTGCTCGCGCTGGCAGCCGCGCCGGGTTGCGCTGGCGGGCAGCGTGGCGCCTGTACGCCGACGGGGCAACCTGCAGCGCGTTGCAGATCGGCTCGACCCCGTGAGCAGCGCGATGCTCGTCGATGAAGGCGTTCACTTCCTGTGGTGGCGGTCGAGCTCCGCCTGGGCGAAATACGCGCTGGCCAACTTCAGGATCTCGTTGGTCTTGCGCAGCTCGCGTACCTCGCGCTCCAGATCCTTGATGCGCTGCTGCTCGGACGTCGTGGCGCCGGGCCGTACGCCGCTGTCTCGCTCGCCTTGGCGCACCCACTTGCGCAGCGTCTCGCCTGTGCAGCCGATCTTGCTGGCGATCGACTCGATCGCCGCCCACTGCGACGGGTACTGGTCCTTGGCGTCGAAGACCATGCGCACCGCACGCTCAATCACCTCGGGGGAAAACTTCGGGGACTTCCTCATGTTGGCTCCATTCTCAATCGAAGGAGCCTCCTCAAAATCCGGAGCGGTTCAGTGCCGTTGCCACTACAAGCCAAGGGGTTCTTGCATGGATAACCATTGCTTTCTCCGTGAAGACCCGCAGCCTGTCGGACTGCGCACCTGGGTTGCTGTCCTGGGTGGACGCGGGCCGGCGGTGGTCTATTCCGCAGCCGAATCAGCAATGCGGGAATTAGGGGGCGTACGTCACAAGGCCTGCCCGAGGCATCACCTGGCTCAGCCAGGGCAAGGTGTGGTCCACCAATGGCGCTTGGCGCTGCCGCCGGGTCAGAACAAGCTAGCCTGGTTGGGCGTGGTGGGTGCGGCAGGCGCCGCGCGCCGGAACTGGGTCAGGTCAAGCTCCACCCGCGCCCGCTGCAAGCCCAGGCGCGCACTGGCCTTGTGCAAACGCTGGCGCAGCAGTTGCGCCCACACACCGCTGCCGGTCATGCGCTCACCAAACTGGCCGCTGTTGTCGGCGCCACCGCGCATCTCGCGGATGCGCGCCATCACCCGCGCGGCGCGCTCTGGGAAGTGCTGCTCCAGCCATTGCTGGAACAAGGGGTTCACCTCCCAGGGCAGGCGGATGACGATGCTGAAGGCGGACGTGGCGCCGGCACCACGCGCGGCCTCAAGAATGCGCTCCAGCTCCGGTTCGTTCAAAAACGGAATGATCGGCGACACGCTGACCCCCACCGGCACACCCGCGTCGACCATGCGGCGAATGGTTTGCAAACGGCGCGCTGGCGCGGCAGCACGCGGCTCCATCACCCGGGCCAGCGCAGGGTCCAGTGTGGTGATGGACACATAGACCGCCGCCAGTTTGGCCGTCGCCATTGGTGCGATCAGGTCAATATCCCGCTCAACGCCGGATGATTTGGTGATCAGCGAAAACGGATGGCGAAACTCCTGCAGCACCTCGATCACCGCGCGGGTCAGCCTGAGCTTGCGCTCGGCCGGCTGGTAGGCGTCAGTCACCGAGCCGATGTTGAGCAGCAAGGGCGTGTAGCCCTTGGCCGACAGGGCCTCACGCAGGCGCTGGGCGGCGTTGACCTTGGCCACGATGCGGGTCTCAAAATCCAGCCCCGGCGACAGGTTGAGGTAGCTGTGGGTTGGCCGTGCGTAACAGTAAATGCAACCGTGCTCACAACCCCGGTAGGGGTTGATGGACACATCAAAGCTGATGTCGGGCGAGGTGTTGCCGGTCAGGATGGTCTTGACGTTTTCCTCCAGCACCTGGGTGGTCACCGACAGCGGTTCTTCCTGCACGGCCTGGTCCAGCTGGCCCCAACCATCATCAAAACGCTCACGGCTGTCCACGGCAAACCGGTGCGCCAGCGACCACGCCGTGCCACGGCCTTTGAGCGGCGCCTGTGGCAGGCCGTGGGCCGGCAGCTTGCTGGCGCTAGCAACAGCAGCCGGCGGGGCAACATGAATGGGGATGGAGCGCATGCTGTCAATATAAACAGCTACTGGTGTTTTGTCCAGTTATTTGCCGGGCCGCAAGCCCGGCGCACCTCAATCAGTATTCACCACTGCCGGCACTGCCAGGGGCCAGGTTGTCAAACTTGGTCAGGGGTTTGAGGAAGGTCAGCTTGACCACGCCCGTCGGCCCGTTTCGCTGCTTGCCGATGATGACCTCGGCCACACCCGGCTCCTTGCTGTCCTTGTTGTAGTAGTCGTCTCGGTAGATGAACATGATCACGTCGGCGTCCTGCTCGATGGCGCCAGACTCACGCAGGTCGCTCATCATTGGCCGCTTGTCGGTGCGGGTTTCAACTGAGCGGTTGAGTTGCGACAGCGCAATCACCGGGCAGTGCAGTTCTTTGGCCAGGGCCTTGAGGCCACGCGAGATTTCGCTGATCTCGGTGGCGCGGTTTTCACCGTCGCTCTTGCCCGTGCCGCTCATCAGCTGCAAATAGTCCACCACGATCAGGCCCAGCTTGCCGAACTGGCGCGCCATGCGGCGTGAGCGGGCCCGCACCTCGGCCGGGTTGAGCGCCGGGCTTTCGTCGATGTACAGGTGGGCCTTGCTCAGGCGCTCGGCAGCCTCGGTCAGGCGGGTCCATTCATCATCTCGCAAGCGGCCGGTGCGCAGGCCGGATTGGTCGATGCGGCCCAGCGAGCCGATCATGCGCAGCGCCAGTTGGGAGGCGCCCATTTCCATCGAGAACACCAGCACCGGCAGCTCTTCATTGACCGCCACCGCCTCGGCGATGTTGATGGCCAGCGCGGTCTTGCCCATCGACGGCCGCGCCGCCAGGATGATCAGGTCACCCTCCTGCAGGCCGGCGGTCATGCGGTCCAGGTCAATGAAACCGGTGCGCACACCGGTCACTTCTTCCGCGCCGTTTTCAGCCAGTTCGGTGACGCGGTCAATCAGCTGCACCGTCAGTTTGTCCACCCCGATGAAGCCCTGCTTGTTGCGTGAGCCTTCTTCACCAATCTTGAAGATCTTGCCTTCGGCTTCATCCAGGATTTGCGCCACCGCCCGGCCCTGCGGGTTGAAGGCGTTGGTGGCAATCTCGTCTGAGACCGAGATCAGTTTGCGCAGGATGGCGCGCTCACGCACGATCTCGGCATAACGCCGGATGTTGGCGGCGCTGGGCACACTTTGGGCCAACGAGTTGAGGTAGGTCAGGCCACCGCAGGCCTCGGCCTTGCCGCTGCTCTGCAGGTGCTCAAACACGGTGATCACATCGGCCGGTTTGCTGCCGTTGATCAGCGTGGCGATGGCGGCAAAGATCTCACGGTGTTCATGGCGGTAGAAATCGCTGTCACTCACCGCGTCACCCGCCCGGTCCCAGGCCATGTTGTCGATCAGCAGGCCGCCCAGCACACTTTGCTCGGCCTCTACCGAGTGCGGCGGGATGCGCAGCCTGGCCACATCATCGTCGGCACCACCACCGGGCTGGTTTGGTTGGGTAGAACGGAAAACAGCAGACATCGGCGGCAGGTCTCGCAGAGAAAACGGGTGGCAGGGGCCACACGCACGCGGTGCTGGCCAGCAAAAAAGATCATACGGTGCAGGGCATCATCGGCCTGTGGGCAAGCCTGTGGAAATCCGGTGCACCGGACAGGGACAAGTCCGGCGACATCAAAACACCCTTACTGCGCCGTGCGTAAGCGGCTAGTGACACCACCTTGACGAATGGTGCGTCGCGTAGGCGGCCAATGAGGTCAGTCGTGCGGCTGCCAGAGATGCGGCAGCAGTTCCTCGATCCGGCTGTTCATGTGCATCGGCAATCGCGTCGGCATGTCCTTGAGGTAAGCCCACGGGTCATGTCCGCAGAGCTTGACCGATTGCACCAGGCTCATCACCACGGCCGCACGTTGGCCGGCCAGTTCACTGCCAGCGAACAACCAGGCTTTTCTGCCCATCGCCCACGGCCGCATCAGGTTCTCGATGCGGTTGTTGTCCACCGGCACCCGGCCATCCTGCGTAAGCGTTCCGCGAGCCCCATCTTCCCGACCGACCCTGAACCTGCCAACGTCATGGCCATTGCAACGACGA
>JANPOW010000069.1:0-6227 GCA_031428185.1 Betaproteobacteria bacterium | reverse complement strand
CACCCGAGCCGCCGAATACGGCAGCGCCAGGGCGCGTGCCAGCAGCATGTTCCACAGCGCCTGGCCACGCAGTTGCGCGCTGGTCTGGGCCCACAGCGCAGCGCAGCCTGCCACGTGGGGTGTGGCCATGCTGGTGCCGCTCATGGTGGCGTTGAGCTTGGGGCGCGGCGCGGCCGAATACACATCGCGCCCCGGCGCGGCAATCTCCCACTTGCCAAAGTTGGAGAAGATGGACGGCGCCAGGTTGAGGTCCAGCGACGCCACCGACATGATGGTGGGTGAGTTGGCCGGTGCGCCGGTGGCCGCACCGGCATTGCCGGCTGCGGCCACGATCAGGCAGCCCTTGGCCAGGGCTTGAGTGCCGGCAGCGGTGTAAGCCGCCTGCACCGGGCTTTGTGAGCCCAGCGACATCGAGATCACCGCGCACTGGTTGGCAATGGCCCAGTTCATGCCGGCCAGCACGCTGGCGCCACTGCCGCTGCCGCTGTTGCTCAGCACCTTGCCCACGTAAATCTGCGTGCCGTAGCCGATGCCGTAACGCGGCCGGGCGCCAGACGGCGCTTTGGGGCCGCAGGCCGTGCCGATGGTGTGGGTGCCGTGGCCGTGCAGGTCTTGCACCGGCTGGCCCACAAAGGTCTGGCTGACGATGATGCGGCCGGCAAAGTCGGGGTGGCCCAGATCGAACCCGGTGTCCAGCACCGCCAGCCGGATGCCGGCGCCGCTGCGCAGGCTGGGTGGCACCTTGCAGCGGATCAGGCCCCAGGTGTTGCCCAGCACCTGGGCGGACGTGTCGTCGTCCAGCGCGCTGCCGGTGCCGGCCTGGCCCAGATCGCGGGTGATGGTCTCGGTGGCGCGCAAAAAGCCACGCAGGTAGTCGTCCACCGTGCCGTTGGCAAAGACAAAGTACTCGGGCTCGATCACCGCCACCGGGCTGTCGCTGCTGGCCTCGTCCGCCATCACCGACATGCCACGCGCCATCGCCGCGTCACCACCGATCAGCGCCACGCCGATCTCGGGGAACAACACCGCGTCGGCATCACCGGCGTGTTCCAGCGCCATGGCCTGGCCTTTGAAATCGCGCGCGTCAGCCACCCGCAGGCTTTGGGCGCGCAAGCTGGCCAGGCCGGCGTCGGCAGCGTCGGGCTTGAAGGTGACCAGGTAGCGCCCGGTCTGCAGCGTGCCGTCGTTGCGGGCCAGGGCGGCCAGCATCAGGTCGTCCATGCTGCTGCCGGCTGAGGTGCCAGCGCTGGCGGCATGGGTCGAGGCGGTGGCGGGTTTGCTGGCAGGCCTGCTGGGTTTGCGAGAAGCCATGGTGATCTCCGTCAAGAGTGGGGTTGAGGTGCTTGGGGGCCAACTGCGCAGCGGCCTGGCCGCTGTGCTGCCCATCACTGCGGCGCCGTGCAACGGTGCCGACCGCAGGCAGGGCTGCAGTCTCAAATCAACCGGTGCGGCTGCCATCCCCAGTGCAGACGAGGGCCGGGCGTGGTGTCCGCAAGCGGCACGATGGGCGTTACCTGGCGCTGCAGTGCAGACCGCACAAGCCCGGCAAGCCCGGCATCACAGCCGGGCGGCAGGCTCTGCGAACATCCCCACATGGCAAATTACCTGATCGGCTGGGAGCTGGGTGGTGGCCTGGGCCATGCCGGCCGGCTCAAACCCCTGGCCGCCGGCCTGCAGGCGCGTGGCCACGGCGTCACGCTGTGGCTGCGTGACCTGGTGCAGACCGAACGCCTGCTGGCCGATTTACCGCTGCCCCGCTTGCAGGCGCCGGTGTGGCAACACCGCACGGTGGGCGTGCCCGAGCCGCAGGTGTCGCTGGCCGAGATTCTGCTGGGCTGCGGCTACCTGCAGGCCGACCATCTGGACGCGCTGGTGCAGGGTTGGCTGGCCGCCCTGCGGCTGTGCCGGGCCGACGCGGTGCTGGTGGACTACGCCCCCACCGCGCTGCTGGCCGCGCGCATCGCCGGCCTGCCGGCGGCCAGCATCGGCATGGGCTTTTGGCTGCCACCGGCGCAAAGCCCCATCCCCGCCTTCCGCGATTGGGAGCCGGTGGCCCCGGGACGCGTGGCACAGGCCGAGCAGCGGGTGCTGGCCAGTGTCAACAGCGTGCTGCAACGCCACGGCGCAGCACCGCTGCCCGCGCTGTGGCACCTGTTTGGCGGCGACATGCCGCTGCTGTGCAGTTGGCCCGAGATTGACCACTACCCCCGCGCACCCGCTGAGGCGGTGCAGTGGCTGGGCCCCAACTTCTTGCCCGATGCCGGCCTGGCGCCGCAGTGGCCCGCCGGTGCGGTGACCGCAGGTGCGGGTGCGGGTGCAGGTGCAGGTGCGGGTGCGGGTGCAGGTGCAGGTGCAGGTGCTGGCGCGGGTGCCGCAGGTGCAGGGCCGGCCGTGTTTGCCTATCTCAAAGCCGGCCACCCCGACCACGCCCTGGTGCTGCAAGCGCTGGTGGGCCTGGGCTGCCGCGTGCTGTGCTACATGCCCGAGGTGTGCGCCGGGCTCAAGCCGCCGGTGTCATCACCCAAGCTGCGCTACACCAGCGGCCCGGTGGACTTGGCGCAAGCCTTTGCGCAGGCCGACCTGTGTGTCTGCCACGCCGGCCAGGCCACGCTGGTGCAGGCCTTGCTGGCGGGTGTGCCGCTGCTGCTGCTGCCCATGCAGGCCGAGCAGTTTTTGATGGCGCGCCAGGTTGAGCGTTTTGGCGCCGGTATCAACGCCGCGCTGCTGCGCCGGCCCACCAACTTCAAGGCGGTGCTGGCGCCGCTGCTGGCGGATGGCCCGCAGCGCCGCGCGGCGCAAGACTTTGCCCGGCGCCACCAAGGTTTCAGCCATGCCGCGCAAGTGCAAGACTTGCTGGACCGGCTGCAAACCCTGCCGCTGCTGCGCGCTTAAACCGCGCGGCGGCGCCGCATCAGCGCCAGCGCGGCCAGGGCGGTGCCCACCAGGGCCAGGCCGGCGGGCTCAGGCACCGCTGCCGCCCCCGAGAGCTGCAGGCTGAACGGGCTGTTCTGGCCGGCCGGCAGGCTCAAGGTCTGGTTGGGGCCGAGGTTGAAGCTGAACGGGTCACCCGAGCTGCCTTGTGAGCCACCGGCCGTGCCGACGAGGTAGGTCTGTGCCGGGATGGTGATGATCTGCTCAGGCACCAGTTCGCGGTGGGTGGGGCAGCCGCCGACCACCACATCGGTTTCAGCAATCATGCGGCCCAGCACCTGGCCCACGTCGGCGCCGCCGGTTTTGCCCAGGGTGGCGTAGGCGCCACAGTCCCTGATCTCAACCCAGTGCTCGGGGATCACCTGCTGGTAGCCCGGCACCGTGGTGGTGGTGCCTACCAGCGCATTGCCCTTGGCATACGACGACAAGGTGTAGCTCAAATCCACCGACTGCCCCGCGTTGAGCACACCCAGGTCCAGGTCGTGGTTGCCGCCGATGACCGAGCGCGATGCACCGCTGCCGCCGTACAGGTTGGCACCGGTGCTGGCAAAGCTGATCCCCGTGCTGTCGTCCCGCAACATGGCTGTGCTGCTAAAGCTCTTGCCGTTGCTGGTGGCAATGTTGAAATTGACACCGGCCTCGACAAACTGGCTGCCGGTGAAGGGCAGCGGCGTGACGTTGAGGTAGCCCGGCGTGATGTAGAACGCAAAGTTGGCCTGCTGCGCGGTGGCCTGGTTGTTGGTCAGCTTCAGCTTGATGGTGAAAGCGCCGGTCACGTCGTACAGCCCGGTGCCTGACGAGCGCGACCCAAAGGTGCCAATACTGCTGCCGTAGCTGTGCAGGCCGGCGCTGTTGACCCCGGCACTTGGAAAGGACAGCACGTCCACCGAGCCGGTGCCGCCGACGATGCTTTGGTTGAGCGGCACGGCAGCGCCACCGTTCAGCGCGTAGCTGCCGTCAGCTGACAGCAGATTGAACGTGACCGACTGGGCGTGGCTGCTGGCCGGCACACACAGCGCGGTGATGGCGGCGGCGGCCAGCGGCGACAGGGCGCGGCGCAAGGCGGATTGCGGGAGGACGGTCATGGCGGCGGTACCGGTTGAATTGATCGGACAAAGCGGCGCAGATGGCGCATTTGCACTGCGGCCGAGTCTAGGGGCCAGGCCCACCGCGCCGGTAGGCCGGCCACCCCCTGACTGCGGGGCAGCACCCGCCGTTGCTGGGGTGTAGGGCCGGCCACCGGCGGCTGGCTGCGGCACGCCAGCGCGCGGTCACCGGCGCTGGCAGCCGCCCCGCTGCAGCAGGGGCCGGCAGCTATCATGGCCGGTTGCCCTCGCCCGCCGTTGCCATGCCCAGCCCCGATCAAGACCCCACCCCCGCGCCGGCCAGCCCAGCCACGCGCCCGCTGCCCGGGGAGGCTGCCGACCTTGCCAAAACCGCCCGGCCGCTGCCGGAGGACTTGGCAAAAACCGCCCGGCCGTTACCGGAGGACTTGGCAAAAACCGCCCGGCCGTTACCGGAGGACTTGGCAAAAACCGCCCGGCCGTTACCGGCCGGGGCCACCCACCTGCAAATCCGCGGTGCGCGCACCCACAACCTCAAGAACATCGACTTGGACATCCCCAAGCACGCGCTGGTGGTGATCACCGGGCTGTCGGGCTCAGGCAAGAGCAGCTTGGCATTCGACACGCTGTACGCCGAGGGCCAGCGGCGCTATGTGGAAAGCCTGTCGGCCTACGCCCGGCAGTTTTTGCAGCTGATGGACAAGCCCGATGTGGACGTGATCGAAGGCTTGTCACCCGCGATCAGCATCGAGCAAAAAGCCACCAGCCACAACCCACGCTCCACCGTGGGCACGGTGACCGAGATCCACGACTACCTGCGCCTGCTGTTTGCCCGCGCCGGCACGCCGTATTGCCCCGACCATGACCTGCCACTGCAGGCGCAAAGCGTGGGCCAGATGGTGGACGCCGTGCTGGCCTTGCCTTACGACACCCGGCTGATGGTGCTGAGCCCCGTGGTGCGTGATCGCAAAGGCGAGTTTGTCGAGCTGTTTGCCGACATGCAGGCGCGGGGCTACGTGCGCTTCCGCGTCGACGGCCAGGTGGTGGAGGCGGCTGACCTGCCCACGCTGAAAAAAAACGAGAAGCACAACATCGACGTGGTGATCGACCGCCTCAAAACCCGGCCCGAGATGAAGCAGCGCCTGGCCGAGAGTTTTGAGGCCGCGCTGCGTGCGGCCGAAGGCCGGGCGATTGCGCTGGAGATGGACACGGTTGACAGTGCAGCGCCCAAAGAGCACCTGTTCTCCAGCAAGTTTGCCTGCCCGGTGTGCAACTACGCGCTGCCTGAACTGGAGCCCCGGCTGTTCAGCTTTAACGCCCCGATGGGCGCCTGCCCGGCCTGCGACGGGCTGGGGGTACAGACCGTGTTTGACCCGGATCGGGTGGTGGCCTTCCCCAGTTTGAGCCTGGCCGGTGGCGCGGTGAAAGGCTGGGACAGGCGCAACGCCTACACCCACTCGATGCTGGAAAGCGTGGCGCGGCACTACGGCTTTGACATCGAGACGCCATTTGAGCAACTGGCAGCCAGCGCCCAGCACGCGCTGCTGTACGGGTCGGGCACGGACGAGATCGAGTTTGTCTACGAGGCGGAAACGGCCAAGGGAAAGCCACGCAGCGTCAAACGCGCACATCCCTTCGAGGGGATCATCCCCAACTTTGAGCGGCGTTACCGCGAGACCGATTCCGCCGCCGTGCGGGAGGACCTGGTGCGTTACCAAGCTGCCAAACCGTGCACGCAGTGTGGTGGGGCGCGGCTGCGGCGCGAGGCGCGGCATGTCTTCTTGCAGGGCACTGACCCCAGCGTGCCGCGCCAGGCCATCTACCAGGTGGAGCACGCCACACTGGCCGAGGCGCTGCACTACTTTGAGCGCCTGACGCTGCTGGGCGCCAAGGCCGAGATTGCCGACAAGGTGGTGCGTGAGATCCGCGCCCGGCTCAAGTTTTTGAACGACGTGGGGCTGAACTACCTCAGCCTGGACCGCAGCGCCGACACGCTGAGCGGGGGTGAATCACAACGCATCCGCCTGGCCAGCCAGATTGGCAGCGGCCTGACCGGTGTGATGTACGTGCTGGACGAGCCCAGCATCGGCCTGCACCAGCGTGACAACGAGCGCCTGATCGGCACCCTGCGCCACCTGCGTGACCTGGGCAACAGCGTGCTGGTGGTGGAGCACGACGAGGACATGATCTGGGCCGCAGACCACGTGATCGACATGGGCCCGGGCGCCGGTG
>JANPOW010000068.1:0-10399 GCA_031428185.1 Betaproteobacteria bacterium | reverse complement strand
GTGTGGGCGGCAGAACGAAATCGGCTGCAACGGGCGGGGTCGAGTCCCACTTTGTCCCGGCTTTTCGTGGCGTACCTACAGGTACGCGCCTCAAATCCGGGCGCAAATTGGGCTCTCGCCCCACCCGTTTCGCTTCGATCTCTTCTGCCGCCCACACTCCTAAGTTCATCAGGGCAACCGGCCCATCGTGCCGGGTGCGACGACCAGTTGCTTGCCGTCGCTGAAGCGCACCGTGATCGGCAGCTTGGCGGCGTTGTAGGCCAGGTAGTTGCGCTTGCCGTCCGGGCGCTTGAACACCTGGTAGAGCACGGTGTCGGCGCTGACGCCAAAGTCAGGCGTGCCCAGCGCCTGCAAGCTCAGCAGCCAGTGCAGGGTGTGGCTTGCGGTGTTGCCGTCCTGAACGCTGCCGCGCGGGTTCCACAGCGCCAGCGCCTGGTCCGGGTCGGCCAGCGCCAGGTACTTGGCCAGGATGTCCTGCCAGATGTCTTCGGGCGGCGGATTGGGGGGGAACTTGCCGCGCTGCTTGTAGGCCACACTCTCGGCCTTCAGGGTTGCCAGGTTGCGTTTGATGAACCCAGGATCGCGGCCGAGGTAGGTGGAATGCCCGGCGATGGGCAACAGGTTGATGCCGTGGATCTGGCGCGGCTCGTCGGTCCACCAGGTGTTGTGCACATACATGCCGCCAAACACCATGCTGGTTTCGGCCGCCTTGTACTCGGGCGGGAAGACCAGGTGGTGGATGTCGAACCAGTAGTGGTCGATGGCGTTGGACTCGTTGGCATAAAGGTAGATGCCGAGGTCACGCAGCGCACGGTTGCCGGTGACCTCGCCCCACAGGATGAGCCCGGCCCAGGCGTTGATGGCCTCGCTGGACGATTCCTGGTTGTTGCCAAAGTTGCCGTACTGGCCAACGCCACCAATGCCCACCGCCCAGGAATGGCCTTCGTAGGCGTCGTAGTTGCGGAGGTAGGGGAAGTCGGCGCTGCCACGTTGGGTGTTGGCGATGTCGCTGATGAGCAGGTCGATCATGGCGCCCCACTTGCCCTGCGCGGCCCAGTCCGGGTCACGCAGGGCAATCTCAGCGGCGGCGCGGACAAAGTAGCCGTAATGGAAGTGGTGGTCATTCATCTGCGCCACCGAGAAAAACTCGTCCGGGTAGGCCAACACCGTGCCGAGCTTCTTGTCGAGCATGAAGTAACTGGCCTTGCCTTTGCCGCTGAACCAGAATTCCATGCGCTCTTTGGCCAAGGCCAGCAGTTGGTCACGTTCCCCGTTGTGGCCTTGCTGCTCGGCAACCGCCGCCAATTGCGTCAGGCGTGTCAACCCCTGGCCCGCCCAGTAGACGCTGACGCGCCAGTTGTCCGGGTTCTCACGGCTGGGCAGCAGGTCGCGCCGGCGCCGGACATCGCGCTTGAACTCGTCGTTGAATTCAGCCAGGCGCGGGCCATCTGCCAGACCCGGCCAATGCGGCACAAAACCCTGCCACGGGCGTTCCGTCTTGAACTCAGCCGCTGCCAGCAGGCGCAGCTTGCCACGCACCGTGTCGTAGGCTGGGCCCAGCCGGTCGGCCACCGACGTGTTGTGGTGCCACTGGTGCGGATACAGGCCCAGCAGCGGGCCGTTGTCGGCTCCCTCCAGCACCCGGGTCTTTGCGGTAAAGCGGGTCTCGACAATGGCTGCGGCGCTGTTGTAGGCCCAGCCGACGGTGGAGTCGGTGATGAAGGCATACGCATGGCGCGCCAGCAGTTGCAGGGTTTCAGGCTGGTCGTCGGGCAGCGCAGTGGCCGAGAAGTAGCCGTTGCCAGCGGGCAGCCGGCCAGCCCATTCAGTGGCGGACACCTGCTCCCAGCGCACGCCCGTTGGACCAAACACCACATAGCTGCGGCCTTTTACGCGCAGCCCGAGGTGGCGCGGGTCGGTGACGGCGGCCAACCGCTCGCCGGGCGCCGGCAGGCGGATGCGCACATCGCCCCGGCTGAGTTGGAAATAAACGTAAGGGCTGCCATGGCCGATGGTGGCCAGCAACTGGTCTGCGCCGCGCGCCATGACGATGTCGATGACCCAATCGGAGATACGCGCCAACTTGGCGGGTTCAGGCGCGAAAGCCAGCGGCGAAAACACCAGCGCATCGGCATGCGGGTAGGCAACAACATGCTCGGCGCTGACCGGGAAGGGGATTTGATCAGCCGTGCGCTGCTGCTGCGGCAGCGCCATCTCAAAGCCCGCCGGCGTGCTCTTGAAGCTCAGCGGCTGCGCAAACATGGGGCCAGGGTCGGCGTTGAAGACCAGTGTGGAATACCACTGGCTTGACGGCGCCGCCTGTTTGAGCAAGGCCTCGGTGCGAAAGGGCGCGGCCGGGGGCGGTTGATCACTGCCCTTGGGCTGCAGCAGCACCGTGGCGGCACCCACCTGCATCGTCGTTGCCAACTGCGCCAGGCTGCCGCCGCAGACACCCAGCGCCAGAGCGACGCCCCAAAAACCCTGCTGGATGCACTTCATCGCCAAGCTCCACGCGGGTCGTATCAGCCCGGTTGCCGCTCATTATTGAAAGCGCTTTCAAGATTCGATCCAGGGGCTTACCCGCACGCAGTGCCGACGCCACACCCAGCCCACGGGAAAACACGGGGCGCGGAGCCGTTGACGCCAACTCAGGCCATCGACTAATCTCATGAAAGCGCTTTCAGAAACACGGGTTGCCCGCGCCTTCACCTTCCTCCACTCGCGCGCCTTGATCGGCGACACGACCATGAAACCATTCATCCCGCTGCGCGCGCCACACCTGATTGCGGCAGCCCTCGGGCTGCTGCTCACGGGGCCGGCACCGGCCTTCGACTTCGGCCCATTCAGCCTGACCGGATTCGCCAAGGCCGAGTTGACGCCGGTATGGCCTTACTGCGGCAACTGCCAGGTTGCCAAGGGCGAGGACAAGCAGCGCTATTGGGCCGACCCACTGCGCCAGGGCAAGCCTTACGGCACGCATGTGACCAACGTGACCCTGTTCCAGCCTTACCTGGGCGTCAAGACCGATGTGGGTGGCGGCGTCAAGGTGGGCGGCCTGCTCAGCCAGCGCTTCCGCGACGGCAAGGAAGACTTCAAAGGCTTCTACTACGACAAGAATGCCTACGTCAGCCATGACGACTACGGCAGTGTGCGGGTCGGCGCCATGACCACACGCGGCTGGAGCGTGGCCGACTACCCCTACGGCACCGCCGTGGGCGTGGCGGATGTGTGGGGCGCCAGCGGGGCGGGTTACGGCATCCTGACACGCGCCGTGCGCGTCGCAACCCGTGCCCTTGACGTGTTGGACGGCGACCTGGTGCTGGAGACCAGCTACGACATCGGCAAAGCCGGCTGGCACAAGAACAAGCCGCAGTTTGTGGAGTTTTACGCCCAATATCACCGCGGCGATCTGGTGGTCGATGCGATGGTTCAGTCGACCAAAAACGGCACGCCATCGGCCTTTGGCCACGGTGTCTTCACCGGCCTGACGCCTTTCCCGGCCGACGACAGCAAGCTCGGCAGTTCCAGCCAGGGCATTGCGATGGTCATGGGCCGCTACCAGGTCAACGCCAATGTTGAAGTCTCGGCCGGCCTGCGCGCCAACCGCTGGAGCGGCGCCTACGCCGTGGTCACCACGCCGCCCAATACCCACACCGGCAGCGGCCTGGTTGACGATGCACGCTGGAACAACATGTTCAACGTCGACTGGAGCAAAGACCTCGGTGGCGGCGTCTTCAAGGGCTATCCCGCCACGTCGACCGACCTGATGCTGGGCCTGCGCTACCGCGTCGGGCCGTGGACCGCGTTGACCGGCATGGTGCACCTGGGCGCTGCGGCCACGTCCAACCCGTCTGACCGGGGCCAGTCAAACGCCGCCACCATCAATACGCTGGGTGGCAACTACGACTTCCGCAACGGTTTTCAGGCCTACGCCACGCTGGGCATGGTGCAGTACGCCAGGCTGGGCCTGTCGCCCATGTCCATGCCAGGCAACGCGGCGTTCACCAATGTCGACTCGCGCGTCAAAACGCGCGGCAACTGGCTCACGGTGGGTGCGGTTTATGTGTTCTGAATTGCGCAAGTTCGAGGTCCCGGCCATGAAGCAATCACCCGTCACCAGCTTGTCGGCGCGCGCCGGTCGTTGGGTTTCCTGCGCTGTGCTGGCCACACTGACGGCCGTGCTGGTGGCCTGCGGTGGGGCTGGCAGCACGCCCGTCAGCGGGGTTGAGGTGCCCAAGATGCGTGCCTTGAGCGCGGAATTCACCACCCGCAAGGCAATCAACTATTCACCGTTCCGCACCTTCCAGCGTGAGACGGAGCTTGTCACCAAGCTGATGATCAAGCAGGACATGGACCTGCTG
The DNA here is from genome assembly GCA_031428185.1 of Betaproteobacteria bacterium. GTDB lineage: Bacteria > Pseudomonadota > Gammaproteobacteria > Burkholderiales > Burkholderiaceae_C > Pseudaquabacterium. The sequence goes on along the minus strand of JANPOW010000068.1, from coordinate 6,038 downwards.
GTGGCCGGCGGCTTCAAGCTCATCCGCTTGTTCGACAGCTCGGACATGGTGGCCAAGCAGACGCTGGAGGTCATCCGCGACAACAGTCTGGACGTCAAGGTCTACCTCGGCGCCTACCTGCAGGGCTACGGCGACAGCAAGAGCAGCAGCAACGACGCCGAGGTGGCGCGTGCCATCGCGCTGGCCAACCAGTTCACGTCCATCGTGCTGGCGGTCAGTGTGGGCAATGAAATGCTGATCTTCGATTTCAACAAGATTGACAACCCCGCCACCCTGGCCAGCTACATCACCCGGGTGCGTAACGCCATCAACCAGCCGGTGACCACCGACGACAACTACGGGTTCTGGAAGTCGGCGCCGGCGGTCATCACCGACACGGTTGATTTCGTCGCACTGCACACCTACGTCGAGCAAGACACCCTCTACGCCGCCGGCACCTGGGACTGGCAGCAGCTGGGCGCTGCACCGGCCGCCCGCGCCGCCGCGATGATGGACGCGGCCATCGGCGCCACCAAGGTGCAATACAACGCGGTGCGCAGCTATCTTGACTTTGCCGGGCTGCCGCACCTGCCCATCGTCGTCGGCGAGACCGGCTGGCATGCGGTGAATACCGGCAACGCCGGTGGCAATCTGCCCTTTCGCGCCAGCCCGGCCAACCAGAAGATGTTTTACGACCGGCTGCGCACCTGGGAGGCAGCCGACCGCAACGGCGCCGGCCCACGCGCCATCTTTGTCTTTGAAGCCTTCGACGAACCCTGGAAGCTGGATGACAACTTCTGGGGCATGTTCACCGTTGACCGCAAGGCGCGCTGTGCGGTGCAGACGCTGCGCGCCAACAACAGCGCCGCCGGTGCTGCAACCTGGGTCTACGACACCGCATCACCCTGCGATGCTGCCAGCGCCCTGTACTTCCAGAGCCTGAGCGTTGGCACGGCAGTGAGCGCCAACCGCTTCACAATCTTTGCTGACGTGGCCACACCAGGCGAGGTGCTGCAGCAAGGCGGCGACTGGGCGGCTTTTGGCAAGCAGACCGGTGGAGTGACGGCTGACCGCCCCCTGAGCACCGCAACCTTTGCCCCGGGCGACGCGCCGCAGAGCCTGGAGGTAACACCCACCCCTGCGGACTATGGCTGGGGCATCCTGCGCTACGGCAGTGCGGCCAATCTGTCGGCGTTCTCGGGCGGCAGCATCACGGCCTGGATCAAGACCACCGGCTACCCGGGCAAGATCGAAATCGGCATCAGCACCGACACTGAAGACCGCAAGGGTGCAGAGGCCTACCTGCAACTCGCGCCTGGCGACTACAACTACTGCTCTACCGGCGCCTGGTGCAAAGTCACCATCCCCGTGTCGGCGTTGGTGGCGGTCAACCCCAAGCTCGACTTGCGCGCCGTGCTGTTGCCCTTCATCGTTGCCGACCGCTACGCCTTCACCGGCAAGGCCTTGAACACAACCGGCCTGCCCAAGGTCTATATCGACGCCATCTACTGGTCAAAGTGAGCGCAGCCCCTGCCCTGCGCTGTTGGCTGAGCAGCCGCGACAGTGGTGCCCGGCTGGCCCCGCAGCCAGGGGTGCACTGGCGTCACGGCCAGGCCGCAGCGGGGCCGGTGGTCTTTGTCGATCCGGCCCGTGGCATGCAAATCTTGCTGGGCTTCGGCGGCGCGTTTACCGAGGCTGCGGCACTGACCTGGCAGCAGTTGCCGCCGGCCCTGGCCGATGAACTGCTGCGGGCCTATTTCGATGCGGCGCAGGGCCACGGCTACCGCTTGTGCCGCGTGCCCATGGGCAGCAGTGACTTCGGCCTGGGCAACTACGCACATGTGGAGCAAGCCGGCGATTTTGCGCTGGCCAGCTTCAGCATTGAGCGTGATCGGCGCCACATCCTGCCCTTTATCCACGCCGCCCAGCGTGTGGTGGCCCGTGCCGCTGGCCGCCCACTGCAACTGCTGGCGTCGCCGTGGAGCCCACCGGCCTGGATGAAAACCAACGGCGCGATGAACATGGGCGGCCAGCTGCGGCCTGATTGCCGAGCGGCCTGGGCGCAGTGCTACGTCAAGTTCATCCAGGCCTACGCGGCCCAGGGTGTGCCGATCTGGGGTGTGTCGGTGCAGAACGAACCGCAGGCCGCGCAGCGCTGGGACTCGTGCCTGTACAGCGCCGAAGAAGAGCGCGATTTTGTGCGCGACCACCTCGGCCCCGCGCTGCACGCTGCCGGCCTGGCGCAGGTCAAGATCGTGGTGCACGACCACAACCGCGACACACTGCCGCAGCGCGCCGCCACCATCTACGCCGACGCCGAGGCGGCAAGGTTCGTCTGGGGCGCCGGCTTCCACTGGTATGCGGGGGACCACTTCGACCAGGTGCAGCGCCTGCACGACGCCTTCCCGAGCAAGCACTTGCTGTTCACCGAAGGCTGCCAGGAGGGCGGTCCGCAGCACGGCGATTGGGCCCTGGCCGAGCGCTACGCACGCTCCATCATCCAGGACCTGAATCACTGGACGGTGGGCTGGATCGACTGGAACCTGCTGCTCGATGACGTGGGCGGCCCCAACCATGTCGGCAACTACTGCAGCGCGCCGGTGCTTGCTGGTGCAGGCGGCAGCGCCCTGCACTGGCAAAGTTCATTCGCCGCGCTGGGCCACTTTGCGCGCCACCTGCAGCCCGGCGCGCAGCGTGTGCTGTGCAGCGCCACACACGAGGCGCTGGAATGCACTGCCGCCGTCAACCCCGACGGCAGCCTGGCCGTGGTGGTGCTGAACCGCAGCGATGCGGCGCTGCACTTCAGCCTGCAGGTGGGCGCGTGTCGCGCCGCGCTGCAACTGCCTGCGCACGCGCTGCTGACCGTGCAGACCGTGCAGACCGAGGTGGCCTGACCCGGCAGGCCGGCCGGGGATGGGCGTGGCCGCGCTGGCCGCGCTGGCCGCGCTGGTCAAGCCAGCAACTGGTGCTGGGCGTCAAAGGCCAACGCCCACGACGCATCGGGTGCCAGGCCGACGGTCTGGCCCGCTTCCAATTGGCGGTGTAGCGCCCCAACCTTGGCGCTGAGCAGGTCGGCAACGCCGTCCACCTGCAGGTGGATGACCGATGAATCACCCAGGTGCTCGGCCAGCACCACGCTGGCCGGGATGCCTTGGCCCGCCGCGACGATGCCCAGGTGCTCGGGTCGCAGGCCGGCGCGCCGGGCCAGCACGGGCGCGCGGCCGGCGATGGCCGCCCACAGCCCACGGTGTGCCTGGCTGGCGCCAGCGCCGGGCCGGTCCACGAGGTTGATCTTGGGCACGCCGATGAAGGTGGCGACAAATTCGTTGGCCGGCCGTGTGTACAAGCTCATCGGTGCGCCGAGCTGCTCGACCAGGCCCATGTTGAACACGGCGATGCGGTTGCCCATGGTCATCGCCTCGACCTGATCGTGGGTGACGTAAATCATCGTCGTGCCCAGTTCCTTGTGCAGCCGCGTCAGCTCGATGCGCATGTTGACGCGCAACGCAGCGTCCAGGTTCGACAGCGGTTCGTCGAATAAAAAAACCTTGGGCTTGCGCACGATGGCGCGGCCGATGGCCACACGCTGGCGTTGGCCGCCAGACAGCGCCTTGGGGTAGCGGCCCAGCAACTCGGTGATGCGCAAAATCTCGGCCGTCTTGCCGACCTGCGCATTGCGCTGGGCCTTGCCAACACCCGACATCTTCAGCGCAAAACCCATGTTCTCGGCCACCGTCATGTGCGGGTACAGCGCGTAGCTCTGGAACACCATGGCCGTGCCGCGGTCGGCTGGGCGCACACCGTTGATGCGCTGGCCGTCGATCAAAAGTTCACCGGCCGTGATGTCTTCCAGCCCGGCAATCATGCGCAGCGTGGTGCTCTTGCCGCAGCCACTGGGCCCGACAAAAACGAGGAACTCACCGGCCTGCACATCCAGGTCAATGCCTTTGATGACCTGCACATCACCGTAGCGCTTGCAGATGCCCTTGAGGGAGACCTGTCCCGTCATCACAGCCTCACCGGCACGGCAGGCGATACGCGCAATTCCCGCTGCGTCTGCAGAAACTTGCGGTACCACAGCGCACTGTCTTTCAGGGTGCGCTGCTGGGTGGCGTAGTCCACGTGCACGATGCCAAAGCGCTTGGCGTAGCCAGAGGCCCATTCGAAGTTGTCCATCAAGCTCCACACCATGTAGCCGGCCATTGGCACACCTTGGCGCATGGCCTCGCCCACCGCAGCAATGTGCGCGGCAATGTAGGCCGTGCGGGCACTGTCCTGGATGCGGCCGTCCTGCAGCGTGTCCTTGAAGGCACCGCCGTTTTCCGTCACGAAAAGCGGCGGCACGCGGTAGTCGCGGTGCAGGCGCAGCAGCAGTTCGGTCAGGCCTTGGGGGTAGATCTCCCAGCCCATGTCGGTCAGTGCCAGGCCGCTTTGCTTGACATCCCAGGCACCCTGCGCACTGACCACCGCGCGCGAGTAGTAATTGAGGCCCAGAAAATCCATTGGCTGCGCGATCGCGGCCAGGTCACCGGCATGCACCTGTGGCGCATCAGCACCCAGAAAGTCCACGATGTCTTGCGGGTAGCGGCCGTGGAACAACGGGTCCATATACCAGCGCAGCAGGCGCCCGTCCTCCAGCTGGGCTTGGGCCGTGTCGGCCGGCGCAGCGGTGGCCGGCTGCACCGGGCTCAGGTTGAGCACGATGCCCAGGGGGCTGCGGCAGCCAGCGGCACGCAATGCCTGCGTGGCCAGGCCGTGGCTCAGCAGCAGGTGGTGGGCAGCCTGCATGGCCTGGCGGCGGTCTTGGATGCCGGGCGCGAAGATGCCGGTCTCGTAGCCCAGCGTGGCCATCACCCAGGGCTCGTTGTGCGTGCTGATGCTGGCCACGCGGTCGCCCAGCCGGCGTGCCACGCCCTGCGCGTAGTCCACAAAGCGGTACACCGTGTCGCGCTTGGCCCAGCCACCCTGGTCCTGCAGCGCCTGCGGCAAGTCCCAGTGGTGCAAGGTCAGGTAGGGCGCCAGGCCACGTGCGAGCATGCCGTCCACCAAGCGGTCGTAGAAGCCCAGGCCGGCGCTGTTCCACGCGCCGCTGCCCGCCGGCTGCACCCGCGGCCAGCTCACGCTGAAGCGGTAGGCGTCCACACCCAGGTTCTGCACGATGTCCAGGTCACTGGCCCAGCGGTGGTAGTGGTCGCAGGCGATGTCGCCGTTGCTGGCGTCAGCGATGGCACCGGGCCGGCGGCAGAAGGTGTCCCAGTTGGACAGGCCCTTGCCGTCCAGGCTGGCCGCACCCTCGATCTGGAAGGCGCTGGTGGCCACACCCCAGACGAAGTTGGCCGGGAAAACGGTACTGGTTTCGGTAGGCACGGAAGCGGTCATGGCGCGGGACGCAAGAGGTTTACTTGACAGCGCCGGCGGTGAGCCCGCTGATGAGCTGCCGCGAACACAACAGGAACAGGATGACCAGCGGGACGGTGGCAATGGCCGAGCCCGCCATCAGCGCACCCCACTCGGTATCAACCGGGCTTTGCAGGCTGCGCAAGGCCAAGGGCAGCGTGTAGGTCTCGGGGCTGCGCATGACGATCAGCGGGCCGATGAAGTTGTTCCAGCTGGCGATGAAGGTGATCAAGCCCAGCGTGCCCAGGGCGGGTTTGAGCAACGGCAGCACGATGCGCAGGTAGATGCCCAACTCGCTGCAGCCGTCCATCCGTGCGGCTTCGATCAGGTCTTTGGGCACCGACGTGCTGACGAATTGCCGCATCAGAAAGATGCCGAAGGCGCTGGCAGCGCCCGGGATGTAGAGCGCGCGCGGCTGGTCGATCCAGCCCAGCATGTCCATGATCATGAAGGTGGGGATCATGTTCATGAAACTGGGCAGCAGCATGGTCGCCATCACGCAGGCAAACAGCGTGTTTTTGTAGCGGAACTCGAACAGGCCGAAAGCGTAGCCGCCCATGCTGCAAAACAACAGCGTCAGCGCCGTGTTGGCCAGCGCCACGTACAAGCTCCAGCCCAGGTTGCGCCAGAAGGGGATGCGGGTGCTCAGGATCTTCAAGTTG
>JANPOW010000067.1:0-25863 GCA_031428185.1 Betaproteobacteria bacterium | reverse complement strand
TTCAACCCCAGCGAAATGGACGACGCCACCGTCATCGCCCTGGCCACCCGGCGCAACAGCCTGCTGGCTGAGTTTTGGGGCGTGGCGCGTGAGCGGCTGGCGCACCACGCGCCTGGCCGCCACTGGTTGGTCACCGGCACCCGGGGCGCTGGCAAATCCTATTTTTTGCGCCTGGCCCAGGCCCGCGTCGGCCAGGCGCTGCCTCCGGGTCAGGCCCGCTTGGTGCTGCTGCCGCAAGAGCTGCAAAACGTGCATGCGCCGCATGAGTTTCTGGACGAAGTGCGTCGCAAGCTGCGTGTGGGCCAAGGCGATACCGGCCACATTGCCCAGTGGCGGGTGCAAGACCCCGACCAGGCCTGGGCCACCAGCCTGCAGGCCCTGCTGGCAGCTTTTGACGAACCCTTGCTGATCGTGGGCGTGGAGAACTTCCAAAAGCTGCTGCCCACGGTCTTCAAGGACGACGTCAGTGCGTCCTGGTTGCGCCAACTGCTGGCCCACGAACCCCGCATCATGCTGCTGGCCACTGCGGTGGACGGCAGCCATGACCAGGACTACCAGCAGCGCCTGTTCCGCCAGTTTGAGCACCACCCACTGCCGCCGTGGCATGAAGCAGCGCACCGCAAATACCTGACGGCCCGCGCCAGGCTGCTGGGCCAAGAGCCCACGCCCATGCAACTGGCGCGCATTGATGCCTACAGCCGCTACACCGGCGGCAACGCACGCATTGCCGCCGTGCTGGCCGGCGCGCTGCTGGATGCGGGTGATGTGCTGGACGCCAGCAACAGCTTCAACACCACGCTGGACAAGCTGTCGGACTATTACCTGGAGCAGATGGACCGCATCCCGCCGCAAACCCGCAAGCTTTTTGATGCCCTGGTGCGGGGCGGTGAACCCTGCTCACAAACCGAGCTGGCCGGCCGGGTGGGTGCGCGGCAAAGCGATATCTCACGTGCGTTTTTGTGGTTGATGGACGCAGGCTACCTGGTGGCCGAGCGCGCCAAAGGCCAAAAGGACACCCGCTACCGCGTGGCTGACCGGCTGTTTGTGCAGTGGTACCGCATGCGCAACCTGGCACCCGGCCAGCGCGGCCGCCTGGCCGTGATGGCAGAGCTGCTGGCCGACACCGTGGCCTTTGGCGACAAGTGGCGCCATGCCCAGACTTATCTGGACCGGGGCGACGCGGTGGACGCCCAACTGCTGGCTGATCTGGGCCTGCAAGAGCGGGGCATTCAGCTGGCTGCGCTGCAGTCATCGGGGCTGTCACTGCCGGACATCCTGGGGCTGGGGCAGCGGATGGTGCGCAATGATGCGCTGCCGTTGGGGCAACCCGGTATCAGCGCGCTGGAGCAGTACCTGGCGTGCCTGGAGGCTTACCCCAATGACGCCGCTCTGCGAGCTGAAATTGCCGACGCCACACGAACAGCCCAGGCCTGCCAGCGCTTTGAGGGGTCTGCGCCTGGGGCAGTGCTCGTGGATTTGTTGATCCACAACCTCGCGTTGGAGACGCCCAGGTGGACACAGGTGCTGAACGCCATGACCCACGCCGAATTCACCCGCTTCCAGTGGGACGAAATGGTCAACACATTCCGAGATGAAGTTAAACAGTTTGCGCAACTGGAGCCGGTTGGTGCGGCTGAAATTGCCCAATTGCGCCAATGGAACACACGCCAGCATGCCCACCCCTGGGCCTGCGCCTGGAGCGACCTGGCAAATTCAACTGGCCGCGGCACCTGGATGTTTGATCGGGCAAAACTCCCGCGCCTGGAGCGGGAAGCCATTCAAGCCTGCGCCGCATTGGCGGCGTTTTCAGCGTGGCGCACAAACGCAGACCCCGGACAGGCCAAACGCGAACTGCAGTGGGCTCTGCGCTGCATGCACACCTTGATGAACCTTGGCGCAACAGCGCTGGCCGAGCCCCTGCTGATGTGCATGCAGCACGCCATTCTGAAATCACCAAACCCGGCGCTGCACGATGAATTGGCAATGGCCCAGGTCCAGCGCGGCCAGTGCCTGAACCATGCCGGCCAGCATGGGCAGGCCGCCACCGAGTGGCGTCAAGCGCTGTTGCACTGGCAGCAGACCGACAACATACCTGCCCATGCCTATGTTCTGGGCCGGTTGGGCTGGCACCTGGGCCATGCAGGCGAGTGGGCAGAAGCCGAAGCCCAACATGCGCTTGCAACAGCACTGTTGGCCGATGCGCCGAAGCCGGGTGAGGCTGCCTGGCATGTGGGCCAGTCCGCGCGCTACCGCATCGCGATGCATGGCGTGGACAGCGCCATGCACTGGTTGCAGCAACAGGCCGCCACGCGGCCCGCAACGATTCAACTGGTCTGCCTGCAACAATTGGGCGACGCAGTTTGGGATGCGCAGCAAGGTCATGGTCAAGCCGCTGGTTATGCACTTGCCCGTGTACTGGCCGGACACGTCGCACGGTTCGGCGGGCCAACACCAGACGCAGCGCTGCGCGCGCTGTTCATCGACATGCTGGATGTGGGTGTCGCACTGGACACGCTGAGCGACCTGGCCACTGACCTGCCTGCGCTGGTGAACGCGGCAGCGCCACCGCTGACCATCCAGCCGCTTGCCGACACCTTGCTGGCCTGGATAGCCGACCTGCGCCTTGACGATGCCGGCCGCGCCCGCATCCGGCCCAGCCAAGACCCCGACTTGAGCACCACGCTGGACGCACTGAACCAGCAACTGGGCGCCAAATCCCGCATCCGCCTGGGCCTGATGACCGCGCCCGTGCTGCCCGCCCGCACCCGGGCCTTGGTAGACCGCATCCTGCGGTTCGTCGGCTAGCGGCAAGATCACACATGCCCACAAGCCCCACACCCACCCCAACCGCCGACTGGCCCGCCATCAGCGCCGCGCAGGCATGTGACTCCAGCGCCCGGCTGCCGTTTTTCATCCAGGACCAAGCCCGGCCACTGTTGACCGGCTCAGTGGCCCGCACCCACCTGCCCGCCTTGGCCCACTGGCCCGACGCGCTGCACATCACCGACCAGGCCGTCACCCTGACCCTGCCGGCCGCAGCCAGAACCGCATTTTTTGAGCAAGCCAACCAGGCGCTGCGCGCGGCAGGCTTGATCGTGGCCTGGCGCAACGAGACTTTCCCCGTGGTGGCCCAGGCCACGGGCGCGCTGCTGGCCACGCAAGAGCGCGCCGCGTCACGCTTTTGGGGCTGCACCACCTACGGCGCCCACTGCAACGGTTATGTGGCCGATGCCCACGGCCGGCCCAGCCACCTGTGGATTGCCCGCCGGGCATTTGACAAGCCCACCGACCCCGGCCTGTATGACAACCTGATTGGTGGTGGTGTGCCGCACGGCCAGACCCCCGCCCAAGCCGTGCAACGTGAGGCTTGGGAGGAGGCCGGCCTGCGGCCCGCACAACTGCAAGGCCTGGCCGCCGGCCGCCGCCTGCGGGTGGCGCGGGACATCCCCGAGGGCTTGCAGTTGGAGGAGGTCAGCGTCTACGACCTGGCCCTGCCCGTCGGGCTGACTCCACACAACCAGGACGGTGAAGTGCACAGCTTCACGCTGCTGCCGCTGGCCCAAGCCCTGGCCCACGCTGCAGCCGGCCACATGACGGTGGACGCCGCGCTGGTGACGCTGGACTTTGCGCTGCGCCACCGCCTGCTGCCCACGCCGCAACACCAGCACCTGCAGGCGCTGAGTGATGGGTTGTGGCTGGGCCGGGCCAGCCTGGCGGATTGAGCGCAGCGTTGAAAATCCGCGCAGCTGCGGCGCTGTCCAGCACTGTTGTTTGGCCAGTTGGCTTGCCTCCCCGGGGGTGGGCAACGTTTTAATCGGCCCGGGGGGCGCGATTTGCGTTCAGTCAAACTGAAGCGGCGGGTCAAGCGGGTTGAACGGGCTGTTGCGGGCCACACGGCACACTGGCGCCATGTCATCCGTTATGCCGTCCGCCGGCACCACCCTGCAAGCCCGCTACACCGGCCTGGCCATCGCGCTGCATTGGCTGCTGGCACTGATGATCGTCGGCTCTTTCGGTGTGGGCCTGTACATGAGCGATCTGCCGGTCTCGCCCAGCCGGCTCAAGCTCTACAACTACCACAAATGGGCCGGTGTCATGATCCTCGCGCTGTCCGGCTTGCGCCTGTTGTGGCGCTTGACGCACCGGCCACCGGCCAATGCCCCGATGCCAGCCTGGCAGGCCCGCACTGTGCGGGTCACCCACGGCCTGCTGTACGCCATGTTCTTCGTTGTGCCGCTGGTGGGCTGGGCTTACAGCTCGGCGGCCGGCTTCCCGGTCGTCTGGTTTGGTGTGCTGCCGCTGCCTGATTTTGTGCCGGTCGACAAGGTGCTGGCCGAGGCCATCAAGCCCTGGCATCAGCGCAGCGCCATGCTGCTGGCGCTGCTGGTGCTGCTGCACATTGCCGGCGTGATGAAGCACCAGTTCATTGACCGCGACGGCTTGATCAGCCGCATGCGGCCCGGCCTGGGCTGAGCGGCCCGCCGCCGCTTGCTTGCCGCGGACGCCCGCGCAACTTGACCACCTCAAAAAAGGCCAGCCATGCCGCTGCAATCCCCTGTCCCGCTGGCCGTGCTGGTTGCAGCGCTGGCCGGCCCTGCTGCCGCCCAGCAGGTGCTGCCGGCGCAAAGCGAGATCAGCTTTGTCAGCAAGCAGATGGGCGTGCCGGTGGAGGGCAAGTTCAAGCAGTGGGCCGCGCAGATCACCTTTGACCCAAAAAAACCCGAGGCCGGCAAGGTGGGTTTCACCATCCAGACTGGCAGCGCCAGTTTTGGCGCCGCCGAGACCGATGCCGAGGTGCCCAAGGCGGCCTGGTTCAACGTGGCCAAGTTCCCGCAGGCCAGCTTTGCCAGCGACAGCATCAAGGCGCTGGGCGCTGGCAAGTTTGAGGTGCGCGGCAAGCTCAGCATCAAGGGTGCCAGCCACGATGTGCTGGTGCCGGTCAGCGTCACCCAGGCCGGGCCGGCCAGCACCGCCAGCGGCAGCTTCACGATCAAACGGCTGGACTTCAAGATCGGCGACGGCGAATGGGCCGACACATCGATGGTGGCCAACGATGTGACCGTCAAATTCAAACTCGCACTCAGCGGCATGGCGCCGTTGTGATGCTGGCCTGCCCCCAAGTTCAACCCAGTTCACCCCAACCCAACCCGTCATCGAAAGCCAACATGATCCACAACGCCGTGCTCCGCAACAGCCTGATTGCCACCACCCTGGCCGCCGCCGCCCTGGCCGCACCGCTGAGCGCGCAAGCGCAAAGCGCCAGCTACGCCATCGACCCCACCCACACGTTTGCGGTGTTCGAGATCTTGCACTTCGGCACCTCCACCAACCGGGGCCGGTTTGACAAGAAAAGCGGCAGCGTGAGCCTGGACAAAGCCAGCAAGACCGGCAAGGTGGAGATCACGCTGGAGACCGGCTCGATCAACACGGGCACAGCGGCGTTTGACAAGCACCTCAACAGCAAGGATTTCTTCAACACGGCTGAGTTCCCCAGCGCCAAGTTTGTGAGCGACAAGTTCAGCTTCAACGGCGACAAGGTGTCTGAAGTGAGCGGCCAGCTCACCCTGCTGGGCAAGACCAACCCGGTGGTGCTGAAGGCCAACAACTTCAATTGCTACGTGAGCCCGATGCTCAAGGTGGAGGTGTGCGGTGGTGACTTTGAGACCACCATCGTGCGCAGCCAATACGGCATGGTGTGGGGCCTGAACTTCGGCTTCTCCGACAACGTGCGCCTGGTGGTGCAGGTCGAAGCCGTCAAGCAACCGTGATCCCGCAGCAGGTCAGCGCAGCACCACGCTGCGCTGCCTGACACGCCAGACGCGGCCACACGCCGCCCCAACGACGCCCCAACAACGCCCCGCCAGCCCAGCGCTGTGCGGGGCGTTTTGCCGCCTGCCGTGGCCGCTGATGGGCCGTGCTGTCGGCCACAGCGGCAACCTGTCGGGCGCTGGGCGCTGCACGTCGGATGTGCAGCGGCAAGCCGGCCGGCTTTGCATACAGTGCCGTCCATGCCGTCCATGCCGTCCATGCCGCCAGCCCGCCGGCCCGCCATCCAGCCATGACCCCTTCCCCAGCCGACCATTGGCCACAGCGCTGGAAACGCTTTTCCGCCCTGTGTGTGCGTGGCTTCCACAGCTATGCCGGGTGGCTGATCGGCATCAGCTGGAAGCGCTTCATCCTGCTCGCGCTGCTGCTGTTGGTCGTCTCGGGCCTGCTGCAGAACATCCCCCCGTTCAGCTGGACTTACACCACCACCGTGCGCCCGCTGGCCGACCAACAGGCCACCGCACCCGACGCGCCCAGCGCGCCGCCCGCCCCACCCGCCCCACCCGCACCACCCAGCAGCCAGGCCCCTGGCAGCAGCAAGCTGCCCGGCATCCACATCGAGACCCCACCCAAGGGCGGCAAACCCGGCGTCAACATCTCGATCGACGAGCGGGGTGTGCACATCACGCCGCAAGCCGGGCCAGCGCCTGCAGCAGCGGCGGCCGCAGCGCCAGGCGCAGCCAGCGCTGCGGCCCACCCAGCCGGCCTGGCCGCCAGCGCCGCAGGTGAGCCGTCCATCACCATCCCCCTGCCGGCCGACACCCCACCCGACGTGCGTGAGGCCGTGCAAGACGCGCAACAAGCCATCGCCGAGGCGGTGCGCAGTGCCCGCGACGACGCCGGCGCCGCGCGCGCCGAGGCCGACGCCGGCCGCAGTGCCGCAGCCCAGGCCAAGCAGGACGCCAAACGCGCCGTGGCCGATGCGCGGCACGCCACGCGCGAAGTGCATGTGCTCAGCCTGGGTGAGTTTTTGCCCAGCCTGGCGCTGCTGTGGATCATCGCGTCGGTGGTGATCAAGATCAGCTACAAGCGCCAGGTGCAGGCCGAGGCACAGGCCGCCCAGGCGGTGCAGACGGCCGAGTCCGAATCCCTCAAACGCCAGGTGGTGGAGGCCCGCATGGCCGCCATGCAGGCCCAGGTGGAGCCGCACTTTTTGTTCAACACCCTGGCCAGCATTGACCACCTGATCGAGGTAGACCCCAAACGCGCCAGCCAGATGCAGAAAAACCTGATCGCCCTGCTGCGCGCCAGCATGCCCACGATGCGTGAGGCCGCAGGGGACGCCGCCGGTGGCCGCCCACGCGACCTGGGCCGCGAGCTGCAGGTGATCCGGCCCTATCTTGAAATCCTGAAAGTGCGCATGGAGGAGCGGCTGGCCACCGAGATTGACGTGCCGGACGGCCTGCTGTCGGCCGAGTTCCCGGCCATGATGTTGCAGACCCTGGTGGAGAACGCCATCAAACACGGCCTGGAGCCCAGGCCCGAGGGTGGCAAGCTCACTGTCAAGGCCGAGATCGTGCATGGCAAGCTGGCCGTCAGCGTGACCGACACCGGACTGGGCTTTGGCCGCGCCGCGTCCGCCGCAAACACAGCTGGCACCGGCGTGGGCCTGGCCAACATCCGCGAGCGGCTGCAACTGCTGCACGGGCCAAAGGCCAGCCTGACCATCACCGAAAACCCCGGCGGCGGCACCCGTGTGGCGCTGGCCGTGCCCTACAAACCGGTTGAGGGCGCGGGCTGAACCGGCCGCAGACCCGCCACAGACCGGCAACACACCCGCTGCCTGGCTACGATCCACCCATGACCACCGACCACACCTCCGCCCCCGTGCGTGCCGTCATCGCCGACGACGAGCGCTTGATGCGTGAGCAACTGCGCGCCCGGCTGGCCGAGGTCTGGCCAGCGCTGCAGATCGTGGCCGAAGCGCGCAACGGGCTGGAGGCGGTGGCGTTGGTGGCCCAGCACCGGCCCGAACTGGTGTTTCTCGACATCCGCATGCCCGGCCTGACCGGCGTGGACGCGGCGCGCCAGATCGCCCAGATGGTGGTGGCTGATGACGAGCACCTGCCCGAGATCGTCTTCATCACCGCCTACGACCAGTACGCGGTGGAGGCGTTTGAGCAAGGCGTGTGCGACTACGTGCTCAAACCCGCCGAGCGTGAGCGGCTGCAGCGCACCACCCAGCGCATCCGCGAGCGCCTGGCCCTGCGCGATGCGCCGGCCGCTAATGTTGCCGACAGCAGCAACACCAGCAGCAGCATCGACAGCAACACCAGCCCCACCCCGCCGCTGCAGCAACTGCTGCACAAGCTGGCGGCCCAGATCAACCCGGCTGCGGCGCCCAAATACCTGGACTGGATCCAGGCCAGCGTGGGCCAAGGCATCCAGATGATCGCAGTGGCCGAGGTGCTGTTTTTCATCAGCGACGAGAAGTACACCCGGGTGCAGACGCCCACCGTGGAGGCGCTGATCCGCAAGCCCATCAAAGAGCTGATCGACGGGCTGGACCCGGCGCTGTTCTGGCAAATCCACCGCAGCACGCTGGTGAATGTGAACGCGATTGCCGGCGTCACACGTGACTTTCGTGGCCGGCAGATCGTGACCGTGCGCGGCCACGGCGAGAAGCTCGAAGTCAGCCGCAGCTACACCACCTTGTTCAAGGGCATGTAACCCGGGGATGGCCGGGCGCGCCGGGTAGGCCGGGTGGGCCGGTGGCCACGCTGGTGCTGGCGGCCCAGCGCCGCAGCGTGGGTGTTGTGGTGGATGCGGCGCGTGTGGGGCCTGCAGCCGCCGTGCCGGCTGCGGCAAGGCCCGAGGCATCCACCAACGACCGCCAAGACACCGACGCACCACAAACCGACGACCGCGACCGCGACCGCGACATCTGCGCCAGCGCCGTTGTGCTGGTCAATGCGCGGGCGCGGCCCGCCTTGCCGCTCAATCTGCCGGGGCTGCTGGCCGCAACCGGCCAGCGTCGCCAAAATGGCCGCATGCCTGCATCCAAACGCACACCCGCATCCGCCCCCGCCCCCGCACCCGCATCAGCAGCCACATCCGCACACGCGACGCCGCCGCAGCTCGACCTGTTTGAGCACAGCCGCGACACCATGTTGCGCAACGATGTGCTGGACGCCCTGTTGCGCCGCCAGCCCGGCGCCGCCACCAGCGCGCTGCAGGCCCTGGCCGAGCACACACCCGGGCACGCAGCGCTGGCGCCGCTGGCTGTGATGATCCAGGCCTTGCGGCAGGCGGCGGCCGATGCCAACAGCGCGCTGCAGCAGCACGGCGCACTGGCCCAGGCCCGCACCCAGCTGCAGCACAGCGTGGCCCCGGCGGCGCACGCCATGTTGGGCAGCGCAGCCGCCACCACCTGGCTGCAGCCGCTGTGGCGTGCGCTGGCCATGCGCGCCGACAAGCTGCCCTTTGACGCCCAGCAGCCGGATGACCACGCCGCCACACTGTGGCTGCAGGCCGGTGCTGCGGACGACGCCGCCAGCGCCGTGCAGGCGCTGCAAGCCGTGCCGTCGTGGCGCCGCATGCCGGTGCCACTGGCCTGGATGGCACAAGCCCGTTACCGGCTGCAAGGCCTGGACAGCACCTGGCCACTGCTGGCTGAGCTGGCCTGGCTGGCACCGGCCCGGCTGGCCAGCACCGCCCAGGCCCTGCAGGACCCGCTGCTGCAGCGCCTGCTGCAGCGCTTTGAGCAGGATGTGGACCTGGTAAGCGCCAGCACCAACAGCAGCACCAACAGCAGCACCAACACCAGCCACCCGCTGGCCTGGCTGCCGGCCTGGTTGCTGATTGACCAGCCCGCCCTGCTGGAGCGCCTGCGTGAAGCCCGCACCGGCCAGGACAGCCCGCCCGAGCGCAGCTTCCGCCTGCTGGTGGAGCTGCTGGGCCTGGAGCGACAGGGCCGCCAGGCTGAGCTGATCGGCCACCGAAGGCGCCTGCGCGATGCCCAGCCGGTGCTGTTTGACGCCTATTTGCGGCGGCGCTGAAGCGGCGCCGATGCGGCTGCCGGTGGCACATCCCCCACCAGGTAACGCGCCCCGTTGCCACGCACCGCGGCCTGGTCCTCAGGGTTGTACAGCGCGCAGGCTTTGAGCGACAGGCAGCCGCAGCCGATGCAGGACGCCAGCCGGTCGCGCAGCCGGGTGAGTGCGGCGATGCGGGCGTCCAGCAGCGGCTGCCAGCTGCGGCCCAGGCGCTGCCAGTCGGCCTGGGTGGGGGTGCGGCCGTCGGGCAGGCTGTCCAACGCGGCGCGGATGTCGGCCAGGCCCAGGCCCACGGCCTGGGCCGCGCGGATAAACGCCACCCGGCGCAGCACATGGCGTGGGTACTGGCGCCGGCCGGCGGCGCTGCGGCCGCCCGGCAACAAGCCCTGGTCCTCATAAAAGCGCAGCGCGCTGGCGGCCACACCGGCGCGGCGCGCCAGCTCACCGATGGGGATGTGGTTGTCGGCTGCGTCGGGCATGGTGGTCTCCTGTGCTGCTGTGCTGTGGTGGCGCTTGTCAGCGGCGGTCCGTGCCTGTCTGCACCTGTCTGCACCTGTCTGCACCTGTCTGCAGCTTTGCATGTCCAGCAGCGCTCAACAAGCCACGCGCCAACGCTTGACTTCAAGTTAACTTTAACTTCTAGAGTGGGCCGGCCATCATCCCTCAACCACTGAAAGCCTGTCATGTCCGACCTGCACAACCTACCCACCATGCCCAGCGAATACCTGGAACACGCCAACATCACCGTGCGCAACGTGGATGCCGCCCAGCAGTTTTTGCAACTCGCCTTGCCTACCTGGCAAGTGCGTGGCCAGGGCCAGATGGACTGGTTTGGCAAAACCATCCGCTGGCTGCACCTGGGCAATGCCAGCCACTACATCGCGCTGCAGAGTGACGGTGAAGGGGCCGCGCTGGCCTGGCAAAGCCACGCGGTGGGCGTCAAACACTTGGGGCTGGTGGTGCCAGATCTGGCAGCGCTGCAAACCAGATTGACTGCCGCCGGTTATCCGCAGGATCACCCCGGCGGCAAGCATCCGCACCGGCGCAGCGTGTACTACCAAATGGACGGGCTGGTGCAGATCGAGTTCATGCAATACCTGTCTGCGCAAACCGCCCAGCGCAATGACTACAGCCTGTAAGCGGCCAGCCGCCCGAGAACTGTGCTCAAGTCTCCACCACCAGCAGCACCTGCGCGGCCAGACCGTCGGCCACGCTGCGGTAGGGCAGCGTCAAGGCCGCCCGGTCGGCCGGGTCACGCAGGCGGCGCCACAGGCCGTCACGCGCATTGCCGGGGTCACCGTCCACATACAGCTGGGTGGTCAGCAGGGTGCTGCGGCCCAGCCGCACTTTGACGTGGATGTGCGGTGTGCGGCCGTCATACGCCACCGGGCGGATGGTGCGGAAGCGGAAAGCCCCGTCCGCCGCCACGCTGACCCGGCCGAAGGACTGGAAGGCCGGGTCAGCCCGGTCCCCGTCACGCGGATGGCGGTAGTGGCCCTGCGCATCACACTGCCAAATCTCCACCACCGCAGCGGCAACCGGCTGGCCAGCCGCATCCACCACCCGGCCGTCCAGCCAGGCCGGCTGGCCCTGGCCGTAGGCCAGCGGGCCGTGCTGCAGCAGGTCAAAGTCACTGTCCTGCGGCAGGTCCACCGGGTAGTAAGGGCCTTCGGTCTGGGGCGGCGTCAGGCGCAGCGCCGTGGCGGCGCTGGCGAGGTTGCCGCTCAGCAGCGAGGGCAGTGCCAGCGCCGCAACCGGCAAGGCAATGCGGTGGACGGCGGCGCGGCGGTTTGGCGGTTGGCGCATGGCGGGGCGGCAAAGCTGGGTCGCCAGCAGCATAGCCGGGCCGGGCAGGCCACGGCGGGCGCCCAAGCGCTCAATCCTTCATCGGCGGCGCGGCGTCCGCCTTGGCGGCCAGTGTTGCGCGCAGGCGTTTCAAGCGTTCACGCGGGTCTTCCTTGTTGATCACCTCATGCAGCTTCATCTCCAGGATGAAACGGCTGGGTACACCTTGCACCGTGTCACGGCCTTTTTTTCGGCGGCGCAGCGTGCTGACCACCAGCGTGGTGCGGGCGCGGGTGATGCCCACGTACATCAGGCGGCGTTCTTCTTCCAGCCGGGTGGCGGTCATCTCGTCCGCGTCGGCCTTGAAGGGCAGCAGCCCCTCATTGACACCCACCAGCACCACATGCGGCCATTCCAGCCCTTTGCTGGCGTGCAGGGTGGACAAGGTCACCACGTCCTGCTCGTCATTGCGCTCGGCCAGGCTGATGATCACGCTGATGGTCTGGGCCACTTGCAGCACGGTCTGCTTTTCGCCCTCGATCACACCACCTTCGTTTCTCAGCTCGCCCCCGCAGCGGCGTGACATCCAGTCGATGAAGTCCAGCACATTGGTCCAGCGGCTGGCGGCGAGCTTTTCACTGTCTTCGCTGTCGTACAGGTGCTGCTCGTAGCCAATGTCTTTGAGCCAGTCATGCAGCAGCACTTTGGCGTCTTCCGCGCCGGTGGTGCGGCCGGCGCGGTATTCCAGGTCATTGATGTAGCGGCCAAATTCATGCAGGGAATCGATGGCTTTGGCGCCCAGTTGCGCGGCCAGTGTCTTGCTGAACAAGGCCTCGAACATGCTGACCTTGTACTGGTGTGAAAACTCGCCCAGCTTGCCCAGCGTGGTGTGGCCGATGCCGCGCTTGGGTGTGGTGACGGCGCGCAAAAACGCCGGGTCGTCGTCCTGGTTGACCAGCAGGCGCAGCCAGGCGCAGAGGTCCTTGATCTCGGCCCGGTCAAAAAAGCTTTGCCCGCCTGACACTTTGTAGGGGATGTTGGCGCTGCGCAGTTGTTTCTCGAATGCCCGCGCCAGGTGGTTGGCGCGGTAGAGGATGGCGAAATCGCTGAACTTGATCTGGCCGCTGGTGCGGTCATCAGCCACCGCACCGCCCTGGGCGCGCATCGATTGGATGAAGGCCACCGCGCGCTGGGCTTCATGCTCTTCGCCGTCGCATTCCACCAGGCGCACCGGGTCACCATCGCCAAACTCGCTCCACAGTTTTTTCTCGAACAGCTTGGGGTTGCCGGCAATCACGTTGTTGGCGGCGCGCAGGATGTTGCCGGTGGAGCGGTAGTTCTGCTCCAGCGGGATCACTTTCAGATCGGGCCAGTCCTGCGGCAGGCGCTTCAGGTTGTCAATCGTGGCGCCGCGCCAGCCGTAGATGCTCTGGTCGTCGTCACCCACCGCCGTGAAGCGGCCGCGCAGGCGCTCATCGGGGTGGCTGACCAGCACCTTGAGCAGCTCGTACTGCACCGCGTTGGTGTCCTGGTATTCGTCCACCAGCACATGGCGGAAGCGGGCCTGCCATTTGTCGCGTGCGGCTTCGTCTTTTTGCAGCAGTTTGAGCGGCAGGCTGATCAGGTCATCAAAGTCCACCGCCTGGTAGGCGGCCAGGCGCTCTTCGTACAACTTCATCACGCGGGCGGCCACTTGCTCGTCGGCATCCTTGGCGATCGCAGCCGCGCCGTCGCTGTTCAGGCCTAAGTTTTTCCACAGGCTGATGGTCCACTGCCACTGGCGCGCCAGTTTGTTGTCGCTGGCGCCACCGGCCTCACGCAGCACACCCATCACGTCGTCGCTGTCCAGGATGGAGTATTTGGGTTTGAGGCCAACGGCCGCACCGTCCTCACGCAGCAGGCGCACGCCCAGGCTGTGGAAGGTGCTGACCGCCAAATCCTTGGCCACACGGGGGCCCACCAGGCTTTTGGCGCGCTCCCGCATCTCTTGCGCCGCCTTGTTGGTGAAGGTGATGGCGGCGATCTCTTTGGGTGCCAGGCC
The DNA here is from genome assembly GCA_031428185.1 of Betaproteobacteria bacterium. Taxonomy (GTDB): domain Bacteria; phylum Pseudomonadota; class Gammaproteobacteria; order Burkholderiales; family Burkholderiaceae_C; genus Pseudaquabacterium. Next base: position 12,216 of record JANPOW010000067.1, on the reverse strand, counting down.
GGCCTGCAGCAGGCGGGCAATCTTGTGCACGATGACCCGGGTCGTGCCCGAGCCGGCGCCGGCCAGCACCAGGCAGGGGCCGTCCAGGTGGTAGACCGCCTGCAATTGGGCGGGGTTGAGGGTGTGGGGGGCGTCGGCCATGCGGGTGCTGGAGGGGAGCGGCATTGTCCGGCCTGCCATGGTGGCGTCTGCAAACGCGGGCCGCATCGGACGCCAGCCACAATGGCGCCATGCTGCAGTTGATCCAATTCCCCCGCCTGCTGGGCATGATGAATGCCAGCCCGTTTTGCATGAAGGTCGAGGTGTTCCTCAAGCTGGCCGGCCTGCCCTACACGGTGGATGACCAGCGCCTGCCGATGCGCCTGCCCAAGGGCAAGCTGCCGGCGCTGCAGGACGGCGGCACGCTGGTGTGTGACTCCCAAGCCATCATCGAGTACCTGCAGCAGCACTACCACGACCAATTGCCAGCCGCGCTGCGCACGCCTGAGCTGGGCGCTGCCCTGGCGCTGCGCCGCATGCTGGAAGAGCACGGCTACTTTGCCGGGCTGTGGGGCCGCTGGATCGACGAGGCCGGATTTGCGGTGGTGCTGCCGGCGTTTTTCCAGCAAGTGCCGGCAGCGCTGCGGGGCCCGGTGGCCGCGCTGGTGCGGCGCAAGATGCGGCGCGATTTGGTCGGCCAGGGCATGGGCCGGCACAGCCCGGCCGAAGTCACCGCCCGTGCCTGCGCCGACCTGGACGCGACCCAGGCCATGCTGGGTGGGCGGCCGTTTTTTGGGGGTGCCGCGCCGTCCGCACTAGACGCCACGGTCTACGCGTTTCTGGCCAACGGGCTGTTTGTCGAGATCAACAGCCCGGTGCGCCGCCATCTGCAGGGCCTGGCGGCGCTGGTGGCGTATTGCGCCCGTATGGATGCGCTGGTGGGGCACTGACCAGCGCGCCTGGAAGCGGATTCGGCGCGGATTGCGCGCCACCCTCCCCGGCGTCCGGGTCAGGCGTCGCCTCGGCCACCAGCGCCTGCTGCAAATAGCGCAGCGAGTTGGCACAGTCCAGCACGGCATCACGCACCTGGGCCGGGCAGGGGCCGGCCACCTCGCGCAACAGACGCTCTTCAACCGCGTCAAACAGCAAATGCCAGTCGGCCCTGTCCAGCGGCAACACTCGTGTCATGGGGCTCCTCCAGGGTGACGCTGCACTGCTGGCGCGGCGGCAGACGACGACTTTACGTGGCGTGTTGTCAGGCGGCTGTGTCAAAAGATGTAGGACAGCGGGTGGTGCGACGCTCGAACCCGGGCCAGGCGGGTGATGGCCGGGGCAGCCCCCGTCCCGTCACACCAGCGGCCGCTGCGGCGGCCGGCCGTCGCCGTACAAATCGGCCAGGTTGGCCAGCGCTTTGGCGTCCCGCAGGTAGAGCCGGCCATCGCTGATTTGGTGCAGGCCGCGCCGCTCCAGCTTGCGCAAGGTCTTGTTGGTATGCACCAGCGACAGCCCCAGCCCGTCGGCCACGTGCTGCTGGGTCAGCGGGAAGGGCACACCGCCCGCACCGGCGTCGGCCTGCAGCGCGGCGGCACGCTTGAACAGCTGGATCAGCAGCACGGCGATGCGCTCTTCGGCGCTGCGCCGGCCCACCGACAGCAGGTTGTCGTCCACCAGCGATTCTTCATGCGCCGTCAGCCAGGTGATGTTGAAGCCCATGCTGGGCGACTGGCGGTGCAGCTCCCACAGCGCGTCGCGCTGGAAGACGCAGAACGACGCGTCGGTCAGGGTGTCCACGCCGTGGGCTGCGGCATCACCCATTTTTTGCTGCACGCCGATGAAGTCCCCGGCCAGCAAAAAGCTGAGGATCTGGCGCCGCCCGTCGCTCAGCGTCTTGTAGCGAAAGGCCCAGCCGCGCAGCAGGGTGTAGAGCGGCGCGTCCGTCTGGCCCTCGTGGATCAGCGTTTCTTGCGCCGCCATATCCAGCACCCGGCGTTTGAGTGACTGCACCAGCACCAACTCGTCAGCGCTGTGGGGGATGAACAGCGGCAGCGCCCGCAAGGGGCACAGGGTGCAGGGGGTGTCGGTCATGGCGGCGGTTGGGTGTGATCTTGGGTATGACCCCGGGTGTCATCGCGGTTGGCATCGGCATGCCCGGCCCGGATCATCGCCGCTACGCTGGTGGCACCGCCGATACTCCAGCGCCGTCATGCAGGCCATTTTTGCCGTGACGGTGCCGTTTTTTGCCCTGGTGCTGGCCGGCTGGCCGGCTGGCTGGCGGCGCGGCTGCGGCTGCTGCCCGCGGCCGCTATCCCCGGGCTCAACGCCTACGTGTTGTACTTTGCGCCGCCCTGCCTGCTGCTGCGTTTTGGCATCAACACGCCGGTGCTTGGCCTGCTGAACCCGGCCGTGTTGCAGGTGTATCTGGGCTGCGCGCTGCTGATCGTCGGCATCACCGTGCCGCTGTCGCGCAACCGCCGCGTGGGGGCTGAAGGACGCCGCGTTTGGCGCGCTGGTGGCGGCAGACGGCGTTTCCCAACAGCGGATTCATGGGCGTGCCGCTGCTGGTGGCACTGCCAGGGCCGGCGCCTGGCCGGGCCGCTGGATGTGGTGATGCGCGTGCTGGCGTTTGGCAGCTTCAGCGCGCTGGCGTGGTGGTTTGGGGCGCGGCCGGTGGCGTGACCCCCGGCAGGCAAAAAACCCCACCAAGACGGGGTTTGCAGTGCTACCGGCAGCGCCGGAACAGCGGGCAGATCAGCGGGCGATCAGGCGGCCGAGCGGCGACGCGCAGCGGCAACACCCAGCAGGGCCAATGACACCAGGGCCAGCGACGCGGGCTCGGGCACTTGGGTGCTGTTGCTGGCCACGAAAAACAGCTTCTCGTAGGCGGTGCTGCTGTTCAGGCCAGCGATCCGGTTGATGCTGTAGCCGCCGGTGAAGCCGAGTGTGTGCAAGCACATGCCGGCATCCGCCGTGCCGCACTCCAAGTTGTAGGGCGACTCGCTGGCGCCGGCAAAACCCCAGGACCAGTTGTCCGACTACCACCAGTTGGCGCCGTTGGACAGGTGGTAGGTGCCGGTGTTGTCGCCGGTATCGATGATCGCGTCGCTGCGGGTGGTGGCGGCCAGCGACAGCAGGGTTTGTGATCCGGTGGCGCGGCCGGCCATCATGATGTAGTCGCCCTGGCAGACGTTCAGCACGTTTTCGCCAGCGTTGCCGATGGTCGCGGCCATGGCGGCCGCGTAGCACTGCGTCCAGCCGCCGCCAGTGACGGTGCTGGGTGCCACGTTGGCCTGCGCACCAGTGGGCATGTACGCCGGTGTGGCCAGCGCGGTGCCAGAGGCAAGCAGGCCGGCAGCGAGGGCGGTAAAAAGTTTGGTCATGGTTGTGATCCGTTAAAAATGACAAGAGGTGCAAACTCAATATCAATCCCTAGGTCACAAAAATATTCCTTTTGTTTTCAATGGCTTGCGCCGGGCGCCGCCCGAACATCACCCAAACGCTGGGCAAAGTGTCAGGCTGGCCAACACCGCTGTTCAGGGGGTTCAGATCGCCAACGGATCCACATCGATCGCCCAGCGCGCCAGGCCTTTGTGCTGGCTGCGCAGGCCGTGCAACAGCGGCATCCAGTCAGCCAGCAGGCGCTGCAGTTGCAGGCGGGATGCGGCCTCCACCAGCATCTGCAGCCGCTCGATGCCGGCCAGCTTGCTCATGGACGGCGGCACTGGCGGATAGACGGTGACACCGGCCGCACAGGCCAAGCTGGCTGCCAGCACGGCGGCCGCCTGCAGCCAAGCCAGCGCCACCGCCGGCACGCGTGCTTCGGCGCGCAGCAGGGCCAGGTGGCTGTAGGGCGGCAGGCCGGCGGCGTGGCGGTCGGCCAACTGGCTTTGCGCAAAGGCGGCAAAGTCATGTTTTTTCAGCGCCGCGTACAGCGGGTGCTGTGGGTGCCAGGTCTGCACCCACATCTCGCTGCGGGCCGCCGCCTGGGCGTCGCGCCCGGCGCGGCCGCCGGCTTGCATCAGCAGCGCAAACAGCCGTTCGGGTGCGCGGAAGTCGCTGGCAAACAGGGCTGAGTCCGGGTTGACCGCCACCACCAGCGTGATGTTGCGAAAGTCATGCCCCTTGGTCACCATCTGGGTGCCCACCAGCACGTCCACATCGCCGGCATGCACCTCGGCCAGGCGGGCCTCTAACTGGCCTTTGCCACGGGCGGTGTCGGCGTCCAGCCTGGCGACGCGGGCGCCGGGCAGCAGCTCGGCCAGTTGCTCCTCCAGCTTCTCGGTGCCACGGCCCAGCGGGGCGATGTCGAGGTTGCCGCAGTCGGGGCAGGCGCGTGGCACACGCTCGGTAAAACCGCAGTGGTGGCAGCGCAGCGTGCGCTCACCTTTGTGGAATACGCGCCAGGCGCTGCAGTGCGGGCAGCCGCTTTTCCAGCCGCAATCCGCGCAGTGCAGCACCGGGGCGTAGCCGCGCCGGTTCAGGAACACCAGGCTTTGCTCACCGCGCGCCAGGCGCTCTTGCATCGACGCCAGCACCAGCGGCGCCAGCACCGGGGATTGGCCAGCCACTTTGGGCAGCACGCCCATGTCAAACAGGCGCACCCGGGGCAGCGCACCACCGCCCACGCGCTCGGCCAGGGTCAGGCGCTGGTAACGCGCATGCGGCCCGGGCGTGGCGCGCTGCCAGGTCTCGAGTGATGGTGTGGCCGAGCCCAGGATCACCGGCACATGCTCCAGGTGGCCCCGGTAGATGGCCAGATCACGCGCTGAGTAGCGGGCGCCCTCTTGCTGCTTGTAGGACGGGTCATGCTCCTCATCCACCACGATCAAACCCAGCCGGGGCAGCGGTGCAAACACTGACATCCGGGTGCCCAGCACGATGTCGGCCCGCCCCAGGTGGGCCATCAGCCAGTGGCGCAGACGCTGCACCGGGGTGAGGCCGCTGTGCATGGCCACCAGCCGGTGCTGGGGGAAACGCTGCGCAAACCGCGCTTCCAGTTGCGGTGTGAGGTTGATCTCAGGCACCAACACCAGGGCTTGTTTGCCGGCCGCCAGCACCTGCTCGGTGGCGTGCAAGTACACCTCCGTCTTGCCGCTGCCGGTGACACCAAACAGCAGCATGGGCTGAGGCCGGGGCTTAGCACAGTTGGCCTCAAAGGCGGCCAGGGCAGCCAGTTGCTCAGGGCCCAGCAGCGGGCGGGCGGCGGCGGCGGCCGGCAGGGGGTTGGTCTTGGGCGCAACCGCCGGCACCGGCGCCGGTTCAGCCGCCTTGCCTTTGCGGGCACGCACCGGCTTGGGCGGCGGTGGATCAAGCTGTTTGACCAGTCTGGCCAGCCGCTGCGCCAGGCCAGCCCCATCCAGCTTGCGCAATTCGGGCGGCAGCACGGCCAACGCCAGTTCACCCACGCTGCGCTGGTAGTAGCCGGCGGCAAAGTCAACCAAGGCCAGCCAGGCGGGTGCCAGCGGCGGCAAGGCGGCCAACACCTCGCCCACCGGCCGCAGTGCATGTTTGCCAGGTGCTGCCGGTGCGCCGTGCCAGACGATGCCCAGCATGTCGCGCTTGCCCAGCGGCACGCGCAGCAGCGTACCGGGGGCCAGCGGCTGCGCGCTGAGGTAGTCCAGCGCACCCGTCAAGCCGCTGTGTTGTGGCGCCTCCACAGCCACCCGGACAAACCCGCAAAAGGCTTCATCTGTGGGGGTATGGGTCACGGCTGGCCGGCCTGCAGTTGCGTGTGCTTTTTCGTCTTCACATCAAATAACTCACTTAAGTTGATGATTGAAAACGAGTTTTTCAGCTATCCCCGACTTCTGTGGATAACTTTGTGGGAAACCTGCCTGCGACCGCGCTAAGTGCTTGATGCAGCGGGCTTCGCGCTGAATTGCCCGATTTGGCAGCACCGCCAGAAAACTGTTCAACATCAATCACTTAGCATGGATTTCCAGCATTCCTGATGCTGCACTGCACATTTTTTTCCGTGCATTTGTCGCTTGGTGATTTTTGGGGATAAGTCAAGCGGAGAGCACCCACTCACCCCAGTTTGTGACGTTTTTATGTGCGCGCCGCGGCCGCCGCACGCAGCGCCCGCGAGTGGCTGTGCACCGTCTCCACCAGCGCCTGCACGTTGTCCAGCGGGGTGTGTTGGTTGATGCCGTGGCCCAGGTTGAAGATGTGGCCGCCATGCCCACCATCGGGCCGGCGGGCGTCGCCAAAACTGTCCAGCACGACGCGCGCTTCAGCCGCCACGGCGTCCGGCGTGGCGAACAAGACCATCGGGTCCAGATTGCCTTGCAGGGCCACGCGGTCGTCGACCCGGCGCCGCGCGGCGCCCAAATCGCAAGTCCAGTCCAGCCCCACCACGTCAGCGCCGGTGGCAGCAATCTGCTCCAACCACAGCCCACCGCCCTTGGTGAAGACGATGGCCGGCACACGCTGGCCGTCATGGCTGCGCTTGAGCTGGTCCATCACACGCTGGGTATAGGCCAGGCTGAACTGGTGAAAAGCACGGTGCGCCAGCACGCCGCCCCAGGAGTCAAAAATCATCACCGCCTGGGCACCAGCCTCGATCTGCGCGTTGAGGTAGGCCGCCACCGCGTCGGCATTGACCGCCAGGATGCGGTGCACCAGGTCGGGCCGGGCATACAGCATGGTCTTGATCTGGCGGTAGTCGTCTGAGCCGGCGCCCTCCACCATGTAGCAGGCCAGCGTCCAAGGGCTGCCAGAAAAACCGATCAGCGGCACGCGGCCGTTCAAGGCCTTGCGGATGGACCTGACGGCGTCAAACACGTAGCGCAGCGTGTCCAGGTCAGGCACGGCCAGCTTGGCCACCGCCGCTTCGTCGCGCACCGGGTGGGCAAAACGCGGGCCTTCACCGGCGCCGAAGCTCAGGCCCAGGCCCATCGCGTCGGGCACGGTGAGGATGTCGGAAAACAGGATTGCCGCGTCCAGCGTGTAGCGCTCCAGCGGCTGCAAGGTCACCTCGGTGGCGTAGTGTGGGTTGGTGGCCAGGGCCATGAAGCTGTTGCCGGCGACCTGGCGCGAGGCACGGTATTCGGGCAGATAGCGCCCGGCCTGGCGCATCAACCAGAGCGGTGTGTGGTCGGTCGGCTGGCGCAGGCAGGCGCGCAGGAAAGTGTCGTTTTGCAGCGGTGCGTTCATGCCCGGATTATCGGGCGGTGCCCGACGCGGGCCGTGGCCGGGGCATGGCGCCACAGCGCACCGCCACCCCCCCCCATGTCCGTCAGGCTCCTAGACCGAAGGCTGGCAGGCCTGACCACAGGCCTGGGCTATGCTCCCCCGGGCAAGTGCGTTGTGCACAGGAGGTCTGCATGTTCCATTCACGTTCCATTCTTGGCGCCGCCACACTGGGCACAGCCCTGCTGCTGTCAGGCTGCGGCTACAACGATTTTCAGCGCCTGGACGAAGACGTCAAAGGAGGCTGGGCCGAGGTACTCAACCAGAACCAGCGCCGCAGTGACCTGATCCCCAACATCGTGGCCACCGTCAAAGGTGAGGCCAACTTTGAGCAAGAGACGCTGACGAAGGTGATCCAGGCGCGCGCGGCGGCCACCAGCATCCAGGCCACGCCTGAGCTGGTGAACAACCCCGAGGCCTTCAAGAAGTTCCAGGATGCGCAGGGCCAGCTCACCGGTGCGTTGAGCCGGCTGATGGTGGTGAGCGAGCAATACCCCAACCTGAAGGCCAATGCCGCCTTCCAGGATTTGCGGGTGCAGCTGGAGGGCACCGAGAACCGCATCACCGTGGCGCGCAACCGCTACATCAAAACGGTGCAGCAGTACAACGTGCTGACCCGCAGCTTCCCCACCAACCTGACGGCGATGGTGTTCAGCTACGCGGTCAAGCCCAGCTTCACGGTGGCCAACGAGGCCGCCATCAGCGTGCCGCCGGCGGTGAGCTTTGACAAGCCGGCCAGCAAGTGATGCGGCAGAGGTGAGCGATTGCTGAGCATGCTGGTATCACCGGGGCTGCCGTCATTGCGGCCAACCAGGCTGCTGGCCAGCCTCTGCGGTCTGGCCCTGGCGCTGCTCATCAGCGCGGCCGCCTGGGCGCAAGACGTGCTGCCGGTGCCGCCACTCACCGGCCGGGTGATGGACCAGGCCCAGGTGCTGAGCCCGACCGAGCGCGCCGCGCTGGAGCAAAAACTTGCAGCATTTGAGGCCCAGGCCGGCCCGCAGATCGTGTTGCTGCTGGTGGCCAGCACCCTGCCCGAGGACATCACCAGCTATGCCCAACGTGTGGCCGACAGCTGGAAGATCGGCCGCCGCGCGGTGGGCGACGGCCTGCTGCTGGTGGTGGCGCGTGACGACCGCAAGTTGCGCATCGAGGTGGCCAAAGCGCTGGAGGGTGCGGTGCCCGACCTGGCCGCGCGCCAGATCATCGACCGCACCATCACCCCCGCTTTCAAGCGCGGTGACTACGCCGGCGGCCTGAACGCCGGTGTGGACAGCCTGATGGCCCGCCTGCGTGGTGAGGGCCTGCCGGCACCCGCTGCCCCAGGCCGCCGGGGCGCTGGTGGCGCGCTGGACGGGCTGGACTGGCAGACGGCGGCGATGTTTTTGTTTGTCGGCGTGCCGGTGGTGGGCGCTGTGTTGAGCGCCGTGCTGGGCCGCAAACTGGGCGCCGTGGCCACCGCCGGTGGCACTGGCGCGCTGGCCTTCTGGCTCAGCACCAGCCTGCTGATCGGCGGCATTGCCGGTGTCGTCGCACTGCTGCTGGTGGGCGTGATGGGTGTGGGTGGCGGCCGGAGCCGCAGCGGTGGGCTGGGTGTGCCGCCCATCATCTTTGGCGGTGGTGGCGGTGGATTTGGGGGCCGCGGTGGCGGTGGCGGCGGCGGCGGCGGCGGTGGTTTTCGCTCCGGTGGTGGTGGTGATTTTGGCGGCGGCGGTGCGTCGGGGGGCTGGTGATGGGCCGCATCAGCCGCCTGATCAAACACCGCTTGTGGGACGAGCGCGACAGCCGCCGCGCCGTGCCACCGGCCGCACTGGCCCGCATCGAAGCCCGGGTCGCGGTCAGCGAGCAGCAGCACGGCGGCGAGATCCGCATCTGCATCGAGGCCGGCCTGCCGCTGGGCTATCTGTGGCAAGGCCTGCGGGCGCGTGACCGCGCCATCACCCTGTTTGGCAAGCTGCGGGTGTGGGACACCGAGCACAACAACGGGGTGCTGGTCTACCTGTTGCTGGCCGACCACGCGATCGAGATCGTGGCCGACCGGGGGCTGGACCGCCGGATCTCGCAAGCCCAGTGGCAGGCCTTGCTGGCGCCGCTGCAGCAGGCCTTCAAGGCGGGCCAGTTCGAGGCCGGTTTGAACCAGGCTGTCGACACCTTGGACGCGCTGCTGCGCCAGCACTTTGCGCTGGCGGCTGGCCAGACCAACCCGGATGAATTGCCCAACCGGCCTGATGTGCGCTGAAGGACGCTGATTTGCGCTGACGTGCTTTGAAGTGCGCTGCGGCCGCCAGCAGCGGCGTCAAATCGGCCGCAGCTTGGTGCCAAAGCGCTCTTTCAGCGGCGCCTGCGCCAGCGGTGGCATCAGCAGCTCGGTCGGTGGCACGTGGGTGTCGGGCAGATGGCCCAGCAGATGGCGGATCAGCGCCAGCCGGCCGCGCCGCTGGTCGTGGAAATCTACCAGCGTCCACGGCGCCGCAGCGGTGTGGCTGGCCTTGAGCATCTTGTCGCGCGCCACGCCATATTCGGCATATTTGCCGCGCGCTTCCAGGTCGATGGGCGACAGCTTCCAGCGCTTGAGGGGGTCTACCAGGCGCTCGGCAAAACGCGCTTCCTGCTCAACCTGGTCCACCGTCAGCCAGTATTTGTGCAGCAGCATGCCGTCGTCCACCAGTTGGGCCTCGAACCCCGGCACGGCCGCCAAAAAGGCTTTGGCCTGCGCGTCAGTGCAGTAGCCCATCACCCGCTCCACGCCGGCGCGGTTGTACCAGCTACGGTCCAGCAGCACGATCTCGCCGGCCGCCGGCAGGTGCTGCACATAACGCTGAAAGTACCACTGCGACTGCTCTCGCTCACTCGGCTTGGGCAGCGCCACGGTGCGGCACTGGCGCGGGTTCAGCGTGTCGGCAATTGCGGCAATCACACCGCCCTTGCCGGCCGTGTCGCGGCCCTCCATCACCACCAGCAGCCGGCGGCCTGTGCATTGCAGCCAGCGCGCCAGGTTGTTCAGCTCCAGCTCCAGCGGCGCCAGCGCAGCCAGGTAGTCGGCTTTGGACAGATGCGCGTTGCCCGCATCCGGTTTGGGGGGTTTGTCGCCCTTTGCCGCTTTGCCATTGTTGCCGTCGTTCTTGCCACCATCAGCCTTGCTCATGCTGCGTCTCCCGGTTGATCGAACCCAGCATAGCGCTGCCCGGCACAGCCACGCGCAGCCATGAAAAAAGCCTGCGCGGCAGCAGCCGGCAGGCTTTGGTCTCAGGCAAACAGACGACCGGCTGCAGACCGGCAGCAGACCGGCGCCAACCTTACTTGCGGCGCAGCTTGGCGATGGCCGCAATCTGCGCGGCCATGGTGGCGAACTCACCTTGCGCCTTGGCAAAGTCGATGTCGTTCTTGGCGTTTTTCATCGCGTCTTCAGCCAGGCGCTTGGCTTCAACCGCCTTGGCCTCGTCCAGGTCATGGCCGCGGATGGCGGTGTCGGCCAGCACGGTGACCTTGCCCGGCTGCACTTCCAGAATGCCCCCGGCAACAAACACAAACACCTCTTCGCTGCCGTCAGCCGGCTGGATGCGCACGGCCCCCGGCTTGACCCGGGTGATCAGCGGTGTGTGCCGGGGCAGGATGCCCAGTTCACCACTCTCACCCGGCAGGGCCACAAACTTGGCCTCGCCGGAGTAGATGTTGGCTTCGGCGGAAACAACGTCAACGTGGAGTGTGGCCATTTCGGACTTTCAATATCGGTACAAGAAGGTTCAGTGATCAAGCAGTCGGGTCGCGGGCTAGGCGCCCCGCACAGCCGCACTCCCGTGCGGCGAGCAGGGCAACGACGCCCCCGGCCCGAATGCGCCGGTCACTGAATCTTCTTGGCTTTTTCGAAGGCTTCGTCGATTGTTCCGACCATGTAAAACGCCTGCTCCGGCAGGTGGTCGCATTCACCGGCCACGATCATCTTGAAACCCCGGATGGTTTCTTTCAGCGGCACGTACTTGCCCGGTGAACCGGTGAACACCTCGGCCACGTGGAAAGGCTGGCTCAGGAATCGCTGGATCTTGCGGGCGCGGGCCACGGCCAGTTTGTCTTCCGGGCTCAACTCGTCCATGCCCAGGATGGCGATGATGTCGCGCAGCTCTTTGTAGCGCTGCAGCGTCTGCTGCACGGCACGGGTGGTGCTGTAGTGTTCTTCGCCCACCACGTTCGGGTCCACCTGGCGGCTGTTGCTGTCCAGTGGGTCCACGGCCGGATAGATGCCCAGCGACGCGATGTCGCGCGACAACACCACGGTTGCATCCAAGTGGGCAAAGGTGGTGGCTGGCGATGGGTCAGTCAAGTCGTCCGCCGGCACGTACACGGCCTGGATGGACGTGATGGAGCCAACCTTGGTGGACGTGATGCGCTCTTGCAGCCGGCCCATTTCCTCGGCCAGCGTGGGCTGGTAACCCACGGCCGACGGCATACGGCCCAGCAGTGCCGACACCTCGGTGCCGGCCAGCGTGTAGCGGTAGATGTTGTCGACAAAGAACAGCACGTCCTTGCCTTCATCGCGGAACGATTCGGCAATGGTCAGGCCGGTCAACGCCACACGAAGCCGGTTGCCAGGGGGCTCGTTCATCTGGCCATAGACCATGGCCACTTTGGAGTCTTCCAGCTTCTCCAGGTTGACCACGCCCGACTCGGCCATCTCGTGATAGAAGTCGTTGCCCTCACGGGTGCGCTCACCCACACCCGCAAACACGGACAAGCCGCTGTGCGCCTTGGCGATGTTGTTGATGAGCTCCATCATGTTCACCGTCTTGCCCACGCCGGCGCCGCCAAACAGGCCCACCTTGCCGCCCTTGGCAAACGGGCAGATCAGGTCAATCACCTTGATGCCGGTTTCCAGCAGCTCCTGCGATGGGGACAGTTCGTCATAGGCCGGGGCCTTGCGGTGAATTGGGGCGGTCAGGGTCTGGTCGACCGGGCCGCGCTCGTCAATCGGCGCACCGAGCACGTCCATGATGCGGCCCAGGGTGGCTTTGCCCACAGGAACCGTGATGTTGGCGCCGGTGTTATACACCATGTTGC
>JANPOW010000066.1:0-9273 GCA_031428185.1 Betaproteobacteria bacterium | reverse complement strand
CCGGTGGTCAGCACGCTGGGCGCGCGGGTCAGGCCGTCGGCCATGAAGACCCGCGCCTGGCCACCCGGCTGGCCACCGTTGCCGCGCCCGTCCACGTCAATCAGCGTCAGCATGGCGCCGGCCAGCGGGGCGTCGGTCTTGCTGTCAAACACCACGCCAAACGGGTCAACCAGCACACTGGCCTGCAGCAGCGTGGCGCCGCAGCCAGCCACCGAAACCAGCAACTGGTCATTGGCGCGCACGCTCAGCTTGCCGTCACCACGCACCACCGGCAGACGCCCGGCGTCCTGTGTGGGCACGTAGGGGTCGATGCGGAAAGCGCCGGTGTTGGGGCCGGTCTCGGTGGCCAGGAACGATTCTGAATCCCCCGCCAGCGCGGATGCCACGGTGATGAGCTGGGTCTCGATGCGCAGCGGGTCAAGATTGCACTGCGACGCATCAAAGGTCACGAAAAACGGCTGGCCGGCGCTCAATGCGGTGGCCGGGTGGGTGTTGGCGGCGTCGCTGAACAGGCGCAGCGTGGGCGGCTGCTCGGGCACCACCAAGCGCACCGGGTTGGCGTCGGTGCCCTGCGGCTGGGCTTGCAGGCCGTCCATGAACAGCAGTTGACCGCTGTTGTTGAGGGCACCGTTGGCATTGCGGTTGACCAGCAAATCCACACTGCGCACCAACGATTGGCCGGGTGCCACGCTGCCGGGGAAACCAAAGGCCACCACATCGACCTGGCGCAGGTCGGTGGGTGGGGTGCGGCTGTAGCTGTACTCGGGCTGGCCTTGCAGGTGGTACAGCGCCAGTGCGCCGTTGGGCGCGCCCAGCTTGGCCAGGGTGGTATTGGCGGGGATCACATTGCGCAGCAGCAGCAGGCTCATCATGCTGCCGTCCACCGTCACCGGCACACCGCTGGCGGCCCGGTTGCCGGTGTTGCTGGCGGTCAGCGTGAGGGTCACCACATCACCCTGTTTCGGGTTGGGGTTGGACGCCGCGGCCACCAGTTGCAGCAGCGCACCTTCGGCCACCGTCACCCGGTCGATGTTGGCGGCCTGGGCGCCTTGCAGGCTGCTGCGGGCGCTCAGGTCCAGCTTGGCCACGCGGCCCAGCGGCACACCGTCGGCCACTGTGCCCACCAGCACAAAATCGGCTGTCTCACCGGGTGCCAGCGGGCCGAAATTGGCCACGTTGCCGTCGGCACTGGGGATTACCGGTTCACCGGCATCGGCCACACCGTTGCCGTTGCGGTCCCACACCAGGCGCAGGCCCACCAGGTCGTGCTCGTCGTCGCTGCGGTTGGCGTAGCGCAGGGCGTAGCGGCTGCTGGCATTGCCGGTGTTGGTCAGGCGGTGTGCCAGGCTGGCAATGCCGTTGGCCGCACGCTGCAGGTTGTTGTCGCTGGTCAGCGTCAGCGCTTCTTGCGCCTGCACCGTGATGCCCACGGTGTTGGACAGCAGCGTGGCGTTAAAACCCCGGTCGGTATCAAAGTAGGTGGCGCGGGCGGTGTTTTGAATCACGCTGCCTGCGGCCGGGGTTGCGGCTGAGGCTGCGGTGGACGTTGCGGCTGCGCTTGCGGCTAAGGTTGCCGCCAGCAAGCCCGCCAGCAAGCCCGCCAGCAAGCCCACCGGTAGCCCGGCCAACCACCCCACGCTGCGCCAAAGTAGCGTAGCGGCCATGCAGCGGCTCGCGGCCCTGACACGGCACGCCAGCCGGGCCAACACCCGGAAAGTGATCACGCTAGAGCGCCTGGTTGTCTTGCGGCTGGCTGCGCACCACCCTTACGGGTTGATGCGGACTCCGAACATCACCACCGCCGAGCCACCCGCAGCCAGCGTGCCCACACTGGCGCTCACCGTGCCGGTGCTGCCATTGGCCGGCGCGGTGATCGCGCCCTGGCTGCTGCTGGCCGCCACGGCGGCGTGGTAAGTGGTGTTGGCGGGTGTGGCGTCACTCAGCACCACCGTCACCACGTCCGAGGTGCCGATGTTGGTGATCGTCACCCGGTAGCGCACACAGGCACCGGGTGCCGCGCCGGCCGAGATGTTGGCGTTGCTGAAGGCGCCGTCGGCAATGCCGTCGCAGTTGGCGTCCAGCGCCTGCTCTTTGAGCAGCACCAGGTTGCCGGCAATCACCGTGGTGGCATCGCTCACCGCCACGCTGGCGGGTGCCGCGCTGCTGTTGACGCTGCCGGCGGTGGTGACGGTCAGGCCGGTGGTGTCGGTGATGCCGGCGGCAGCACCACTGGTGGCGCTGACCCGCACCAGCAGGCGCACGCTGGCGCCGGCGGCAATCGGCCCCAGGTCGCTTGCGGCATTGACCACCGGGTCGCCGGCGTCAATGACACCGTTGTTGTTGGCGTCGCGGTAGACGATGGAGCTGAAGGTGGACTGGCTGTCGGTCAGCGCCAGGCTGATGGTGCTGGCGCCGCTGTTTTCGGTCACGTTGCCGTTGTTGCTCAGCGTGTGGGTGTAGACGATGGAGCTGCCCGCAAACACCTGGCCACTGTTGCTGGGTGCCACCTGCACACTGCGCACGGTGTTGACGACCACCGCGTCATGCACCCGGTCGGTGGTGCCGGTAGAGGGTGACAAGACGCGGAAGTACAGGTCTTGGCCCAGCCCCGGGATCGCTGCCTGGCCGGCCGGGATGGTGACATCGGCAAACACCTGCAGGTTGGCGCCACCGTTGACCACGCCGGTGTTGGTGATCACCGCCCCGGCCGCGTTGCGGAACACCACCGTCCAGCCGGCCGGCAGGGCCAGGGTGGAGAAGCTGGCGTTGGTGCTGGCGCTCAGGTCAAAGGTGTCGGCCACGCCGCTGGTGTTGTTGATGTAGAGCGGGAAGCGGGTGGTCGTGCCCGGGTTGGTGCTGTTGGTGGTCTGGGCACCGGCCTCGGGGCCGGCGCCGGTGCCGGTGACACCGCCACCGCCCAGTGCGGCCAGGTTGGTCAAGTCCACCGAGTTGGCGGTGATGGCCGTCAGGGTGTCACTCACGCTGGCGGTTTTGCTGGGGTCGAGCTTGGAGGTGGCGGTCTTGGTCACGCTGTACGGGCCGCCGGTGGCGCCGGTAGGCAGGGTGGCACGCAGCACCACGGTGTAGCTCGCGCCGCTGGCCAGGGTGCCGGTGTCGGGCACACCGTTGCCGTTGGTGTCCAGCAGCGGTGACACACCGTCAGCCTGGTAGAGCTGGAAGGTGGTGCCGGCCGGGAAACTGCTGGTCGGCAGCGTGATGTCAAAACTGTCGGGCGTATTGCCGTTGTTGCGCACCACGTTGCTGAAGTTCACCGTGCTGCCCTGCGCTGCGCTGGCCACGGTCTGGCCGGTCATGGTCACGGCCAGCACCTGGCTCACGGTGAAGGTGAATGTATTGCTGCTGACCGGGCCCACATTGGCCGCGCCGTCGTTGTACTGGGTGCTGGCGGTGTTGTTGATGGGGCCTGCCAACTGCCCCGTGGCGGTGCCGCTGTTGTAGCTGTTGATCGTCACGTGGAAGCTCAAGGTGCCGGTCTGGCCCGGCGCTACCGTGCTGATGACGGCCGTGGCCTGGCCGGCAGTGGTGACCCCAAAGTCGTAGGTGATGGTCGGGCCGCTGCCCTGGGCGTCGGCATTGCTGGCGTCGGTCAACACGGTGGCGCCGCTGGCGCTCCAGCGTGCCGAGCCGGCCACGTAGGTCAAACCACTGGGCAGCAGGTCACGCAGTTGCACCGCGCTGGCAGCGGTATTGCCGCTGTTGTTGTAGGTCAGGGTGATGGTGTGCGGGCCGCTGCCAGGCAGGCCGTTGGCCGCACTCATCGACTTGTTGACCGTGACAACCGCGTTGCTGGTGACCGTGGTGATCTCGGTCACGTTGGCGGTGACCCCAGCGCTGAAACCGCTGGTGGCCGTCACCACCAGGCTGTTGCTATTGCCTGAGCTGGCGGTGCCGGGCACCGTGCCGATGGCCACAAAACGGAACACCTCGCCCATCGCCAGTGCGCCGCTGCTGGTGATGGGGGTGGTGTTGTCGGCCACGCCGTCACCGTTGGCGTCGGCATAAAACACCACCGAGGTGAAGGCAAACGCACCCGACTGGCTGTTGCTCAGGCTGAAGGTGTCTGATCCGTTGCCGCTGTTGGTCAGTGTCAGCGGGTAGCTCACCTGGCTGCCCACGCTCACGGTGCGGCTGGCGTTTTGGGTCAGCGTCAGGCTGGCCACCTGCTGCACGATGGCCGTGACCACGTTGGACGTGACGGTGCGTGGTGTGCTGGACGCATCGGTGTAGGTGGCTGAGGCCTGGTTGCCGATCACGGTGCCGGCCGCCGGCGCTGCCAGCGCCGGTGTTGCCACGCCAGCCACCAGGCACAGCAGGCTGAGCAGACACAGCAGGCGCCAGGCAGCCATGCTGTGGCAGAGGCGGGTCACCAGGCTTGCAGCGCCTGGCGCCAGATGTCTTGGCGCTGCTGGGCTGCTGTAGCGCCCGCGGGGGTGAGATCGGTTGTCCATGTGTACTGCTCCTGTCCTTCGTTTGCTGCCGGCAATCACCAGTGGTGGGCAAGGCGGCGTGGTGTGCCGCGCAACATTGCCAACTCGGGCGACGCGGGGGGGATGTGTGATGGCGGCCGCTCAGCGCAGCGCTACGGCCAGCGCCGGTGCCGCGCTGCTGGTTGATGCCGACGCCGCTGCCGCTGCCGGCAGCGGCACTGCGGCACCGCTGATGCGCACCCGTGCGCTGGTGCTCAAGCTGGCGCCTGCGGCCAGTTGCTGCTCGGGCCAGCGCAGCGCGCGGATCTCGGCCAGTGGCACGGCCACGTCCACCCACTGGCCATCGGCGCGCCGGGTCTTGCGCATCAGCGGCATCGGCTGAAAGACCTTGCCGTCAAGACTGGCCAGCACCACACGCGGCTGGGTGCTGGCGGCCACCAACTCGGTGCCCTGCGGAATTGGCAGGCTGGCCTGCAAGCGTTGCACCGGCCGTGCGCCGGGGTTGCTGAACACGGTGGCGTACTGCAACACATCGCCCGGCTGCACCGCGGTGGCGGCCTGCAAGGCCTCACTGCCATCGGCCTGCAGCACCACCCGGTGCACCTGCAGCGTGCTGCTCAGGCTGGGCTGGTCGGCCTGTGCCGGCCCGCTGCACAACACGGCACAGCCGGCCAGGGCCAGCAGCCAGAGGGTGGAGGGCCGGGCGGCCGGCCGGGTCAAGCGGATTGTGTTCATGGGGTCTGTTCCTGCCAGGGGCTGTGGATCGGATGGAGCCATCGGCCCCGGGTTGCTGTGGCGGTTGCTAACGGTGTGGATGTGAGGGGTATGCAACGAGGCGCGAATGTACGCAACCGTTTGCAGCGCGTCTGTGGGGAAGATCGAACTCGCGAATGCGCAAAATTCACGCGGCAAAGCGCTGTTTTGATGGTCCCAAAACACGGTGTTTTCACAGCAGCGGCGGTGGTCCGCAAAGGCATCGTTTTGATGTTTTCAACAAACGGAACTGGCCGGGTTCACCCGTCAGTTCCATCGATCACTGTCAATGGTGATCGCCGTGCGGCGTTGGCCCGCAACTTCAGCGCACTGCGCTCGGCTTCGACGCTCAGACCGTGCTGGCCCAAACTGGTGGATCGCCTTTTCGGCGCGCTGCGGCATTGCGCGTGGCTTGGCGTACGTCCGATGCAAGCAGCTCGAGCGCCAGCGGCTTGGTCCAGTCGTCGTCGAAGCCGGCCTGCAATGCACGGCCGCGCGACTCGGCCGGCGCATCGCCGGAGAGGGCGATACAACGCATGCCATTCAGCGCGGCATCGGCGCGGATGGCCTGCACCAACGCCGGCCCGTCCATCTGGGGCCAGCCAAGGTCGCTGGCCATCACGTTCGGTCGGTGCTTGTGTGCCATCTCCAACGCGGACTCGCCGTCCGGGGCCAACATCAGTTGGCAGCCGCCGATGATTTCGATGACTTCTCGCAGTAGCAGCAGGTTGACCGGGTTGTCTTCGACACCCAACATCAGCGGCAGCCTGGCCTGAGGCTGGGCGCGGTTTGCCACGCCAGCCGGCACATCAGCTGCTTGGAAATCACCAGGCCCAGGCCACTGCCGATGACCTGGCCGCCTTCGGCGCCCTTGCGTCCGCCTGAACCACCACCACGCCGCCACGCGGGCCGACAGGCACGATGCGGATGCCGCGCTGGCTGGCCGGCGGCTCGATCAGGGCCAGGCTGGACTCCAGCACATCGCCGACATCCACCGGCCCGCTGCGCAGCTTGAGAAAGCCACGTTCGATGCGTGCTGCATTTTGGTGATCTGCACGTAGAACGTAGGCACCCGTCGACGCAACCGGCTTGATCTGGCCGCGTGTCACTCGTCCTTGAAGTCCATCGGGCTGGTGTAGGCCCCAGCAGGCAGTGCAGCCAACGATGGAGGGATACGCGCTTAGTTCATGAACAAAATCGGGCCGATATTGATGAAGGTTGGGTACGACGGCGGCACGCTGGGCGTCAGGTTTGCGTAGTTGAGATTGGCGCCAGACAGGCGTAGCACCACTGCCCCGATGGCCGACCAGACACTGTTGACCGTGTAGGCGCCACCGCAACTCTGCGTCAGGGCGAAATCGGTTTTGAGGATGGTGTAGAGCGACCCCGCGCCGGCCTTCTGCGCAGTCACGGGCTTGATGATCTCGGGTCTGCCCGACGGGTTGGTGCAGGCGGCGTTGGCAGGGCCTTGCAGGATCACGTCAACCTGGGCGGTGAAGTTGGCTTTCTCCCAGGATTCGGCGTCGCCCCAGAATTTCAACTGCACCTTGGCGAAGGGCGATGCGTCGGCCGTGGTGTTGCCCGGCGCGTTGACAAAGCCACCAAAGTAGCCATCGTTGTAGGCAGGCGTCGCCGGCTTGCCAATGCCGTAGTAAAAGTTGTGCACACCAGCCGGGTCTTGCGCGCTGCCGCTCACAGCGCCCGCATCGAAGGCCTTGATGGCAAAAAGGCGCGGGTCCACAAAGAAACCAACGGTGCCGCCTTTGTCCGACTTGGCCGTGTTGGCGCCCAAGTTGCCCGAGTAGTCGCTGGCAAAAATACCGCCGCTGAAAGCGCCGGCAACACCACCACCGGCTGCAGCGCCCGTGCCATAAAAGTGCACGTTATCGATGAAGAGGGTGCCAGCGACGTTGGGTTCGAGTTTCATCTGGATGATCTTGGTCTTGTCGGGCGAGCTGTACTGCGCCAGGTCGATGTCGATCGAGTTCCAGCTACCCGCCACCAAAGTCTTGCTGACGCCGTTCTCGGCCCCGCCGCCAATGAGCGACACCTTGACGCTGACCACATCGGCCGACCAGACATCCAGGTGCAGCGTGCCCTTGGTGGACACGTTCTGCGGGTTGCCGGCCCAGTCAATGCCTTCGTACAGCGCGGTGCCGCCAAAGCTGTACTTGAGCGACGCATTGCCCGCGATCGTCGGCTCACTGAACGTCACCGCCGGGCTCTGGCCCCAGTCCGGCTTTTTGTCCAGGCCGGTGATGGTGGCGGCGTCGCTGTAGATCACGATGGCGCCGACCGGGATGATCGTTGTCGGCGCACAAGTCGGCGCCGTGGTGCCACAGCTGACACTGCCGCCAGCAGCCGCGCCGTAGAAGTAGAGGTTGTCGACATACAGCGTTCCCGCGACGTTCGGCTCCAGCTTGATCTGGATGATTGCGGTTTTGTCCTGCACCGTGTACTGCGCCAGGTCGATGTCCACTGCGTTCCAGCCACCCGCCGTGATGGTCTGGGTGACGGCGTTTTCCTTGCCGGCGCTGATGATCGACACCTTCACACTGGTGATGTCGGCGGAGAACAGGTCAAGGTGCAGTTTGGTCTTGGCGGCCACATTGACCGGGTTGCCCGACCAGTCGATGCCTTCGTACAGTGCCGTGCCGCCGAAGGTGTATTTGAGCGATGTGTTGCCCGCGATCATGGGCTCGCTGAAGGCGACAGGCGGGCTCTGGCCCCAGTCTGGCTTTTTGTCCAGGCCGGTGATGGTGGCGGCATCGCTGTAGATCACGGTGGCGCCGGCCGGGATGATCGTTGTCGGGGCACAGGTGGGCGACGTGGTGCCGCAGCCCGCGCCAGTGGCTGCGCCAGGGACAAAAGTCACGTCGTCGAAGTAGTAGGTCTTCTGCACCGCCGACGCCTTGGCGCGACCGAAGTCAAAGAAGATCGTGGCCTTGTTGTAGTTGAAGGCCAAATTCAAGGCGGCCGTGCCGCTGGCCTGACTGGCGAAGTTGAAGCTCAAGGTCTGCCAACCCGCAGCCACCGTGACGCTGGCATCGGTCTCGACCGACCTGGTCGGATCGGCTGAGTCCTCAACCTTCAGGCGCACCGGAATGCCTGCATCGGGCGACCAGACACGCACCGACATGCGTGTATCGGTGACGTTGAAAGGCAGCTTGGGTGAGAAACCCAGTTGCACGCCGGCCGCGCTGGTAGCGGTGATGGTGGTGCCGGCATAACTCTCCGCGTTGGCAGCGCGCACGACCTTGACCACCTTGTTGGCGGCGCTGGTTGGGTCGACCACGATGGTTGAGTCCTGGGCACCGCCAAAGCCGACCAGGCCGTAGCCGACGCTGGCCGAGTCGAAGCTGACCGGCAGCGCCATCTGGGTCAGCACGACCGAGTTGTAGGCCTTCTGCGCCGTGGCTGCGACGGTATTGCTGTTGCCGGCCAGGTCGCTGAACATGGCTGCTGCAACGCTGACGCTGAGGCTGCCGGCACTGTTGGCAATTGGCGTGACCACCAGCGTTGCCTGGGTGCCGCTGACCTTTGTGAACACACCAGCGGTACCGCCGGTGACCACAACATCGCTGGCCGCGAAGCTGGCGCCAACGTCCTCGCTGAACACAAACGTGAAGGTCACTGGCCCGGTGGCCGTGGCTGCGGGCACGTCGTCGAAGATCGCCAGCGTCGGGGCCTTGGTGTCCGGCGCGGCTGCGGTGGACGGCACATTGATGGCCGACGAGCCGGACGGCGCCGTGGCGTCACCACCCCCGCAGGCGGCGAGCAGCAACAAGGTGGCCGCTGCAGCTGCGGTGTGGGCAAATAGCGTCGAGAGTCGGTTCATGGTGTCGTCCTGACTGGAGCGTGGCGCGAAAGCGCCGCGTTCGGTGATGCGCCTCATGAAACTATGAAAGCGCTTTCATGGCCCAGCTTAGAGTGTCACCGGGTGCGTGGCAAGCACTGGCCGCCCTGTGCTTTCCCTAGGAGTGTGGGCGGCAGAACGAAATCGGCTGCAACGGGCGGGGTCGAGTCCCACTTTGTCCCGGCTTTTCGTGGCGTACCTACAGGTACGCGCCTC
>JANPOW010000065.1:0-8089 GCA_031428185.1 Betaproteobacteria bacterium | reverse complement strand
GCGCTCCAGCGCCGCCTGCCAGGCCCGCACCATGGACGCCAGCGCGTCGCGCACCGGGCCGGGTCGGTCGTCAAACTCGACCGCGCCGCTGATGTAGATGCAACCCGAGTCCAACTCCACCGACACCCGGCGCACCCAGCGCTCAAACAGCGCACGCAGCCGGGGCAGGCCACGCGCCTCTTGCACGGCCGGGAAGAACACCTCTTCCTCAAAGCGGGCGTGGTACTCGCGGATCACCGCAATCTGCAACTCCTCGCGTGAGCCAAAGTGCGCAAACACGCCGGACTTGCTCATCTGCGTCAGCTCAGCCAGCGCACCGATGGACAAGCCCTCCAGCCCCATGTGCGAGGCCTGGGCCAACGCGGCCTCCAGGATGGCGGCGCGGGTTTGCTGGCCTTTGTGCAGGGCGCGGCTGCTGGCCGCCGCGGGCTGGCGTTTGGCGGCAGTCGGCAAGGGCATGGTGGGCAAGGGGCTGGCAGACACGGTGGTGGCGGGATTAAAACGAACGGTCGTGCTATTTTGCAGAATCCGCCGGCCAACGCGCAGCGCAGCAGCGCAAATTTTTAGGCCTGGGTGACTAAAGCCACCGCCCGCGCCCGGCCGCCCGCCCGCCGTTGAACTTGAGGCCTGCACTGGGTGGCCTGGCGCAAGCAATTCAGCACTTGCGGCAGATGCAGTACCCTCAAGGGCAGCAAAAAGGAGGTTGATTCCTTGGACGTGCTGCAACTCGATGTGTCCGGTCGCCCACAAGCGTGGATCAGCCCGCGTGAGGCCGCCGTGCTGTATGCCAGCGATGGTGTGGCCTGGACGCTGGGCCGTGCCTGCCATGTGCTGCGCGGTGGCATCCAGCGCACCACCGGCCTGCAGTCACGCATTGAGGTGCACCCCATCATCGCGGTGCGGGGCAGCATCCCCAGCCGGGCCTGGCGTGTCACGCCGGCCATGACCAACCCCAAGCTGTTTGTGCGCGACCGCCATGTCTGCGCCTACTGCGGCGGCCGGTTTGGCTACGACACGCTGACGCGTGAGCACATCGTGCCCACCTCACGCGGCGGCCGCGACACCTGGATGAACTGCATCACCGCCTGCAAGGCCTGCAACGGCCGCAAAGGCAACCGGCTGCCCGAAGAATCCAACATGACGCTGCTCTACCTTCCCTACACCCCCAGCCTGCACGAGGACATGATCCTGCGTGGGCGCCGCATCCTGGCCGACCAGATGGAGTTCTTGTTGGCCTGCGTACCACGCTCCAGCCGCCTGCGCGATTGACGCCCGTGGTGCACCGGGCCATCAGGCGGGCCGCTGCGGTGAGGCTGTTGTCGGGCTTGGTCAGCGTGCTGGCATGTGCTGCAGGATCGGCAACTGGCTTGGTGTCAGGTGCTGCAAGCGGCGCGGCCAGTGCAGTGCAAGTGCCGGACACCCTGGCGCAACGGCTACAGCCCTGCCTGGCCTGCCACGGCGCGCAGAACCGCAACACGCGGGACGGCTACCTGCCGCGCATTGCCGGCAAACCGGCCGCCTACCTGTACCAGCAGTTGCGCAACTTCCGCGACGGCCAGCGCCACAACAGCACGATGGTGGGTTTCTTGGCGCACCAGCGTGACGCCTACCTGTGGGAGATGGCCGGCTACTTTGCGGCGCTGCATCTGCCACCGGCCGCCGCGCCCAACACCACGCCCGGGCCCGCCGCGCTGCTGGCCCGGGGTGAAGCCCTGGTGCGGCGGGGTGACCCGGCACGCCGCCTGCCAGCCTGCGTGGCCTGCCACGGCAGCAACCTGGCAGGCACCGCGCCAGCAGTGCCCGGCCTGCTGGGCCTGCCGCAGGACTACCTGACCGCCCAGTTGGGCGCTTGGCTGACAGGCAGCCGGCGTGCCGTGGCACCCGACTGCATGGCCACGATCAGCCAACGCCTGGCGCCAGGTGACGCCAGTGCGGTGGCCGCCTGGCTGGCCGCCCAGCCGGTGCCGGCGCACCCGGCGGCCAACAGTGGCGCGGCCAGCCCGCCACCGTTGCCCTGCGGCCCGGTGGCGCCAGCGCCGTGATGGCCGGGTCTGGCTGGCGCATGGTGGGCCGGGCTGTGCTGGCCTTGCTGCTGCTTGGCGCTGGGTTGGCGGCCTGGGTGGCATGGCGCAATCTGCAAGGCGAGACGGCGTTGCAAGCCGATCCACCCATCGCGGCGTCAAGCACGGCAAGCGGCAATGCCGCCAGCAACGCAGCCAGCCCCGCGCAAATCACCCGAGGCGCCTACCTGGCCCGCGCCGGCCACTGCGCAGGCTGCCACAGCACGCGCGGCGGTGCGGCGTATGCCGGTGGCCAGGCCATTGCCACGCCGTTTGGCACGGTCTACGCCAGCAACCTGACGCCGGACCGCAGCACCGGCCTGGGCAATTGGACGGCCGACAACTTCTGGCGTGCGCTGCACCACGGCCGATCACGTGACGGCCGCCTGCTGTACCCGGCCTTCCCTTACCCCAACTTCACCCTCGTCAACCGGGCTGACGCGGACGCCCTGCTGGCCTACTTGCGCAGCCTGGCGCCGGTGCAGCAGCTCAACCGGCCCCATGCGCTGCGCTGGCCTTACGGCAGCCAGGCCGCGCTGGCGCTGTGGCGCGCCTTGTCGTTCCGCCCGGGCAGCTTTGTGGCCGATGCCAGCCGCAGCGCCGAGTGGAACCGCGGCGCCTACCTGGTCAATGGCCTGGGCCACTGCAGCGCCTGCCACGCTGCACGCAACCTGCTGGGCGCCAGCGCCGGGCTGGCCGACCCCGGCGTGGGTGATGGCTGGCCGCAGCATGGCTGGCGTGCACCGTCGCTGGCCGACCCGGCGCAGGCCAGCCTGGCCGTCTGGCCGCTGATGGAGGCGGTTCAGCTGCTGCAGACCGGCATCAACAGCCATGCCGTGGTGCAGGGCCCGATGGCCGAGGTGGTGGCCGGCAGCACCCAACACTTGCTGCCGGCCGATGTGCAGGCCATGGTGGCCTACCTGCAGTCGCTGCCGGCACCGCCGGCCAGCACCGCCGCAGCACCAGCACCCCCAGCCAGCGCCGTGCTGAGCCAAGGCGGCCAGCTCTACACCCGCCACTGCGACGATTGCCACGGTGGCCAAGGCCAGGGTGCAGCCGGCATCTACCCACCGCTGGCGGGCAACCGCACGGTAACCATGGCTGACCCACGCAACCTTATCCAGGCTATCAGCAACGGTGGTTTTGCACCTGCCACCGACGCCAACCCGCGGCCCTACGGCATGCCGGCGTTCGATCTGCCGCATGAGGACATGGCCGCCCTGGCCACCTGGCTGCGCGCCAGTTGGGGCCACCGGGCGGCGCCGGTGTCGGCATTGGACGTGCTGCTGCACCGCTGACACCACAGCCACCCGCCCGGCCGCCAACCCACCGCCCAAGCCGACCCTTCGGCCTGATTTACTCAACTTCACCTGCCTGCCGCACCGGGCGTGGAACCGCTTTGGCGGGTCAGGGCTCGAACCTGCGCGTCAACCCCAGCCCAGTTGTGGCCGTTGCACAAGCTGACCCATTCCAAGGACTATCCATGCGCCGCACTTCACTCACCCTGGCAACCGCTGCACTGGCTGCTGTGCTGGCCGGCTGCGCCACCAGCAGCCCCGATGTCATCAGCCGCAACGACACCCAACGCCTGTCCACCGTGCTGGACGCCAGGGTGCTGTCGGTGCGGCCAGTCAAGGTGGACGGCAGCCAGACTGGCGCCGGTGCAGTGGCCGGTGGTGTGGTGGGCGGCATTGCCGGCTCGTCGGTGGGTGGGCGGCGCGATTCAGCCGCCATCGGCGTGATCGGCGCGGTGGTGGGCGCCGTGCTGGGCAATGCCATCGAGCGCAACTCCACCCATGAAGACTCGCTGGAAATCATGCTGCAACTGCGCAGCGGTGAGCGCCGCGCCGTGGTGCAAGCCAAAGGCAGCGAGAGCTTCAACCCGGGTGATGCGGTGATCGTCGTCACCACCGGCAGCAAGGTGCGGGTGATGCGGGCATTGGTCGGCACGCCGCAGGCGTATCCGGCACCGGGCGACCTGCCGGCACCGGTGCCCGGCAAGCGGGGCTGAGATCACCCCAGCTGCGGCGGCTCAAGCGCTGGTCGCTGGGCTTTGGTGCGGTAGCCGCAGCCAGCACAAAGCAGCCGGCAAAACGGCCGGCAGCGCCGCATCATCGGTCCGGGTGTTGTGAGTCAACTGATCGCACGAACATCGTGCAACACGAACTTCGTGGTTTAATCGGCCGCACGCAATGTGGAGCCCACCATGAAAAACGTGACCATCACGATGGAAGACAGCGTGGCCGAATGGGCCCGCATGGAGGCGGCCCGGCGCAATACCAGCGTGTCGCGGCTGGTGGGTGAGCTGGCGGCCGAGAAGATGCGGCATGACGATGCCTACGAACGGGCGATGAACGACTGGCTTGGCCGCCAGCGCAGCTACACGTCTGACGGCACGCCCTACCCCACGCGTGAGGAAACCTACGCCAGAGGCAAGAAGTGATGGTGTTTGTCGACACCAATGTGCTGCTCTACTGCGAGGACGGCGCCGACCCCGGTAAACAGCAGCGTGCGGTGGACTGGATGCGGGTGCTATGGACCCGCCGCTGCGGCCGCCTGAGCACCCAGGTGCTGGGCGAGTTCTACACCAACGCCACGCGCAAGCTGCGGCCGCCGATGCAGGCCGGCGACGCGCGGGCCGAGGTACGCCGCTACCAGCGCTGGCAGCCGTGGCTGCTGGACCACCCCACCGTCGAAACCGCCTGGGCCATCGAAAGCCGCTACCAACTCAGCTACTGGGACGCGCTGATCGTCTCCGCCGCCCAACAGCAAGGCTGCGAGTGGCTGCTCACCGAAGACTTGCAACACAACCAGCAAATTGACGGTGTGCGCGTCATCAACCCTTTTGTGCTCGGGCCTGAAGTGCTTGACACAAGTGCTTGACATGCCCAGCGAGGCCAAGCGATGACCCCGCAAGACAACACCCTGCTCACGGCCTGCATGCAGCGTGTCATCCGCCAAGACATCCAAGGCCTGCACGCCTACGCCGTGCAGCCCAGCGCCGGCCTGGTCAAGGTGGACACGATGGAGAACCCGCACCGCCTGCCCGTCGCGCTGCAGCAGGCGCTGGGTGAGCGCCTGGGCCGGGTGGCCCTCAACCGCTACCCGGCCGAGCGCACCGACGACCTGGCCACCGCCCTGGCCGCGCACGCGCACATGCCCGCTGGCAATACGCTGATGCTGGGCAATGGCTCAGACGAATTGATCAGCCTGCTCACCCTGGCCTGCGCGCTGCCCGGCGCGGTGGTGATGGCGCCGCTGCCGGGTTTTGTGATGTACGGCTTGTCGGCCGCGCTGCAGGGCTTGCGTTTTGTCGGCGTGCCGCTCAGCGCTGATTTCGAACTGGACGAGGCCGCCATGCTGGCCGCCATCCACGCCGAGCAGCCCGCGCTGCTCTACCTGGCCTACCCCAACAACCCCACCGCCAACCTGTGGGATGACGCCGTGATTGAGCGCCTGATCCACGCCGTGGGCCTGCACCACGGCCTGGTGGTGATGGACGAGGCCTACCAGCCGTTTGCCGCACGCGATTCAATGGACCGCCTGCACCGCCACCCGCATGTGCTGGTGATGCGCACCATGAGCAAGTTTGGCCTGGCCGGGGTGCGCATCGGCTACCTGATGGGCCGCAGCGCCTTGATTGCCGAGGTGAACAAGCTGCGCCCACCGTTCAACATCAGCGTGCTCAATGCCGAGGCCGGCCTGTTTGCGCTGGAACACGCGGATGAATACGCCGCCCAGGCCACGCTGATCCGCAGCGAACGTGCGCGCTTGTTTGCCGCGCTGAGCGACCTGCCCGGTGTGCAGCCCTACCCCAGCCAGGCCAACATGATCCTGGCCCGGGTGCCGGATGCCGCCGCCACGTTTGCCGGCATGAAGGCCCGCGGTGTGCTGGTCAAGAATGTGTCGGCCCTGCACCCACTGCTGGCCAACTGCCTGCGCATCACCGTGGGCACACCCGACGAGAATCGCCTCTGCCTGGCCGCCCTGCGCGCCAGCCTTTCGACAGCATGACCCCAGAACCCACCATGGACCGCACCGCCGACATCCAGCGCAATACCAAGGAAACCCAGATCCGCGTGCGCCTGAACCTGGACGGCACTGGCCAGGGCAACTTCAATACCGGCATCGGGTTTTTTGACCACATGCTGGACCAGGTGGCACGCCACGGCCTGATTGACCTGGACATCCAGTGCCAGGGTGACCTGCACATCGACGGCCACCACACGGTAGAAGACGTGGGCATCACGCTGGGCATGGCGGTGGCGCAAGCCGTGGGCGACAAACGTGGCATCACCCGCTACGGCCACAGCTATGTGCCGCTGGACGAAGCCTTGTCGCGGGTGGTGGTGGATTTCTCGGGCCGGCCCGGCCTGCACCAGCACATCCCGTTCAAAGCCGGCATGGTGGGTGCGTTTGACACCCAGCTCACGTTTGAGTTTTTCCAGGGCTTTGTGAACCACGCGCTGGTCAGCCTGCACATCGACAACCTGAAAGGCGACAACGCCCACCACCAGGCCGAGACAGTATTCAAGGCGTTCGGGCGGGCGCTGCGCATGGCGTTGACGCTGGACGCCCGCTCGGCCGGCGTGATCCCGTCCACCAAGGGATCGCTGTGAGCGCACCGGGCCGCTGCCAAGCATTCACCGCGGAGCGCGCAGCGCGCAGGGTCATCCGATGAGCAAAACCGTGGCGGTGGTGGACTACGGCATGGGCAACCTGCGCTCGGTGTCGCAGGCGGTGCTGCATGTCGCGCAGGGCTCCGTCTTTGAGGTCATCGTCACCCAGCGGCCCGAGGATGTGCTGGCCGCTGACCGGGTGGTGCTGCCTGGCCAGGGCGCCATGCGCGATTGCATGCGTGAGCTGCACCACTCCGGCCTGAAAAACGCCGTGCTGCACGCCGCCGCCCACAAGCCGCTGCTGGGGGTGTGTGTGGGCATGCAGATGCTGCATGACCACAGCGAGGAGCAAGACACCCCCGGCCTGGGCCTGATCCCCGGCCGGGTGCGGCGCTTTCAGCTTGATGGCCAATTGCAGCCCGACGGCAGCCGCTACAAAGTGCCGCAAATGGGCTGGAACCAGGTCTATCCACAAGCCCACGGCGGCACGCTGCACCCGCTGTGGGACGGCATCGCTGACGGCAGCCACTTCTACTTTGTGCACAGCTACTACAGCGCGCCGTCTGACCCGCGCCACACCGCCGGCTGCACCACCTACGGTGACAGCTTTACCTGCGCGGTGGCACGGGATAACATTTTTGCCACCCAGTTCCACCCTGAAAAAAGTGCTGACCAAGGCCTGCGCCTGTACCGCAACTTCCTCAGCTGGTCGCCGTAAGCCGCACCTGCCTGCGCCGCACCCCTCCAACCCGCCAACCGCCTTGTTGCCACAGCCATGCTGCTGATCCCCGCCATCGACCTGAAAGACGGCCACTGCGTTCGCCTGCAACAAGGCGACATGAATGCCTCCACCACCTTTGGCGACGACCCCGCCGCCATGGCCAAGCGCTGGCTGGACGCCGGCGCGCGCCGCCTGCACCTGGTGGACCTGAACGGCGCATTTGCCGGTAAACCGGTCAATGAGCCCGCCATCCGCAGCATCTTGAAGGTGCTGGGCGACAAGATCCCGGTGCAACTGGGCGGTGGCATCCGTGATCTCGACACCATCGAGCGCTATCTGGACGCCGGCATCAGCACCATCATCATCGGCACCGCCGCCGTCAAGAGCCCGGGCTTTTTGAAAGACGCCTGCACGGCGTTCGGCGGCCACATCATCGTCGGCCTGGACGCCAAGGACGGCAAGGTGGCCACCGACGGCTGGAGCAAGCTCACCGGCCACGAGGTGGTAGACCTGGCCCGCAAGTTTGAGGACTACGGCATCGAGGGCGTGATCTACACCGACATCGGCCGCGACGGCATGCTCAGTGGCATCAACATCGAGGCCACCGTCAGCCTGGCCCAGGCCCTCACCGTGCCGGTGATTGCGTCGGGTGGTTTGTCTGACATTGCAGACATCGAGCGCCTGTGCGC
>JANPOW010000064.1:0-5354 GCA_031428185.1 Betaproteobacteria bacterium | reverse complement strand
CAATTGCCGAGTACATCGCTGTCCACAACGCCAAACCAAAACCATTCATCTGGACTGCCAAGGCAAGCGACATCCTGGCCAAGGTGACTCGTGCCAGAGCCGTCCTGAATAAGAGCAGTTCTAATTGACGCACTACACTAGGAGCCGGTGAGGCGTGGGGTTGGGCCCCACAACGAGCCGGCAACAACGGTTGGCACCGAAACTCGCCCCGGCGCAGGCCCGACCCAAAGCCCGACAGGCTCCTAGAAATTGCGCACGACCGACACCCGCAATCAGGGGAGTAGTCCGGTGGCTGACAATCCCGACGCCCAGCACGACCGCCAGCCTGCCCTGCACCGCCACCCGATGAAACACGCCAGCAAAGCCCCAAGCCCTGCCACCGTGGCTGCGGCGCCGTCACTGCGGTTGGACAAATGGCTGTGGGCCGCACGCTTCTACAAAACCCGCTCGCTGGCCACCGAGGACATTGACAAAGGCCGCGTCCTGGTCAACGAACAGGTGGCAAAGCCATCGCGTGAGCTGCGGGTGGGCGATGTGCTGCACCTGCGCCAGGGCCCCGTGCAGCGCACAGTGGTGGTGGCAGGTTTAAGCCACCTGCGTGGCCCGGCGCCGGTGGCGCAGGCGCTGTACCAGGAGACGGCCGCAAGCCTGGCCGCCCGCACCCAGGCCGCCGAGGCGCGCCGGCTGGCCGCCGAGCCGGCCTTGTCCATCGAGCAGGGCCGGCCCACCAAGCGCGACCGGCGCGACATCGAGCGCACCCAGCACGCCTGGCAGCGCTGGAGCGCATCGCTCGACGACGACTGAGCCGGTGTGCCGCCGCTCGCCCGTTTGGAATAACCCCTCTTGAACCGGGGGATCGAGTCCCCATTTGCAAATCTGTGCCGCCAAGGCGACCTCTTCGTTTCCTTGCATTCGTGTTCAACCCCTTCAAAAAATCCCGCAAAGCAACCGACATGACGACGCCGGAAACCGACCCCACCGTGTCACAAACTGCCGACCAAACTGCCGCAAACGCTGCCGCAAACGCTGCCGCAAACGCCGCTGCAAACGCAGCCGCAGACCAACCCGGCGCACCGCCCGTTGACGCGGTGCAGCCGCCCAGCCTGGAACAACGTTTTGCCGATCTGGAGGCCAAGCACACCGAGGTGTCCGACGCCTACCTGCGGGCCAAGGCCGAGGCTGAAAACACCCGCCGCCGTGCCGATGAAGAGGTCAGCAAGGCGCGCAAATACGCGATTGAATCCTTTGCCGACAGCCTGCTGCCGGTCAAAGACAGCCTGGAAGCGGCCATCGCGATGCCCGACGCCAAGGTGGAGCAGGTGCTTGAAGGGGTGCATGCCACCCTGCGCCAGTTGGGCGCCGCGCTCGACCGCAACAAGGTGCTGGCCATCGCACCACCGGCCGGCACCAAGTTTGATCCGCACCAGCACCAGGCCATCAGCGTGGTGCCGGCAGATCAAGACGCCAACACCGTGGTGGCCGTGCTGCAAAAAGGCTACATGATCAGCGACCGGGTGCTGCGCCCGGCGCTGGTGACGGTGGCCGCGCCAAAGTGAGCACCACGCCATGCAGCGCGCATTGACACCCCACTGATCCATCACCAATCCGGGCTATTCGCCGGCAGAACAGCACTTGAAAGTGCCCTGTCTGGCCCGATTTCCAAAGCAAGTAATTCAAACTCTTTTCGGAGCACACCTCATGGGCAAGATCATCGGTATCGACCTGGGCACCACCAATTCGTGCGTGGCCATCATGGAAGGCAACACCACCAAGGTGATCGAGAACAGCGAGGGTGCACGCACCACGCCGTCCATCATTGCCTACCAGGAAGACGGTGAGGTGCTCGTGGGTGCCAGCGCCAAGCGCCAGGCCGTGACCAACCCGCGCAATACGCTGTACGCGGTGAAGCGGCTGATCGGCCGCAAGTTCACCGAGAAGGAAGTGCAAAAGGACATCAACCTGATGCCCTACACCATTGCCGCTGCCGACAACGGCGACGCCTGGGTGGAGGTGCGTGGCAAGAAGATCGCCCCGCCGCAGATCAGCGCCGAAGTGCTGCGCAAGATGAAAAAGACCGCCGAGGACTACCTGGGCGAAGAAGTGACCGAGGCGGTGATCACCGTGCCGGCCTACTTCAACGACAGCCAGCGCCAGGCCACCAAAGACGCCGGCCGCATTGCCGGGCTGGATGTCAAGCGCATCATCAACGAGCCCACCGCAGCGGCCCTAGCCTTTGGCCTGGACAAACACGGCAAGGGCGACCGCAAGATTGCGGTGTTTGACCTGGGCGGCGGCACGTTTGACATCTCCATCATCGAGATTGCCGATGTGGACGGTGAAAAGCAGTTTGAAGTGCTGTCCACCAACGGTGACACCTTCTTGGGCGGTGAAGACTTTGACCAGCGCCTGATCGACTACATCGTCACCGAGTTCAAGAAAGAGCAGGGCGTCGACTTGACCAAAGACGTGCTGGCCCTGCAGCGCCTGAAAGAAGCCGCCGAGAAGGCAAAGATCGAGCTGTCCAGCAACACCCAGACCGACGTCAACCTGCCCTACATCACGGCCGACGCCTCCGGCCCGCGCCACCTCAACATCAAGCTGACCCGCGCCAAGCTGGAGAGCCTGGTCGACGAGCTGATCCAACGCATCATTGAGCCCTGCCGCATCGCTGTGAAGGACGCCGGCATCAAGGTGACGGAGATCGACGACGTGATCCTGGTGGGTGGCCAAAGCCGCATGCCCAAGGTGCAGGAGATGGTCAAAGAGTTCTTCGGCAAAGAGCCGCGCAAGGACGTGAACCCCGACGAAGCGGTGGCTGTGGGTGCTGCGATCCAGGGCCAGGTGCTGGGCGGTGAGCGCAAGGACGTGCTGCTGCTGGACGTGACACCGCTGAGCCTGGGCATCGAGACGCTGGGCGGCGTGATGACCAAGATGATCAAGAAGAACACCACCATCCCGACCAAGTTTGCGCAGACCTTCTCTACCGCCGACGACAACCAGCCGGCCGTGACCATCAAGGTGTTCCAGGGCGAGCGTGAGCTGGCCGTGGGCAACAAGAGCCTGGGTGAGTTCAACCTCGAAGGCATCCCGCCCTCACCCCGTGGCCTGCCGCAGATCGAGGTCACGTTTGACATCGACGCCAACGGCATCCTGCATGTGGGCGCCAAAGACAAAGCCACCGGCAAGGAGAACAAGATCACCATCAAGGCCAACTCGGGCTTGTCGGAAGACGAGATCCAGAAGATGGTGAAGGACGCTGAGCTCAATGCCGTTGAAGACGCCAAGAAGGTGGAACTGGTGCAGGCCCGCAACACGGCAGATGGTCACATCCACTCGGCCAAAAAAAGCCTGACCGAATACGGTGACAAGCTGGACGCCGGCGAGAAAGAAAAGATCGAAGCCGCGATCAAGGATGCCGAAGAAGCGCTGAAGGGCGAGGACAAAGCGCTGATCGAAGCCAAGACCGAAGCGCTGCTGACCGCCAGCCAGAAGCTGGGCGAGAAGATGTACGCCGAGCAGGCCGCTGCGGCTGGCCCTGGTGGTGCTGCGGGTGCGGGCGACGCACCCAAGGCGGACGCCGGTGCAGCCAAGCCGGCGGCCGACGACAACGTGGTCGACGCCGAGTTCAAGGAAGTGAAAAAGTGATAAGCCGTCCAGCCCGGTCCCCGGGCTGACGTGCTATCTCGCCGCGTTTGAACGGCAGACTTTGCGTCTGCCGTTCAACGCGGCGGTGTCGTTTCCACAGTTTGAGATGCATTCATGGCCAAGCGCGACTTTTACGACATCCTGGGCGTGCCCAAAAACGCCACCGACGACGACATCAAGAAGGCCTACCGCAAGCTGGCCATGAAGCACCATCCCGACCGCAACCAGGGTGACGATGCGAAAAAATCCGAGGATAAATTCAAGGAGGCCAAAGAGGCTTACGAGATGTTGTCC
Organism: Betaproteobacteria bacterium; assembly: GCA_031428185.1. GTDB lineage: Bacteria > Pseudomonadota > Gammaproteobacteria > Burkholderiales > Burkholderiaceae_C > Pseudaquabacterium. The sequence continues at coordinate 1,415 of JANPOW010000064.1, read as the reverse complement.
GACCCGCAAAAACGCGCCGCCTACGACCAGCACGGCCATGCCGGCGTCGACCCGAACCGCGGCGGTGGCCCTGGCGCCGAGGGCATGGGCGGTTTTGCCGAGGCCTTTGGCGACATCTTTGGCGACATCTTCAACGGCGGCCGGCGTGGTGGTGGTGGCCAGCAGGTGTTCCGCGGCGCTGACCTGAGCTACGCGATGGAGATCACGCTGGAGGAAGCGGCCCACGGCAAGGACGCGCAAATCCGCATCCCCAGCTGGGACACCTGCGACACCTGCAAAGGCTCGGGCGCCAAGCCCGGCACCAGCGTCAAAAGCTGCGGCACCTGCAATGGCGCCGGCACTGTGCATATGCGGCAGGGGTTTTTCAGCATCCAGCAGGCCTGCCCCCACTGCAGCGGCACTGGCAAGATCATCCCCGAGCCCTGCACCACCTGCAACGGCGCCGGCAAGTTGAAACGCCAGAAGACGCTGGAGGTCAAGATCCCGGCCGGCATCAGCGAGGGCATGCGCATCCGCTCGGCCGGCAACGGTGAGCCCGGCACCAATGGCGGCCCGGCCGGTGATCTCTACATCGAGATCCGCATCAAGAACCACGACATCTTTGAGCGTGATGGTGATGACCTGCACTGCACCGTGCCGGTGAGCTTCACCACGGTGGCGCTGGGCGGCACGATCGAGGTGCCCACGCTGGCCGGCCAGGCCGAGATCGAGCTGCCTGAGGGCACCCAGCACGGCAAAACCTTCCGCCTGCGCGGCAAGGGCATCAAGGGCTTGCGCAGCAGCTACCCCGGTGACTTGTACGCCCACGTGTCGGTGGAGACCCCGGTCAAGCTGACCGAGCATCAGCGCAAGCTGCTCAAAGAGCTGGACGAGTCATTGAAAAAAGGCGGTGAAAAACACTCACCCAACGCCAAGAGCTGGACCGACCGGGTCAAGGACTTGTTCAAGTAAGTTGGCCGGCTTGGCTGGGGCGCTCCGGCGCACAGCCGGCTCAAGTTGAGCGGTGGTGGGCCGATAGGCTTTGCATGGGCGGTGCTGCAAGCTGATTGAGGCATGTGCAGCGCCAGCCAGTGTGGGATGGCCTGGCCCGCTGGGCCCGCACAGCAATCAACGCATCCACCCACCCACCCGTGCGCGCTTGACGCCGGTGGCCCGCCGCGCACCTCTTGACCGGCTACGGATCGCAAAACCATGCTGACCGACCCGTTCTTCCGAACCGCCCAAGCCCTGGTCATTGACGGCAACGCCAGCATGCGCAGGGCGGTGCTGGCGCAGCGTAAGCGTTCCGCAAACCCCATCCTTGCGTTGCCGCCGGTGGTGTGCTGAAGGTGGTCTACGCGGGTTCGGCCGCGACGACGGTGGCGGGCTCGGCGATGACGCTGGCCTGTCGCCAGTTGTGCGGCAACAACTGCGCC